>JAGWMX010000018.1 GCA_028871525.1 Gammaproteobacteria bacterium
GTGGCGAAGGCAACTGCCGCCGCTGGGCGTCCGCGGGCGCCAGGTGGCGCCGGAGCATCTGTTGACCGAAGGCGACCGGCTGGAAATCTATCGGCCATTGATGGTGGATGCAAAAACCGCACGCCGGCGCCGCGCCGTGGGTTAGTCCGCCCGACGCCGTGGCGGCTCGGCCCCGGACGCTGGCTACGGCGGGTTGGAGTCGCCGTTGTCGCCCGCCGCGCCGGCGGCGCCGGAATCCTGCGCCTTGTTCTGCTTTGCTTCCTCGGACAGGGTCTTCGTGTCCGGCGGCGACAGCTCCAGCACTTTATCGTCGGCGTTGAGTTGCGAGTGTTCGATGCGTATTAGCTTGTCGCCGTCGAAATAGAGCCGAACCTGACGTTCGGAGACCTGCCCGCGCGGACTGCGGTAGTAGCCCACATAGTCCCAGCGATGGGTGTCGAACGGGCTGGCCGCCAACGGCGTGCCGAGCAGGTATTGAACCTGTTCGTGGGTCATGCCGAGCTTGAGTTGATCGAGCTTGCTTTGCTCGATGACGTTGCCCTGGCGGGTTGGCAGCCGGTAAACGACGACGCAGCCGCTGGCCGCAAAAGCGAGCAAGGCGATGAGGATGAAACGCATGGGTTTTCGATGGCGCCGGATGGGATGATAATAACGCGAATCGCGGGCAGGTGACGGACGTGGAATCACAGGATTTGCGCAACGTCGGGCTCAAGGTCACGCTGCCGCGGCTGAAGATCCTCGACATGCTGGAGAGCGACAACGCCCGGCACCTGTCGGCCGAGGAGATCTACCGGCGGCTGCTGGATTCCGGCGAGGAGATCGGGCTGGCCACGGTCTATCGCGTGCTGACGCAGTTCGAGGCCGCGGGGTTGGTGATCCGGCATCATTTCGAAGACGGGCACGCCGTGTTCGAGCTCGATCGTGGCCACCATCACGATCACATCGTCTGCGTGCGCTGCGGCAAGGTCGACGAGTTCGAAGACGAGGTAATCGAACGCCGGCAGCGGGACAAGGCCAAGGAGCTCGGCTACCGTTTGATCGAACACCGGTTGATCATGTACGGCGATTGCCAGCGTCGCGACTGCCCCCATCTGCACCGCCGCGACGCCGGCGGCTGAACGGCGGTCAGCCGCCGGCCTTGTCCAGCATTTCGCGTGCGTGCGCGGTGGCGGTGTCGGTGATTTCGCGGCCGCCGGCCATCCGCGCCAGCTCGTCGATCCGCGCGGTTCGATCCAGCGCCTCCACGCGGATGAAGGTCTGCCCGCCGCGGATCTGTTTGCGAATGCCGAAATGCTGTACGCCGTGCGCGGCAACCTGCGGCAGATGCGTCACGCACAGCACCTGGCGGTGCGCGGACAGCGCGCGCAATTCCGCGCCGACCACTTCGGCGACGCCGCCGCCGATGCCGGCGTCGATCTCGTCAAAGACCATCGTCGGAATGCCGGTGTCACCGCCGGCGCAGACCTGGATCGCCAGTCCCAGCCGCGACAGCTCGCCGCCCGAGGCGACTTTCGCCAGCGGGCGCAGCGGCTGGCCGGGGTTGGCGGAGAAATCGAAACGCACCTGGTCGACGCCATGCGCGCTGACCGGCGCCGGCTGCGTCTGTTCCAGGGTCACGGCAACGCGTGCATGCGGCAACCCCAGACGGCGCAACCGCGCCACCACCGCCTGCGCCAGCTTCGGCCCGGCGGCGCGACGGGCAGCGCTCAGCCGCGCGCAGATCTCGCGATAGCGGGTTTCCGCCGTCGCGTGCGTGGCCATCAGCTGTTGCAGTGCCTGTTCCGCACCGGCCAGCTCCCGTAGCTCTTCTCCGAGGCGCCGCTGCAGGGCGGGCAGCTCGCTGGCGCGCAGTCGGTGCTTGCGCGCCAGATCGTGGATCGCCGCCAGGCGGCGCTCGACCTCGACCAGCCGCGCCGGATCGAGGTCGAAGCGATCCATCAGCCGGCGCAGCGAACTCGCCGCGTCGTCGATTTGCAGTTGTGCGCCGGACACCGTCTCGGCCACCGCGGAAAACGTCGGCTCGAATTCGCACAGCCCGCGCAACAGGTTCAACGCCACGGAAAGCTGGTCGTAAGCGCAGGTTTCACCGCCGTACAGCAGTTGCCGGGCGTGATCGCCTTCTTCGAGCAGCCGGCCGGCGTTGGCCAGGCGTTTGTGCTCGCTTTCCAGTACCGCGAGCTCGCCGTCACCGAGCCCCAGAGATTCCAGTTCCTGCAACTGAAAACGCAGGAATTCGCCGTGTGTCGGATCGTGCGCCGTGGATTGCTGTAGACGCTTGATCTCGCGTTCGACGCGCGCCAGCTCGGCGGCGGCCTGTGCGGTCGCGGCCAGCGCCTGGTCATGCGCGCCGTAGCGATCGAGCAGGTCACGCTGCACCTCGACGCGCATCAGCGTGCGGCTTTCGCCCTGACCGAAGATCTCCACCAGATGCTCGCCGAGTTCGCGCAGTGCTCCCAGCGCCGCAGGCCGGTCGTTGACAAAGGCGCGGCTGCGGCCGTCGGCCGGCAGCAGCCGACGCAGGACGCAGCGGTCCGGATCGTCGGGGTCGATGAGGTCCTGCGCGATCAGCCAGCCGCGCGCGGTATCGGCGTCGTGCAATTCGAATTCTGCCACCACCTCGGCCTGCGGCCGGCCGGCGCGCACCGTTGCGGCGTCGCCGCGCGTGCCCAGGGCCAGACCCAGGGCGTCGATCAGGATCGATTTTCCGGCGCCGGTTTCGCCGGTGAGTACCGCAAAACCCGGAGCGAAGCACAGTTCCAGGCGGTCGATCACCGCCAGGTCGCGGATCGTCAGCTGCCGTAGCATCGCCTACAGCCTCTCCGACGGAACCTGTTCCGGCCCATGTCCCCAGCGCAGTTTGTCGCGCAGGAGATCGAAATAATCGTAGCCGCGCGGGTGGATCAGCCGCAGCGGGTGCTCGCAGCGCTCGATTTCGATGCAATCGCCGCCGGCCAGCGGCAGCGTCACCTGGCCGTCGCAGGTCAGCGCCGCGCCGTCAGTGTCAGCCCGCAACACGATGCGGATGCGGCGATCGGCCGGCACCACCACCGGCCGATCGGACAGCGTGTGCGGGCAGATCGGCACCAGCGCCAGCGCATGCAGGTCCGGATGGAGCACCGGCCCGCCGCCGGACAGCGCATAGGCGGTCGAGCCGGTCGGGGTGGAGACGATCAGCCCGTCGGCGCGGTGACGGCTGATGAATTCCCAGTCGCCGCCGGCGGTGCGCAGCCAGGTCTGGAAGTCCAGCATGCGGATGCTGGCCAGGGTGCGCAGAACCGCGTCGTTGACCGCCAGCAGCCGCGGCAAGTCACCGCCGTTGCTCGTCGGGTAGACCGCCAGCATCAGCCGTGACTCCTGGCTGACTTCGCCGCGCTCGATTTCGTCCAGCACCGCGTCGATGTCGTCCGGGCGGACGTCGGTCAGAAAGCCGAGTCGGCCCTGGTTGATGCCGAGCAGCGGCACGTCGTGAGGCGCCAGGCTGCGGCCGGCGTCGAGCAGCGTGCCGTCGCCGCCGATCACCAGCGCCAGCTCGCAGGACCGCGCCAGCTGGTCGCGGCTGACGGCACGCATGCCGGGCGGCAGCGTGCGCGGCGGCGGGTCGGCGTCGATCAGCACGTCGGCGCCGCGGCCGACCAGCGCCCGGCAGATTCGCAGCAGCGTCGGCATGACGCGCGGATCGCGTCGCTTGGCGATGATTCCGATGGTCTTCAGGGCTGGCATTCGAGCATCCGCTGGCGGTCCGGCGGTAACCGGAAATTAGCATGAAACCCGGCATGCACTCGCCGCCGCCGCGCGCTTGACACTTTTTTCGCCGAGGCGCTATGTAGCGTCTTGAGTGTTGTGCGTAGAGGTGTGGCGATGGCCGAACGGCTGGACTCCCGTGCCGCGGATTTGCTCAAGCTGCTGGTGGAGCGCTATGTGCAGGACGGCCAGCCGGTGGGCTCGCGCACGCTGGCGCGCGCCGGGCACATGAATCTGTCGCCGGCGACGATCCGCAATGTCATGGCGGATCTTGACGAGGCTGGCTTCGTCCGCAGCCCGCACACTTCGGCAGGACGCGTGCCGACCCAGCTCGGCTATCGCTACTTCATTGATTCGCTGTTGACGCCCGAGCCGCTGTCCGAGCGCGATGTGCAGCGTATTGCGCGCGAACTGTTGCGACACGGGGGGCCGACGTGCGATCTGGCGGAGATAACCAGCGCTCTGCTGTCGCAGCTTTCCGGTATGGCCGCAGTGGTTACGGTGCCCAAGCGCAACCGCGCGACGCTGCGCCGCATCGAATTCCTGCCGCTGTCGGAACGGCGGGTGCTGGCGATCCTGGTGGTCAATCACGCCGAAGTGCAGAATCGCGTGATCTCCACCGCGCGCGAATACTCGGCTGCGGAGCTGGAACGCTACGCCAACGCCATCAACGAGCACTTCGCCGGGCTGGATCTGCCGACGCTGCGCAATCGGCTGCGCGCCGACGCGCTGGCGGCCCAAAGCCATGTGCATCAGCACCTGCGGGAAGCGGCGAAAGTCGCCGCCTGGGCGTTGGGCGATGACAGCGAGGAGGATTACGTGCTGGCCGGCGGCTCTAACCTGCTGGCCTACCAGGAACTGACCGACGTCAAACGTCTGCGCGAATTGTTCGAGGCGCTGGACCGCAAGCGCGAAATGCTGGCGCTGTTCGAACAATGCCTGCAAGCCTCTGGGGTGCAGATTTTCATCGGCGAGGAGTCGGGTTACCAGGTGCTCGACGAGTGCAGCGTGGTGACCGCGCCTTATTTCATCGACGGCCAGGTCGCCGGCGTCCTCGGCGTGATCGGTCCGACACGGATGGCTTACCATCGTATCATTCCGTTGGTGGCCGAAACCGCGCTGGCGCTGGCCACGGGCTTGAAAGCCGGAAGCTGACACCCATCATCCGTTTGGGAAAGTAGGGTATGGCGGCGAAGTCGTGCGCCTGTCGCCGGCGGGCTTTTTTGTGGCTTTTGCGCAGTGATCTGCAACCGTAACGAGAGAAGAGAGCATCGACCGATGGCTGAACCTGACCCGACCCCGGTATCCACCGATCCGGAGCAGCTCGCCGAGCCGGATTCGGCGGCCCAGGCGCTGGCTGCGGCCCAGGTCGAGATCGAGCAGCTCAAAAGCCGGCTCGACGGGCAGTTGCGCACGCTGGCCGAGCTCGAGAATCAGCGCAAGCGCGCCGAGCGCGACGCCGCAGCCACCGCCCGCTTCGGCGCCGAACGTCTGGCCATGGATCTGCTGGGCGTCTGCGACAGCCTGCTGCTGGGGCTGGAAGCCGCGCGGGCGCCGCAGGCCAGCGCACACAGCCTGGCCGAGGGAATGGAACTGACCCAGCGCCAGCTGCTGACGGTGCTGGAGCGTCACGGTGTGCGGCCGATCGATCCGCGCGGCGAGCCGTTCGACCCGCAGCAGCATGAAGCGGTGTCGACGGTCGAAACCGCGGCGGTGCCGGCCAACCATGTGGTCGAGGTGATGCAGAAAGGTTTTCGGTTGCACGAACGCCTGTTGCGCCCGGCGCGGGTCGTCGTCGCCAGGCCGCCCGCGGCGCGGAATCCGGCGCCGGCCGCTTGAAATCGGCCGCGTCGGCACACAACTAGGGCACACGAATCAAAGTTATCTCGGAGACAGCAAATGGCCAAGATCATCGGCATCGACCTGGGGACCACCAACTCCTGCGTCGCCATCATGGAGGGCGGCACCCCCAAGGTCATCGAGAACAGCGAGGGCGAGCGCACCACACCGTCCATCGTCGCCTACACCGATGATGGCCAGATCGTGGTCGGCCGGCCGGCCAAACGGCAGGCGGTGACCAACCCCCACAACACGCTGTATGCGGTCAAACGGCTGATCGGCCGGCGTTTCGACGAGCCGATCGTGCAGAAAGATATCCACATGGTGCCGTACAAGATCGCCAAGGCGCCCAACGGCGATGCCTGGATCGACGTGCGCGGCAAGACGCTGGCGCCGCAGGAGGTCTCGGCCCAGGTGCTGATGAAGATGAAAAAAACCGCCGAGGATTATCTCGGCGAGAAAGTCACCGAGGCGGTGATCACGGTGCCGGCTTACTTCAACGACAGCCAGCGCCAGGCCACCAAGGATGCCGGCCGCATCGCCGGGCTGGAGGTCAAGCGCATTATCAACGAGCCGACCGCGGCGGCGCTGGCTTTCGGTCTGGACAAGGTCAAGGGCGACCGCAAGATTGCCGTCTACGATCTCGGCGGCGGTACGTTCGATATCTCGATCATCGAGATCGCCGCGGTCGAGGGCGAGCACCAGTTCGAGGTGCTGTCGACCAATGGCGATACCTTCCTCGGCGGCGAGGATTTCGACCTGCGCGTGATCGACTACATCGCCAGCGAGTTCCAGAAAGAGCAGGGCATCAACCTGAAAAAAGATCCGCTGGCGCTGCAGCGCCTCAAGGAAGCCGCCGAAAAGGCCAAGATCGAGCTGTCCTCGACCACCCAGACCGAGATCAACCTGCCGTATGTGACCGCCGACGCCTCCGGCCCGAAGCATCTGAATCTGAAGCTGACGCGCGCCAAGCTGGAGTCGCTGGTCGAGGAACTGATCGCCAAGACCGTCGAGCCGTGCAAGATCGCGCTGAAGGACGCCGGCCTGACGGCCGCCGACATCCAAGAAGTGATCCTGGTGGGTGGCCAGACGCGGATGCCGAAAGTCCAGGAGGCGGTGAAGAGTTTCTTCGGCCGCGAGCCGCGCCGCGACGTCAATCCCGACGAGGCGGTGGCGGTGGGTGCCGCGATCCAGGGTTCGGTGCTGTCGGGCGAGCGCAAGGACGTGCTGCTGCTCGACGTCACCCCATTGAGCCTGGGCATCGAGACTCTCGGCGGCAAGATGACCAAGCTGATCGAGAAAAACACCACGATTCCGACCCGCAAGTCGGAGACCTTCACCACCGCCGACGACAATCAGCGCGCGGTCACCGTGCACGTGCTGCAGGGCGAACGCGAAATCGCCTCGGCCAACAAGAGCCTCGGCAGATTCGACCTGGCCGATATTCCGCCGGCGCCGCGGGGGATGCCGCAGATCGAGGTGACTTTCGACATCGACGCCAACGGCATTCTCAACGTCTCGGCCAAGGACAAGGCCACCGGCAAGTCCCAGTCGATCGTCATCAAAGCCAATTCCGGTCTCAATGAGGACGAGATCAAGCGGATGATCAAGGATGCCGAGGCCCACGCCGAGGAAGATCGCAAGTTCAACGAGCTGGTGACCGCGCGCAACCAGGGCGACCAGATGCTGCACGCCGTCGAGAAGTCGCTGAAGGATTTGGGCGAGCAGGTGCCGGCCGACGAGCGCAAGGCGGCCGAGGACGCGATGGCGGCGTTGCGCGAGGTGCTCAAGAGCGACGACAAGGGCGAGATCGAGGCCAAGACCCAGAAGCTGGCCGAGTCCTCCGCCAAGATCGCCGAACGCGCCTACGCCAAGTCCGGCGCCGAAGGCGGCGCCGCGGCCGGCGGCGAGGCGGCTGGCGAGAAGACCAAGGAAGGCGACGTCGTCGATGCCGAGTTTTCCGAGGTCAAGGACAACAAGTAAACGGCTGGATCCCGATCGACGCCCCTGGTTGCGGGGGCGTCGTGTTGCGCAAGGGGGGCGCGGCCAATGACCAAGACGCGGCTGGAGGCGTTCTCCGACGGGGTCATCGCCATCGTCATCACGGTCACGGTGCTGGAGATGAAGGTCCCCCACCGTACCGACCCGGCCGCGCTGGCGGGCGTGTTGCCGGTATTTCTGAGCTACGTGTTGAGTTTCGTCTACGTCGGCATTTACTGGAACAACCACCACCACATGCTGCACGCCGTCGGCCGCATCAATGGCTGGGTGATGTGGGCCAATCTTCACCTGCTGTTCTGGTTGTCGCTGTTGCCCTTCGTCACCGGCTGGATGGGCGAAAATCATTTCGCGGCGCTGCCGACCGCGACCTACGGGGCGGTGCTGCTGGCGGCGGCGCTGGCCTGGCTCCTGTTGCAGCGCAGCTGTGTCGCCGCCGATGGCAGGAACTCCGCACTGGCCGGGGCGCTCGACCGGGACCTGAAGGGGAAGATTTCCCCGCTGCTCTACCTCGCCGGTGTCGTCTGCGCGTTCTGGCGGACCTGGATTTCGGATCTGCTGTACGTGCTGGTGGCGGCGCTGCGGTTTGTCCCGGATCGCCGTTTCGAAAAAGTGCTGCCCTGAATAACGATGCCTTGAATAACCATGAGCAAGCGCGATCACTATGAAGTGCTCGGGGTCGATCGCACCGCGGGCGAAGAGGAACTGAAGAAAGCCTACCGCCGGCTGGCGATGAAATACCATCCTGACCGCAACCCGGAAGATCACACGGCCGAGGAGCGCTTCAAGGAAGTCAGCGAGGCCTACGACGTACTCAGCGATCCCGGCCGGCGTTCAATCTACGATCAGTACGGCCACGAAGGGCTGGAGCGGGCGAGCGCTGCTGGCGCTGGCGGTTTCGGCGGCTTTGGCGCCGGTTTCGGCGATCTGTTCGGCGACGTTTTCTCGGAGATCTTCGGCGGCGGTCGGCGTGCCGGACCGCGCCGCGGCGCCGACCTGCGCTACCGTATCGAGCTGACGCTGGAGCAAGCCGCTGCCGGCGCCACCGAAACGATCCGCATTCCGTCGTTGTCCAGCTGCAGCGCCTGCGGCGGCCACGGCACCGCCGACGGCCGACCCGCGCCGGAGTGCCACACCTGTCACGGTGCAGGCCAGGTCAGGGTGCAGCAGGGCTTCTTCGTGCTACAGCAGGCCTGCCCGACCTGCCGCGGCCGTGGTGCGGCAGTGGCCGATCCGTGCGCGACTTGCCGCGGCTCCGGACAGCTGCGGCGCGACAAGACGCTGGAAGTCAGGATTCCAGCCGGTGTCGATACCGGCGATCGCGTGCGGCTGACCGGCGAAGGCGAGCCCGGGGAGCGCGGCGCGCCGCCGGGAGATTTGTACGTGCAGGTGCAGGTGCGGCCGCACGAGCTGTTCGAGCGCGACGGCAGCGATCTCTACTGCTCGGTGCCGGTCAGTTTTGTCGTCGCCGCGCTGGGCGGTACCGTCGAGGTGCCGACGCTGTCCGGCCGTGCCAAGCTGGAGATTCCCGAGGGCGCGCAGAACGGCAAGGTATTCCGGTTGCGCGGGCTGGGGATCAAGTCGGTGCGCGGCGGGGCGCCCGGCGATCTGCTGTGCAGCGTCGTCGTCGAAACCCCGGTTAACCTGACCCGCAAGCAACGCGACCTGCTGCGCCGGCTCGGTGAGGCGCTGGAGGCCGGCGGTAGTCGTCACAGCCCACAGACCAGCAGCTGGCTGGACAAGGCGCGGGCGTTTTTCGAGGCGCATATCAAGCCCTGAAGGAGCGCGGTCGGCAATCTGCTGCTTGGCAGCGCACCGCACACGCACGCACCATAGCGTCTATTGTTCGGCATGAGGGTCGCCAATGTCCGCACCGTTACGTCTGGCTCTGCTCGGCGCCACCGGCCGCATGGGGCGGGCGCTGATCGAGTCGATTGCCGCCACGCCGGGGTTGACTCTGGCCGCGACGGTCACAGTGGCCGGCGATCCGCTGCTGGGCGTGGACGCCGGCAAACTCGCCGGCGCCGGAAAGCTCGGGATCACGGTGTCCGACGACCTCGACGCAGCCGTCGAGCGCTGCGACGTGCTGGTGGATTTCTCGCGGCCACAGGGTACCCGTGCGGCAGCCGAAGCCGCCGCCGCCGCCGGCCGGCCGCTGCTCAGCGGCACCACCGGTTTGGACGCCGAGACTGAAATCGCGCTGCAGCGGGCGGCGCGGCGCGTTGCGGTATGCCAGGCGGCGAACTTCAGCATCGGCGTCAACCTGTGCCTGGGCCTGGTGGCGCAGGCGGCGGCCCGCCTCGGCATCGAATACGATGTGGAGATCCTCGACGCGCACCACCGGCACAAAGTCGACGCACCGTCCGGCACCGCCCTGGCGTTGGGCCGGGCGGTGGCGGATGCCCGCGGCACGGTGCTTGAAAAAGTGGCGGTTTGGCAGCGCCACGGCCACACCGGCGAGCGACCGGACGCAGCGATCGGTTTTGCGGTGCTGCGCGCCGGCGACATCGTCGGCGAGCACACGGTGATCTTCGCCGCCGCCGGCGAGCGCATGGAGATCCGGCATGTCGCCACCAGTCGCGCCAATTTCGCCCGTGGCGCGCTGCGCGCCGCCGTCTGGCTGGCGGCACAGCCGCCGGGTTTCTATGGAATGCGCGAGGTGCTGGGGCTGGATGCGGGCCCGGGCGGCGCCCGGTGAGTCAGGACGGCGGCGGCAGCGAACCCTGGCCCGGAGACGAACAGCCGTCGAGGCTGCCGCGCCTGGTGCTGGCGGCATTGGGCATCGTCTTCGGTGATATCGGCACCAGCCCGATTTACGCGCTGCGCGAATGTTTTTTCGGCGCCAACCCGGTTCCGGCGACGGCAGACGACGTGCTCGGCGTGCTGTCGCTGATCGTCTGGTCGCTGTTGCTGGTGATCTCGGTCAAATACCTGCTGTTCATCATGCGTGCCGACAACAAGGGCGAAGGCGGTATCGTCGCCCTGGTGGCGCTGCTCAATCCGTGGCGGGCGCACCGCCGATCGGGGCGCTACCTGCTGATGCTGCTGGGTCTGTTCGGCGGGGCGTTGCTCTACGGCGACGGCACCATTACGCCGGCGATCTCGGTGCTGTCCGCAATCGAGGGGCTGAAAGTCGCCACCCCCGCATTCGAGCCTTACGTCATCCCGCTGACCATCGCCATCCTGGTCGGTCTGTTCCTGCTGCAGAAGCGCGGCACCGGGGGCATCGGCGCCCTGTTCGGGCCGGTGATCTGCCTTTGGCTGCTGACTCTGGCGGCTCTCGGCGTGCGCGGCATTCTGATGCATCCCGGCGTGCTGCGCGCGCTCAATCCCTGGTATGCGATCGAATTTTTCCGGCATCGCGGTGGAGCGGGTTTCCTGATGCTGGGCGCGGTGTTCCTGGTGGTGACCGGCGGTGAAGCCCTGTACGCGGACATGGGCCATTTCGGCCGCCGGCCGATCCGATTGGGCTGGTTCCTGCTGGTGCTGCCGTCGTTGCTGCTCAACTACTTCGGGCAGGGCGCGCTGATCCTGGCTTCGCCGCAGGCGGTGCATCAGCCGTTCTACCAGCTGGCGCCGGGCCTCGCGATCTATCCGCTGGTGGCCTTGGCTGCCGCCGCCACGATCATCGCCTCGCAGGCGGTGATCTCCGGGGCTTTCTCGTTGACGCGGCAACTGGTGACGCTGGGACAGTTGCCGCGGATGAACATCGTGCAGACTTCGTCCGAGGAGCACGGACAGATCTATGTGCCGTCGGTCAACTGGTTCCTAATGCTGGCCACCATCGGGCTGGTGCTGGGCTTCAAGAGTTCGGACGCACTGGCCGCGGCCTACGGGATCGCGGTATCAGCGACCATGGTGATCACCACCGTGTTGGCGTATTTCGTCGCCCGCCGCTTCGGCTGGAACGCGTTGTTCACCGCCGTCGTCTGCGCCGCTTTTCTGGTGGTGGACCTGACGTTTCTGGGCGCCAACCTGGCCAAGATCGCCGACGGCGGCTGGTATCCGATCGGCGTGGCGGTGCTGGTCTTCGTGCTGATGACCACCTGGAGCCGCGGCCGCGCGCTGTTGCGGCAACAGCTCGGGCAGGATGCCGAATCCTTCGACATGCTGGTCAAGCGCCTGCAGCAGGATCCGCCCCATTGCATCCCGGGCACTGCGGTGTTCCTGACCGGTGAGGACCGCGCGCCGGCGCGGCTGATGCACCACTTGAAGCGCCACCGCGTGCTGCAGGAACATCTGCTGCTGCTGACGGTGGAGATACTGGACGTGCCGCGGGTACCGGCCAACGAGCGCATGGCTCTGTATGGCGTGGCGCCGGGCGTCAACCGTATCGTCGTGCGCTATGGCTTCATGCAGCAACCCAACGTTCCGGTGGCGTTGAAGCTGGCCGAACGGCTCGGGCTGGACATCGATCTGGACCACGTCACCTATTACGTCGGCCGCGAAACGCCGATCCCGGATCAGGAGATCCCGGGCATGGCATTATGGCGAGAACGGCTGTTCAGCCTTCTGTCACGCAATGCGCGGCCGGCCACCGCCTTCTACGGCCTGCCGCCGGAGGACGTCGTGGAACTGGGCTTCCAGGTCAGGATATGAACGAAGGGAGCGGCGCGATGGAGGAATTCTCGATCCGCGCCGCGCGGCGCGAGGATGTCGGCGAGCTGCTGCGACTGATCCGGGCACTGGCGGCATATGAACGCATGGCACACGAAGTCACAGCCGGCGAGCGGGATCTGGTGGCTTCGCTGTTCGGCGAGCGTCCGGCTGCCGAGGCGGTGCTGGGCGAGTGCGGCGGCCGGGCCGTGGCGTTCGCCGTGTTTTTCCATAATTTCTCCACGTTCCGAGGCCGCGCCGGCCTGTACCTGGAAGACCTTTTCGTCGAGCCGGAATGCCGCGGCCGGGGCTACGGTTACGCGCTGCTCGGGCACCTGGCGAAGATCGCGGTGGCGCGCGGCTGCGTGCGCATGGAATGGGCGGTGCTCGACTGGAACAAGCCGGCCTGGAACTTCTACGCCCGGCTCGGCGCCAGGCCACTGGCCGACTGGACGCTGCACCGGCTGGCCGATGCGGCGCTGGCAGACCTGGCCGCCGGAAGCGGCGGCTGAAACGCCGGCGTTTCGGCGCTAAGCTTATCGGGGACTTGCAGGCGGGTGATGCGGACATGAAAGCGATCTGGAACGGCGCGGTGATCGCGTACAGCGATGACACCGTGGTGGTCGAGGGCAACCACTATTTCCCCGCGTCGGCGGTGGCTGCCGAATACCTCAAGCCCAGCGCCACGCGCACCTCTTGTCCGTGGAAAGGCCGGGCCCATTACTACACGCTGGTGGTCAACGGGCGCGAAAACTCCGATGCGGCGTGGTATTACCCGGAGCCCAAGCCGGCGGCGGACACGATTCGCGACCGCGTTGCATTCTGGCGCGGCGTGCGCATCGAGCCTTGAGGCGATGAGTGCCGCGCCGCCGGGCGGCCGCGGCGCGCTGTCCAATCCGGCCGGACGTTTCGAATCGCGCAACAGCGAGGCCATCGACGACGGCTGGGATTCGCTGGCCGGGCCGTTGCCGCCGCTGCAGACGATCGTGCGGCCGCTGGCGGCGCGCTCGATCATGACCTACAACGACTCGCCCGATCTCGGTTTCGACTGCTCGATCAACCCGTACCAGGGCTGCGAGCATGGGTGCATCTACTGCTATGCCCGTCCGAGTCACGCCTATTTGAACTTGTCGCCGGGGCTGGATTTCGAAACCCGGCTGTTCTACAAACCCGACGCCGCGCGGCTGCTCGAGGCCGAGTTGCGCAAGCCCGGCTATCGGCCGGCGATGATCGCGCTGGGCGCCAACACCGATCCCTACCAGCCGATCGAGAAAAAGCTCGGCATCACGCGCGGGATCCTCGAAGTTCTGGAACGGTTCGGCCACCCGGTCGGCATCGTCACCAAGGGAACGCTGGTCGAGCGCGATCTGGATCTGCTGGCGGCGATGGCGGCCCGCAACCTGGTTGCCGTCGGCATCACCCTGACCACGCTGGACGCCGCCCTCAAGCGCGGACTCGAGCCGCGCGCCGCGGCGCCGGCGGCGCGGCTGCGCACGATGCAACGGCTGGCCGCAGCCGGCGTGCCGGTGCGGGTGATGTTTTCGCCGGTGATCCCGGCGGTCAACGACGCCGAGCTGGAACGGGTGCTGGAGGCCGCGGCTGCGGTCGGCGCCATTTCGGCCAGCTACGTGCTGCTGCGGCTGCCCTACGAGGTCAAGGATCTTTTCCGGCAATGGTTGCAGGCGCACTTGCCGCAGCGCGCCGCGCACGTGATGAGCCTGATCCGGCAGATGCGCGGCGGACGCGACAACGACCCCGCCTTTGGCAGCCGGTTCAAGGGCCAGGGCGAGTTCGCGCGCCTGCTGGCGCAGCGTTTCCGGCTCGCCTGCCGGCGCTGCGGGCTCGATCGTCCGCGACCGGGGCCGGAGCTGTCGCATTTTCGCGTGCCGCCGTGCGCCGGCGACCAGTTCGCGCTGGCGCTGTAAGCGAACGTGGACGGCTTGCGGCGGCACCGGTAAAATAGCCCGGAGTTTGCAGCGAGGGGACGCATAGGTCCCCTCTCGTTTATCGGCGCCCCGGCGTCAGGCACGAGTCGCAAAACCCGCCACCACCGCATGAAACGACTACCGCCGGCCCTGCTCGCACTCGCCGACGGTACTGTTTTTGAGGGGGTGAGCGTTGGCGCTTCCGGTGCAGCGGTGGGCGAAGTGGTGTTCAACACCGCCATGACCGGCTATCAGGAAATCCTGACCGATCCGTCGTACCGGCAGCAGATCGTCACGCTGACCTATCCGCACATCGGCAACGTCGGCGTCAATGCCGAGGACGGCGAGTCGCAGCGCGTGCAGCTCGCCGGCCTGGTGCTGCGCGAGGCGCCGCGGCCGGCCAGTTCGTGGCGCGCGCAGCTCGATTTCTGCGAGTGGCTGCGCCAGCAGGGTACCGTGGCGATCGCCGGCATCGATACCCGGCAACTGACCCGCCGGCTGCGCGAGAGCGGCGCACAGAGCGGCTGCATCCTGGCCGGTGGCCGGCCGAGTGCGCGGCGGGCGCAGGGCGCGGCGCAGGCCTTCCGCGGGCTGAAGAATGCCGATCTTGCGCGCGAAATCAGCTGTGGCGAGCCCTACCAGTGGACGCGCGCAAGCTGGCGGCCGGACACCAACCGCGAGGCCGACGCATTCGCCGTGTCCCGGCATGTCGTCGTCTATGACTTCGGCGTCAAGCGCAACATTCTGCGCATGCTGGCCGACCGCGGCTGCCGCGTCACCGTGGTGCCGGCGCAGACCGGCGTCGCCGAGGCGCTGGCGCTGAAACCGGATGGCGTGCTGCTGTCCAACGGACCCGGCGATCCGCAGCCCTGCACCTACGCGATCGAGGCATCGCGCGAATTCATCGCCAGGCGGCTGCCGCTGTTCGGCATCTGCCTGGGACACCAGATTGTGGGTCTGGCCGCCGGCGGTCGCACGATGAAGATGAAGTTCGGCCACCACGGCGCCAACCATCCGGTGCAGGATCTGGAAAACGGCCGGGTGCTGATCACCAGCCAGAACCACGGGTTTGCGGTGGACGAGGCCAGTCTGCCGGCCAACGTCAAGGTGACGCATCGTTCGCTGTTCGACGCCACCAACCAGGGACTGCGCATGCTCGACGCGCCGTCGTTCACTTTTCAGGGGCACCCGGAAGCCAGCCCGGGGCCGCACGACGTGGGGTACCTGTTCGACAGGTTTATGGATTTGATGCAGTCGGCAAATGAACGCAAATGAACGCAAATGGAACAGAAAGTTTCTGAACGCGTTATCGGATGTGGAATAACGCTCAGCAACCAACTGGGTGCTGGCTTTCTGGAAGCGGTGTATGCGAATGCGCGTGGGTAGAGCTGACGGAGCAAGGATTGAATTACGCACAGGAGAAGCAGCTTGCAGTTTTCTATAAGCGGCAAGAAGCCGGCGTTTACGATGCTGATTTTCTGGTGGAAGGCGGCTTGGCCGTTGAATCGAAAGCCTTGCCGCGTCTGACGACGGAGCACGAAGCACAGTTCATGAATGATCTGCGCGCAAGCAGAAAACCTGTTGGATTGCTGTTGAATTTTGGCACGCCGAAACTCGGAATCAAGCGGATCGTGCAGGGCTATGATGATGCTCGTCCGATCTGATTGTTGCTTTATTTGCGTTAATTCGCGTTCATTTGCGGACTGATTTCTGTCCATGCCCAAGCGCACCGACCTCAAATCCATCCTCATCATCGGCGCCGGCCCCATCGTCATCGGCCAGGCCTGCGAGTTCGATTACTCCGGCGCGCAGGCCTGCAAGGCGCTGCGAGAAGAGGGTTATCGGGTCATCCTGGTCAACTCCAACCCGGCGACGATCATGACCGATCCCGGCATGGCCGACGTCACCTACATCGAACCGATCCGCTGGCAGACGGTCGAGCGCATCATCGCCGCCGAGCGGCCGCACGCGCTGCTGCCGACGATGGGCGGGCAGACGGCGCTGAACTGCGCGCTGGATCTGGCGCGCGAGGGCGTGCTGGCGCGCTACGGCGTGGAGTTGATCGGCGCCTCGCGCGAGGCGATCGACCTGGCCGAAGACCGCGAGAAGTTCCGCGACGCGATGCGCCAGATCGGCCTGGGTTGTGCGCAATCGGGCCTGGCGCACACGCTGGAAGATGCGCGCCGCATCCAGGCCGAGATCGGCTTTCCGGTGATCATCCGGCCGAGCTTCACGCTCGGCGGCTCCGGTGGCGGCGTCGCCTACAACGTCGAGGAGTTCGAAGACATCGCCGCGCGCGGCCTGGATCTGTCGCCGACCCACGAGATCCTGATCGAGGAGTCGCTGCTGGGCTGGAAAGAATTCGAAATGGAGGTGGTGCGCGACCAGCGTGACAACTGCATCATCGTCTGTTCGATCGAAAACCTGGACCCGATGGGCGTACACACCGGCGACTCGATCACAGTGGCGCCGGCGCAGACGCTGACCGACAAGGAATATCAGCGCATGCGCGACGCCAGCATCGCGGTGCTGCGGCGCGTCGGCGTCGACACCGGCGGCTCCAACGTGCAGTTCGCGGTCAACCCGGCCGACGGTCGCATGATCGTCATCGAGATGAACCCGCGGGTGTCGCGTTCGTCGGCCCTGGCGTCCAAGGCCACCGGCTTCCCGATCGCCAAGATCGCCGCCAAGCTGGCGGTCGGCTACACGCTGGACGAACTGCGCAACGAGATCACCGGCGGCATCACGCCGGCGTCTTTCGAGCCGTCGATCGACTACGTCGTCACCAAGATCCCGCGCTTTGCGTTCGAGAAATTCCCGCAGGCCGACGCCCGACTGACCACGCAGATGAAGTCGGTCGGCGAAGTGATGGCGATCGGCCGCAACTTTCAGGAGTCGCTGCACAAGGCGATGCGCGGGCTGGAGGTGGGCAGCGACGGCTTCGAGCCGCAGGCGGCGCTGCATCGCAACGGCAGCTATGGCGAGACCGCGCTGGCGCGCATCCGCCAGGAGCTGGCGATCCCGCATGCGTGCCGGCTGTGGTACGTCGGCGATGCCTTCCGCGCCGGCATCAGCGTCGACGACATCCACCGGGCCTCGCGGATCGACCCGTGGTTTCTCGAGCAGATCGCCGAACTGATCGCGACCGAAGCCGAGATCGCCTGCCGCAAGCTGTCGCGGCTCGATGCGGCGGCGTTGCGCCGCTACAAGCGCATGGGTTTTTCGGATCGCCGGCTGGCGCGGCTGCTGCGGGTCAAGGAGGCCAGCGTCAGAGCCCGGCGGCGCAAGCTCGACGTGCGGCCGGTCTACAAGCGCGTGGACACCTGCGCAGCGGAGTTTCCGTCCGCCACCGCCTATCTGTATTCGAGCTACGACGGCGAGTGCGAGGCGTATCCGAGCGATCGCCGGAAAATCATCGTGCTCGGCGGCGGACCCAATCGCATCGGCCAGGGGATCGAGTTCGACTACTGCTGCGTGCACGCCGCCAAAGCGCTGGCCGCCGACGGCTACGAGACCATCATGGTCAACTGCAATCCGGAGACGGTGTCCACCGACTACGACACCTCCGACCGGCTGTATTTCGAGCCGTTGACCGCCGAGGACGTGCTGGAGATCATCGATCTTGAGCGGCCCATCGGCGTGATCGTCCAGTTCGGTGGTCAGACGCCGCTCAAGCTGGCGCGCGAGCTGGAGGCTGCCGGAGCGCCGATCATCGGCACGCCGCCGGATTCGATCGATCTGGCCGAAGATCGCGAGCGTTTCCAGAAGCTGGTCGACAAGCTCGGCCTGCTGCAGCCGCCCAACGCCACCGCCACTTCGCAAAAACAGGCCTTGGCCGCCGCTGCGCGCGTCGGCTATCCGCTGGTGGTACGCCCGTCGTATGTGCTCGGCGGCCGCGCAATGGAGATCGTGCACGACGATTTCGATCTCGATCGCTACATGCGCGAGGCGGTCTCGGTCTCGAATGAATCGCCGGTGCTGCTGGATCGTTTTCTGGAAAACGCCATCGAGATCGACGTCGACGCGCTGGCCGACGGCCGCGACGTGGTGATCGGCGGCATCATGGAGCACATCGAGCAGGCCGGGGTGCATTCCGGCGATTCCGCCTGCTCGCTGCCGCCGCACAGCCTCAAGGCCGAGGTGATCCGGACGCTGCGCGAACAGACCGCCAAGCTGGCGCGGGCGCTCGGGGTGGTGGGGCTGATGAACGCGCAGTTCGCGCTGCAGGGCGACAAGCTGTATCTGCTGGAAGTCAATCCGCGCGCGTCACGCACCGCGCCGTTCGTGTCCAAGGCCACCGGCCGGCCGTTGGCGGCGATCGCGGCGCGCTGCATGGCCGGACGCAGTCTGGCCGAGCAGGGGGTGACCGCCGAGATCACGCCGTGCCACTACTCGGTCAAGGAATCGGTGTTTCCGTTCGCTAAATTTCCGAGCGTCGATCCACTGCTGGGCCCGGAGATGCGCTCCACCGGCGAGGTAATGGGCGTCGGCAGTCACTTCGGCGAGGCTTTCAACAAGGCGCTGCTGGCTGCTGGCATGGTGGTGCCCAGCGGCGGCACCGCGTTCATCTCGGTGCGCGAAGCCGACAAGTCGCGGGCGGTGGATCTGGCGCGCATCCTGGTGGCCAAGAGGTTCCGGCTGGTGGCCACCCGCGGCACTGCCGCGACGATCGCCGCCGCCGGGCTGGCGGTGGAGGCGGTCAACAAGGTCAAGGAAGGCCGTCCGCACTGTGTGGACATGATCAAGAACGGCGAGATCCAGTTCATCGCCAACACCACCGAGGGCAAGGTATCGATCGAAGAGTCGCGCTCGATCCGCGCCGCGGCGATCCAGGCCAAGTTATGCTATTTCACCACCATTGCCGGCGCCCTGGCGGCGGCGGTGGCGATGGATCATCTCGACCAGGTGCAGGTGCGCCGGCTGCAGGATCTGCATCGCTCACTTCAAACGTCCACACCCAATCCGGCATGAAAACCCCGATGACCCTGCGCGGCGCCGAGGCGTTGCGCGAAGAGCTCCGTATTCTCAAAGGCGAAACGCGCCCGAAAATCATCGCCGCGATCGCCGAGGCGCGTGCCCACGGCGATTTGCGCGAAAACGCCGAATATCACGCCGCGCGCGAGCAGCAGAGTTTCGCCGAAGGCCGGATCAAAGAGATCGAGGCCAAGCTGAGCAGCGCGCTGGTCGTCGACGTCGGCCAGGTGCCGCGCGACGGCCGCGTCGTGTTCGGCGTCACCGTGCTGCTGTGCGATGCCGACAGCGGCGAGGAGCTGCGCTATCAGATCGTCGGCGAGGACGAGGCCGACCTGAAAGCCGGCCGCATCTCGGTCAATTCGCCGATTGCGCGCGCGCTGATCGGCAAATCCGCAGGCGACGAGGTCGAGGTACGCACGCCGGGCGGAGCGCGTCGGCTCGAGATCGTGCGGGTGGAGTACATTTGAGGTGCCCCGATGCGGGGATGAAGCCGCTTGCGCAGGCGGTTCCAGCCGCGGCTATTGAAGCGGCCAGCAAATGTTTGAACCCGGTGCCGTACCTTCCGCCAGCGCGGTGTGTGAATCGCGCAGCGCAACGGCCGCTTCAATAACACGGAGCATGGTTTTTGCTATTGATCCGGCAACCTCGCAACGTCATCGACCGGAGGCGGTATCGGTTGGAGCAGAACGTTGTTCAAACATCATGTTGCCGGATCAATAGGCCGGCCGTGGTCCGGCTCTTCTGAGCCCGGCCGCCGATGCCAAAACGACGCACACCCAGTTCGGCGCGCTGGCTGGCCGAGCACGAATCCGACCTCTACGTGCGCGAAGCGCGGCGGCTCGGCTGGCGCTCGCGCGCGATTTTCAAGCTGGATGAGATCCAGCGCCGGAACCGTATCCTGAAACCGGGCATGACGGTCGTGGATTTGGGCGCCGCGCCGGGCGGTTGGAGCCAGTACGCGCGGCCGTTGCTGGGCGAACGGGGGCGTTTGATCGCCCTTGACCTGCTGCCGATCGAGCCGCTGCCGGGAGTGGAGATGGTTCTGGGCGACTTCCGCGACCAAGCGGTGCTGGAGACGGTGCGGACGCTGTTGCCGCAGCGCAGTGTGCATCTTGTAATGTCCGATATGGCACCCAATATCTCCGGAGTGGCGGCGGCCGATCAGGCGGCGATGATCGGTTTGGCCGATCTGGCGCTGGAGTTTGCCGGCGCGCGGTTGGCGGCGGGTGGCGATTTACTGGTCAAACTGTTTCAGGGCGAAGGTTTCGAGGATTTCGTCAGGCGGTCGCGCGCAGCTTTCGGCAGCGTGGCGATCCGCAAACCGACGGCTTCACGACGGCGCAGCCGTGAGATTTATCTGCTGGCCAGAAACTACCGGCTGGTGTAGTGTCTAATCCATGAGATTACGAGAGTCGAGATTGTGAACGACCTGGGTAGAAACCTGCTGTTGTGGGTGCTGCTGGTGGTGGTGTTGCTCAGCGTTTTCCAGAGCTTCACCGGCCATCAGACCGAAAGTACGCAGATTGCGTATTCCGATTTCCTGACCCAGGTTAAACAGAACAACGTCGACCAGGTCAAGATCGAGGGTCAGCACGTTACCGGCGCCCTCAAGGGCGGCACGCATTTCACCACCATCAGTCCGGATACCGAAAATCATCCGCTGGTGGCGCTGCTGGCCGATCACAACGTCAAGTTCACCGGTGAGCTGCCGAAAGAAACGCCCTGGATCCTGCAGCTGCTCTACAGTTTCGGCCCGATCCTGCTGCTGATCGTCGTCTGGATTTACATCATGCGGCAGATGCAGGGCGGCGGCGGCGGCCGTGGCGCGATGAGCTTCGGCAAGAGCAAGGCGCGGATGCTCAATCCCGACCAGGTCAAGATCACGTTCAACGACGTGGCCGGCGTCGAAGAAGCCAAGCAGGAAGTCTCCGAGCTGGTCGATTTTCTGAAAGATCCGAGCAAGTTCCAGAAGCTCGGCGGCAAGATCCCTCGCGGCGTACTGATGGTCGGCTCGCCCGGCACCGGCAAGACCCTGCTGGCCAGAGCGATCGCCGGCGAGGCCGGCGTGCCTTTTTTCTCGATTTCCGGCTCCGATTTCGTCGAAATGTTCGTCGGCGTCGGCGCCAGCCGCGTGCGCGACATGTTCGAGCAGGCGAAGAAACACGCCCCGTGCATCATCTTCATCGACGAGATCGACGCCGTCGGCCGGCATCGCGGCGCCGGTCTGGGCGGCGGCCACGACGAGCGTGAGCAGACCTTGAACCAGCTGCTGGTGGAGATGGACGGGTTCGAGGGCAACGAGGGCGTGATCGTCATCGCCGCCACCAACCGCCCGGACGTGCTCGATCCGGCGCTGCTGCGGCCCGGCCGCTTCGACCGCCAGGTGGTGGTGCCGCTGCCGGACGTGCGCGGCCGCGAGCAGATCCTGCGCGTGCACATGCGTTCGGTGCCGATGGCCGACGACGTCAAGCCGGACATCATCGCCCGCGCCACGCCGGGGTTTTCCGGCGCCGATCTGGCCAATCTGGTCAACGAGGCGGCGCTGTTCGCCGCGCGCGCCAACAAGCGGCTGGTGGGGCAGAGCGACTTCGAGCGCGCCAAGGACAAGATCATGATGGGCGCCGAACGCCGCTCGATGGTGATGAGCGAATCGGAGAAGAAGCTCACCGCCTACCACGAGGCCGGCCACGCCATCGTCGGCCTGAACGTGCCGGACCATGACCCGGTATACAAGGTCACGATCATTCCGCGCGGGCGGGCGCTGGGCGTGACGATGTTCCTGCCCGAAGAGGATCGCTACAGCCTGTCCAAGCAGCGGCTCAACAGCCAGATCTGTTCGTTGTTCGGCGGGCGCATCGCCGAGGATCTGATCTTCGGGCCGGATATGGTCACCACCGGCGCCGCCAACGACATCGAACGCGCCACCGACATCACCCGCAACATGGTCACCAAGTGGGGTCTGTCCGACAAGCTGGGGCCGTTGTCGTACTCCGAAGACGACGGCGAGGTGTTTCTCGGCCGCAGCATCACCCAGCACAAGAACATGTCGGACGACACCGCGCACGCGATCGACCGCGAGATCCGTGAGATCGTCGACCGCAACTACGCGCGCGCTAAGGAGATCCTGAAAAGCAATCTCGACAAGCTGCATGCGATGGCCGATGCGCTGATCAAGTACGAGACCATCGACGCCGGACAGATCCGCCGCATCATGGCCGGCGAGGATCCGGGGCCGCCGGAGAGCTGGAACGACCGTGATCGGCCGCTGCCACCGCCGCGGCCGAGCAGTGCCGGCGGAGCGATCGCGCCCGGTCCGGCCAAGCCCGCCGCGGGTTCGGGCGCCGTCTGATTTTTTGCGGCATCGCGCCGCCGCCGGTTCAAGCATGGCTAGCCTGCGGCTGCGCAGCCGGACGCTGGATCTTTCCGCGCCGGTGGTGATGGGCGTGTTGAACGTCACCCCGGATTCGTTTTCCGACGGCGGGCGACGGCGCGGCCCCGGCGCCGCGCTGGCCGCCGCCGAGACGATGCTGGCGCAGGGCGCCGCACTGATCGACGTCGGCGGCGAGTCGACACGTCCGGGCGCCGAGCCGGTGGCGGAGGCCGAAGAGCTCGATCGTGCCATTCCGGTGGTTGAACGGCTGGTGTCCGAGCTCGGCTGCATGGTTTCGATCGACACGATGAAACCCGCGGTCATGCGTGCGGCTTGTGCCGCCGGCGCAGAGCTGATCAACGACGTCAACGCACTGCGCGCGCCGGGCGCATTGGCCGCGGCCTGCGAAGCCGGCGCCGCGGTGTGCCTGGTGCACATGCAGGCAGAGCCGCGGACGATGCAGGCAGAGCCACGTTACGGCGACGTCGTCGCCGAGGTCGGCGGTTTCCTGCGCAGCCGTGCCGAAGCCTGCGAGCTCGCCGGCCTTGCGCGCGAGCGCATCTGCATCGACCCGGGTTTCGGCTTCGGCAAGCGGCTGGAGCACAATATCGCGCTGCTGGCCGGGCTTCCGGCCCTGGCTGCCGGGAGGTATCCGCTGATGGTTGGAATTTCACGCAAATCGATGCTCGGGGAACTGACCGGGCGTGCCTCCGGCGAGCGCCTGGCGGCCGGCGTCGCCGCCGCCGTGCTGGCGGCGGAACGCGGCGCGGTTATCGTGCGCACGCACGATGTCGCCGCCGCCGTCGACGCCCTGAAAGTTACCGCCGCGGTGTTGGCCCGATGAATCGCCCCGAGCGCCGATATTTCGGTACCGACGGTGTGCGCGGCCGGGTCGGCGAGACGCCGATGACGCCGGATTTCGTGCTGCGACTGGGTTGGGCCGCCGGCACCGTGCTGGGGCGCGAATCCGATGCCCGGGTGCTCATCGGCAAAGACACCCGCCGCTCCGGCTACCTGTTCGAATCCGCACTGGAAGCGGGGTTCGCCGCCGCCGGTGCCGAGGCGCTGCTGCTCGGTCCGTTGCCGACGCCTGGAGTGGCCTATCTGACGCGCGCACTGCGCGCCGATGCCGGTGTGGTGATCTCCGCTTCGCACAACCCGCACCAGGACAACGGCGTCAAATTCTTCGGCCCCGGCGGCGACAAGCTCAGCGGTGAACTGGAGGCCCGCATCGAGGCGTTGCTCGACCAGCCGCCGCGCTGCACGGCACCCGAGCGCCTCGGCCGCGCGCGGCGCATCGATGACGCCGCCGGCCGCTACATCGAATTCTGCAAAAGCTGTTTCCCGGCACAGCGTTCGCTGGCCGGTCTGAAGCTGGTGGTCGACTGCGCCAACGGCGCCGCCTACCGCGTGGCGCCGGCGGTATTCGCCGAACTGGGTGCCGAAGTCATCGCGGTGGCGGCCGAACCGGACGGCTTCAACATCAACCACGACTGTGGTTCGACTCACCTGGGCGCGCTGCAGGCTGCAGTGCGTGAGCACGGCGCCGATCTCGGCATCGCGCTGGACGGTGACGGCGACCGCTGTCTGCTGGTTGCCGCCGATGGCCGCGCATTGGACGGCGACGACTTGATCTGGATTCTGGCACGCCGGCGCCACCGCCAGCAGCGTCTGCAGGGTCTGGTGGTGGTCGGTACGGTGATGAGCAATCTGGGCCTGGAACGCGCGCTGACATCGCTGGGCATCGTCTTCGAACGCACTGCGGTCGGCGATCGCTACGTCCAGCAGCGGTTGCGCGAGCGCGGCGGCGTGCTCGGCGGTGAAACTTCCGGCCATATTCTGCTGCTGGACCTGGCGACCACCGGCGACGGCATCGTCACCGCGCTGCAGTGTCTGGAGGCGATGCTCGAGGCGCAGCAGCCGCTGCCGGAGCTGCTGCAGGGGCTGGAAAAACTGCCGCAGGTGTTGATCAACGTGCCGGTGCCGGCGCCGGCGGCGGCGTGGCTGGACGATCCGGGCGTGCGGCGCTGCTGCACGCATCTGCAGATGCGGCTCGGCCAAAGCGGGCGTGTGTTGCTGCGGGCGTCCGGCACCGAGTCGCTGGTGCGCGTGATGGTCGAGGCAACCTCCGCGGCCACGGCGCACAGCTCGGCGCAGGAACTCGCCGGCGAAGTACGGCGGGCGGCGGCGGGCATCGGCACAGGAACGGCCTGATGCGCAGGCCCCTGGTGGTGGGAAACTGGAAGATGCACGGGAGCAGCGCGGAAAACCGCGAACGGGTGGCGGCGATCGCCGCCGGCGCGTCCGAATGCCACGGAGTGGACATCGCCATCTGCCCGCCGGCCGTGTATCTGCAGGCGGTCGGCGCGCAGCTTGCCGGTAGCGGTGTGGCCCTGGGCGCGCAGAATCTGTGTGAGCAGACCCGTGCGGGTGCGTTCACCGGCGAGCTCCTCGGCGCGATGCTGGCCGACGTCGGTTGCCGTTACGTGATCGTCGGCCACTCCGAGCGCCGGACTCTGTATGGCGAAGACGACTCGCGCGTGGCCGAAAAATTCGCCGCTGCCGCGCAGTTCGGCCTGCAGCCGGTTCTCTGCATCGGCGAGACCCTGGCTGAACGTGACGCCGGAACCACCGAGGCGGTGCTGGCGCGCCAGCTCGATGCGGTGTTGCGGCGAACCGGCGTTGCGGCTTTTGGCGATGCGGTGATCGCCTATGAACCGGTGTGGTCGATCGGCACCGGACGCAACGCCGCGCCGGAGCAGGTGCAGTCCGCGCACGCCTTTATCCGTGGGCGTCTTGCGCGCTTGGATGCTACAATCGCGAATCAAATCGCGCTTTTGTATGGCGGCAGCGTCAAGCCGAACAACGCCGCGGCGCTGTTCGATTGCGCCGACGTCGACGGTGGCCTGATCGGCGGAGCTTCACTCCACGCCGGTGATTTTCTGGCCATTGCGCGTGCCGCCGCCACCGCTTCCTGACACTCGCCAATCATGTACACCGCTCTGGTCATTTTGCTGGTTCTGGTTTCCGCTGCGCTGATCGGCCTGATCCTGCTGCAGCAGGGCAAGGGTGCCGATGCCGGTGCCGCGTTCGGCAGCGGTGCCTCGGGCACCGTATTCGGCGCGCGCGGCTCGGCCAATTTTCTCAGTCACGCCACCGCCGGTCTGGCGGCCGCTTTCTTTATCCTGACGCTGGTGCTGGCCTACTTTGTGCGGGGCGATACCGGCGGCAGCGTAGTCTCGCGCGTGCAGCAGGCTGTCCCGAAACCGGCCATCAGCAGCAGCCCGGCACCCGAGCCCGCCGCGGGCCCAAGTGTGGTGCCGCCGCCGGCAGCGCCTGCACACGCGCTCACCGCGGCGCCCAAAGTGCCGGCCGCCGCTTCCACCGGTGCGGCCACAGACAAAACCCCATCGCAGCGCTAGACTGCGCACCCCGTGCCGACGTGGCGGAATTGGTAGACGCACTACCTTGAGGTGGTAGCGGCGAAAGCCGTGGGAGTTCGAGTCTCCCCGTCGGCACCATTTACGAACAATTCGCAGGCCAGAACCCGCCGGCCGATGTCGGAAGAAACCGTTGCCCTGCTGTACGCGCTGGGCTATGACCACACCACTCTGCGCCGTCGCATACCAAACGCCATTGAGCGCCTGCACGCGGAAGGGTTAAAGCGGCGGATCAAGACGCAGTGCGCATTGCCGTACGCCGAGACTGCCGGCATGCTGTTCTGGGCGCTGCCGGCCGGCGGCCAGATCCCGGCCGCGCAAGGTCTATGGCTGGCAGTCCTTGCATGCCCTCATCGCCCTGGACCGGGCCGCCTGAGGATAGCCATCCCACCCCTGGAGATCGCGACCATCGAATTTCCGCCAACTTTCGGACATTACCGCGCGCATCATGGATGATGATCTGATATATAAAAACATATCATTTCAAAAGAAGGTGCCGAGAGCGTAATTTGAATCGTGAAAACCAGTTAATTCTATGGAGAAGCGGTTGTGTCTACTGAACCTTGGAAGACCAAAGATTGGTTCGTAAGCCCTTGGAATTTCTCTGAGGAGGTACGCGCAGGTCTGCATTTCCCCAAGAAGATCAAGATCCACGATGTTACTTTGCGCGACGGCGAGCAACAGACGGGTGTCGCCTATGACTTCAACGACAAAATTCGTATCGCCGAAGGATTGGCTGAAGCGGGTGTGCACCGTATCGAGGCTGGCATGCCAGTGGTTTCGAGAGACGATGCACGAGCGATCACGGAGATCGTTAAACGCAATCTCGGCCCACAGATTTTCGCCTTCTCGCGCTGCATGGTTGAAGACGTAAAGCGGGCCGTCGACACCGGGGTCAAGGGCATCGTCATGGAGGTGCCGGCGAGTGAGCATATCATTAAATATGGCTATCGCTGGCCGCTCGAGAAAGCCATCGACCTTTCGATCGAATCGACGGCTTATGCTCACTCCCAAGGACTTGAGGTGGTCTTCTTTCCGATCGACTTCACGCGCGCCGAGATGAACTGGGTTCTGGGCCTGATCGAACGGGTGGCGACGGAAGGTCACATGGACAGTCTCGCGCTCGTCGACACCTTTGGTGCCACCTCGCCGCACGCGATGCAGTACTTCGTGCGCCAGGTCAAGGCGCGCTTCCCGGGTCGCCCGCTCGAAGCCCATTTTCACATGGACTTCGGCATGGGCATCGCCAACACCATCCTGGCGCTTGCCGAAGGGGTCGAAGTCGTGCAGTCGACCGTGCTCGGCGTCGGCGAGCGCGCCGGCAACGTGCCGTGGGAGGAAACGACACTTGCGCTGCTCATGATGTATGGCATCGACATCGGCATCAATCTCGACAAGATGTATGCGTTAGGGAAGATGGTGAGCGAGATTTCCCGTCACCCGATTCCCGGCAACCGACCGGTATACGGTGAGCATGCCTTCAACGTTGAGTCGGGCATCATCGCCACCTGGCTCATAAACTGCGGCGACGAGCACATGACCGAAGTCTTTCCCTATCGCCCAAGCCTGATCAACCGGGAAGCGCCCAGGGTCGTCATGGGCAAGGGCTCGGGCATCGATTCGGTCAAGCTGTGGCTTGGGCGCGCGCGTATCCCCGCCAGCGAGGAACAAGCGATGACCGTACTCACGGCAGTCAAGGACTGGGGACTTGCGCACAAACGGTTGATGACGGATGACGAGTTTGTGGTTCTCGCAAAACAAACCCTTGCCGAGGAAAAGGTTCTTCACGTTGCAAAGTGATCGGGGAAGTGTTGGCAGATGATTCTTTCGCGAACATGCCGGTCTGCATTCACACATACAACAAAAAGAGCTAAAACCCCTGCGGACACGGCTGACCTGCAGGCTGTCGGACTTGGGAGACACACGAAGATCGAGGCGAGGGAAACGCGCATGACGACACTGAAGGTCGCACTTACCGACACGGTTTTTCCGAGCCTCGAGCCGGCGACAAAGATTTTGGATGCGCTTGGTGCGGCGCTCGTCCAGGCGAAGTCCCCGATGAAGGACGCCATCCTCGAGGTGGCGCGCGACGCTGACGCGGTGATGGTCACGTACGCGAAGATCGACGCCGAGATCATCGCTGGACTTGATCGGTGCAGGGTGATCGGCCGTTTCGGAATCGGCGTCGACAATATCGACCTCGCTGCCGCGACCAAAGCAGGCATCCAGGTCGTGTTCTGCCCGGATTACTGTCTCGACGAGGTATCCGACCATGCGCTCGCCCTGCTGATCGCGCTGGTGCGCAAGATTCCACTCGGCAACACGCTCGCGCAGTCCGGGCGGTGGGAGATGAAGGCGATGGTGCCGATGCGTCGTCTGCGCGGCCGCACGCTCGGCCTCGTCGGCTTCGGCAAAATCCCGCAACGGCTCGTGCCAAAGGCGCAGGCATTCGGTCTTGCCGTCATCGCCTACGATCCTTACGTACCGCAGGACGTGCTCGACACGCTCGGTGTCGGGCGCGTGGATTTCGACGCGCTGCTCCAACATTCCGACCTGATCTCGGTCCATGCGCCGCTTACCGCCGAAACCCGTCATCTGTTCGGTGCCGCGACGTTCAAACGCATGAAACCCGAAGCCCTCATCGTCAACACCGCCCGCGGTCCGCTCATCGACGAGGCGGCGCTCGTTGCCGCTCTCGACGCCGGTGAGATATCAGGAGCGGCGCTCGATGTGATCGAATCTGAACCCTCGTCGCCGGACTCTCCGCTCCTCGGCCGCGACAATGTCATTCTGACTCCGCACGCCGCTTTCTACTCCGAAGAAGCCCTTCTTGAATTGCAGACCAAGGTCGCCGAGGATGTGGTGAGTGTCCTAAAGGGTGAGGCACCGCGCTACCCAGCCAACCGGCTTTAGTGAGGGAAAGTCAGACGATGCTCAACGCCGCCATAGTCGGGCTCGGCTGGTGGGGCCGCCACATCGTTCGCTCGATGAAGGGGAGCGAGCGTCTACGTTTCGTGCGCCTCGCCGCTAGCAATCCCGACCGGCATCGCGATTTCGTGGAAGAGACAGGAATCAAGCTGCTTTCAGGTTTTGACGCCGTTCTCGACGACCCCGACGTCAATGCCGTCATTCTGTGTACCCCGCACTCTCAGCATGAAAGACAGGTACTGAAGGCGCTTGCTGTCGGGAAGCAAGTTTTCTGCGAAAAACCGCTTGCTCTCACCCGTGAGAGTGCCGAGCGCATGGTATCGGCGGCGGCTAAAGCGGGCAGAATTCTAGGTATTGGCCATGAACGCCGCTTTGAGCCGGCGATGGAGGAGATTGCGCGTCTCATCAAAGACGGCGAAATCGGCGCGCCGATGCATGCCGAGGCCAATTTCTCGCACGACCTGCTGGCCGGCCTCGACGCGAACAGCTGGCGCGCCTCACCGACGGAAGGCCCCTCGCTGTGCATGACCGGCATGGGCGTGCACCTGACCGATCTCTTCATCTCGATGCTCGGCCCCGTCGTGGCGGTGTGCGCCACGCGCGCCGACCGCGTGTTGGGTCTGCCCACCGGCGATGTCGTTGCGGTCGCGCTGCGCTTTGGAAGTGGCGCGACCGGCTTCGTGAGCGCCATTGCGGCTACCCCTTATTACGGTCGCTTTACGCTCTTCGGCGACCAGATGTGGGCTGAGGCGCGTGATTCGGGTCACCCGCAGCACGGTGGCGAGACCTTGCTCACGTTGTGCCGTAAAGGGGCGCAGCAGCAGATGCGCAAGCTGCCGCCCTTTGATCCCGTGCGTGCCAATCTGGAGGAATGGGCTGCGGCAGTGGGGGGGCTTGGCCGCTATCGTTTGACCCACGCCGAAACGATCAACAACACGGCGGTACTCGAAGCGGTGGGACTGTCGGCAGAACGTGGAGAGTGGGTGAAGGTATAGCTCGCACCCGTCGCCAACGCGTACCGCGGGGTCTCGCTGCAATCCCGTAACATTGAGTTGTCTGGACTGGAATCACCGTGCCGGCGGCGGTTTGACAGGTTGTCTTCGACGCCGCCGCGCTGGTTTGCCTTCCGAATCGCGCGGCCGGGACAGCGCTTTCGTTTTCCCCAGTACGGCGTTCCACCGCGCGTGTTGTGCTTCGAATTCGGTACGCAACTCTTCCATGAACAAAGTCGCCGGTAACGACAAAGAACGGCGTAAGGGTTCGATCAGCATGTAGTCGACGCTTGCTTGCGGCGACGTGATGGGATGGAGTCGGCGTACCGCGCCGTCGATGTCCTTGATGCAGATGGTCGCGGGCAGAACGGTCATCCAGTCAGTGATGGCGACATGTTCAAGGGTCGCCGACATGGTGTCCATCTCGAGAATCGCGGCGATTTTCACGGAATTGACGGTGAAGAAGGTCTCCAGCCGCTCGCGTCGTGCGTTGCCGTGGGTCGGCAGCACAAGTTTAAGCGGTGGCAGGTCAGTGAGCCGCACCGGCGCGAGATGAGGCAACTCGGATGACGCGCTTCCCGAGACCAACACCTCAAGATCGGAGCCGAAGGGTTGTGCACGCAGACCGCTGTGGCCTTGTTCGACCGGAACAATAGCAAAATCGAAGTCGGCTCGCGCGGCTGCTGCTGAAAGCATTGGGCTATAGCCCTCGATAACGGTGATATCTACATTGGGATAGCGCGCCATAAAAGTCGCCAGTGCCGGCGCCAGGACAGAGTACGTGAAGGTCGGCATGAGTCCCACGCAAATATGCCCGCTGATGTCCCCAGACAGTGTCTTTAGTTCAGCTTCAGTTTCGCTGAGCGTTCGCAATATAGCCGTGGCGCGGCGGTAGAGCCGGTCACCCGCGTGCGTTGGGACGACGCCTTTTGCCGTTCGCTCAAAGAGACGCAGTTCGAGGGTCGCTTCCAGGTTTCCCACCTGCATTGAAAGGCCGGATTGCGTGGCATGTACGCGCTCTGCGGCACGGGTGAACGATCTTTCCTCATAGACTGCGACGAAGGATTGTATCTGGCGAAAATTGAACACGGTGCCCTCAAAAGCCATGGTATCTCATCAAGAATGATGATGTATAACATAAAAACATATCATTTCAAAATAGGGTGCTGCCAGTGTAGGGTCAAGAGTGCAGTGTCAAGAACGTAAAGATTACTGAAGTTGAGGAGATGATAATGCCACGACTCAAATTTCTGAGCGATGATGCAATCCCCGAAGGCAGCCGTCACTTCATTGCCCATGCCGAGGCAGCTGGCTCACCTGATCCGCGTGTGCTGCGCATCCTATTTCGCAGCAAAGCTGGCGAAGCTTGGTACTACTACTGGCGTGCACTGACAGAAGAGGGCGAGCTACCGGCGGACTTGAAGGAGCTCTGCCGAGTCAAGATCGCTTTCGAGCATCGCTGCGGTTATTGCGGTACAGTGCGTTCCACACGCGCAAGGAAACTGGGCCTCACCGAAGAGAAAATCCAGGAAGTGTGGGACTATGGGAACAGTAAGATTTTGTCCGCGCGCGAGAAAGTGGCTTTACGCTTCGCTGATTATCTGAAACATAACCTTGAGAAAGCGGACGACGATATTTTTTATACCGAACTCAAGGAGCATTTTACCGATTCTGAGATCGTCGAACTGGGCCTCTGGTGCGCCGAAAATGTCGGTGCCGGCAGTTTTGTTCGTACGCTCGGAATCATCACCTGGGAACAGGCTTGCGAGCTCAATCCGCTGACGGCGGAGAATTCGGGTGGGGGAATCCAGATACGGGCGGCACGGACAGGCTGAATGTTGCAAATCACGGGCCGAGTGTTTTTCTCCTTTGACTGTGCAGCCAGGGTTGCGTACTCGATGCCCAGGCAAGAAACGACGATGCCACGGTGCCATATAGGGTGGGCGTAGCTGATCTCTATCCTGATATGTGAGTCGACCCGGAGAAACCAGCCCTGCGAGTTCGACCCCAGCCATTTTACATAATGTCAATGGATAGCGCTCTAGATTGAATTCACAGGGTCGTCGATGCAATCGACCGCTCGAACGGCTCAATTAACGCAGGAGGAGAGGCCATGCGTAAGCGTGCAGTTGTACGATTCACTGGCAGTGCGGTGTCGGTAGTTGTATTTGGCTTTGTATGTTTTGCTGTCTCTGCACCGGTATTTGCCGATAGTCATGTCGATACATCGGCGTATGGCGTGAAGCATCACGACTGCACGGCTGAAAAATCCGCCCGACAAACCTCACCATCATACAATGATGCTGGGAGGTACTACATTTGCTCGACAGGTGTTGCCATCACCGGTAACAACAATCTTCGAGGCAAAACCGTCTTCTCGTTCGAAGGAATTGGTGCTGTTACCTTCGGCCAGTTCGTTGGGGTGTGGAATCCGGATGGAACTCTCCCCTTTGTTATCGACAGCGCCACGCCGAATAAAGCGATTCTCGCCACTATCGCTCCGCCGGGATTCCCCCTCTACGGCAAAAACGCGCCAAACATTCCATATCAAAATCTCCGCTTCCAGGACACACCAGAGGTCGTGTCTTCTGATGGTGTCATCGGGGCTGTTTCCGCAGAAGTGGTTGCAGGTCGGCTCAAGGCTGGTTTCGGTTCTCTAAAAAGTGACTACACGCTGGGCCAGTGGTTGTCGGCGCGGGGAGTGCTCAAGATGTATTGCACGCCGGATAATCGCACCGAGGTTGAGTTGAAAGCGAGGCACCTAGTTCCCAATGGCGGCATCTACACGATGTGGGCCTTTTGGAACGATAACGGCACACTTGCCACTCTTCCCTTCGGCGGCAGCGGCGCCAACGCTTTTGCGACCGACAAAGACGGTCATGCAGCACTTGATCTGACCATTCCGTTTTGTGCCCTCGACACGGTCAATGGCGTCAATCTGGTTGCCGTTCAACTCGATTACCATTCCGACGATAGTGTTATTGGCACGGTTCCCAATCTTCCGCTCGTGCCGGGCCGCGGACCAGGGATTGTCGGGCATTCCGCTCTGATTTTCCCGGTTCGTGCCCAGCCGTGCGAAGAGGCGGGGGATTGTATCTTCAAGCCGTGATAGCTTCGAAATTTCATTTTTTTGGTGCGAAGGACTCCACCTACGCCTAGCACTGTATGGTTCGTAATTCTCTAGAGTCGGACTCGAAGAACGGATTGGGTCCGGTCCTTATTGAGGAGTGGGAGAAACCAGTTCGCACTCTTTACCGTTGGTCTTCCTGCTGGAATTTTATCTGACTGACCAGTAATGCGATTAGCGGATTTTAGAAAGTGGAAATGCCAAAGATCGTCGTTCCTCTCAGTTTAGTTTAGCGTTTCATGAGAGTGTCTCACGAAAAAGTCGGAGGCAAAATTAATTCGGATGACAGAGACTTAAAAACTTGTCTTTATATAAATAATTTGAAGTTTTATGTAGCTGGAGGAGAAATAGAATGAGCACAACTACATCGTTAGTTCGCGTTACCGCCGTGTTGGCTATGTGTTTTGCCGCGATCGAGGCAGCGCCAGCATGGGCATTCCAGTTCGAAACTGGAGACCCAAGTCTGCAGCTGAGGTGGGATAATACACTGCAGTACAGTGTTCTATACCGGGTCAGTGGCCAATCACCAAAGCTTGTGAGTTGCCCCACCTGCGGTAATTTTGACGATGGCGACCGAAATTTCGATACCGGGGTGGCGTCGAATCGACTCAGTCTGTTATCCGAATTCGATTTCCGGAAATCTTTCAGCGATTCGTCGAGCTTAGGAGTGCGTGTCAGTGGCGACGGTTGGTATGACTCAGTTTACAATCGGCCCAATGACAACAATTCACCGAAGACTGTCAACGCGTTCAGTGTGCCTCCGGGCGAATTCACCAAGGAGACCCGTCGCATCATGGGGCACAGCGCGGAGCTGCTGGACGCTTTCTTATTTGGCAGAACCAGGTTGGGAAATATTCCGGTCACCGTCCGCTTGGGGCGCCACGCACTATCTTACGGCGAGACTTTGTTCTTCGGTCAGAACGGTATTGCGGATGCGCAGCAGCCGATCGACGCGATCAAGCTGACGTCGGTACCTAACACGCAGTTCAAAGAACTCATCCTGCCGGTTTGGCAAGCATCGACTATCGTACAACTAACTGACAAGTGGTCGGTCGGCGGGTACTATCAGTTCCAGTGGCGGGAGACGCACCTGCCGGCGTCGGGCAGTTTCCTGAGTCCCAACGATTTCCTTGGCAACGGTGCCGAACGAGTTTTCGCCGGGCCGCCGTTGACGCCCACCTCCGGGCCGCGGCAGTGGATCGCCGGACCCAACCTAAATCCCAAGAGCACCGGTCAATTTGGTCTGCAGTTGCGTTATAGCCCGCAATCTTATGACCTAGGGCTGTATTTTGCGCAATATGGCGCTAAGACACCATGGATCTATTTTGTTCAGACAAAGAATGCCGATCCTCTAGGCACTGGGGTATTGGGACAGTTGGTTCACGTATTCCCAGAGGATATCAGGACCGCCGGTGTCAGTATCAGTACCAACTTAGACCCGCTCAACATCGCTAGCGAAATATCCTATCGCTGGAACACCCCTTTGGTCAGCGACGGACAGGTAATCGCGCGCGGTAGGTTCGCTAACAATAGCGACCACCCTGCGTATGCAGTGGGCCGGACGTTGCATGCCAACCTGTCGGCAACCTATTTATTGCCGCCTTCGTTGCTATGGGAGGGCGGTTCATTCTTGTCCGAGGTCGCCTGGAATATGCGCACTGCCATTGATGAAAATCCCAAGGCAATGGACCCGAATACCACGAAATCGGCTATGGCGACGCGTTTTGTTTTCAGCCCGGCCTATTTCCAAGTGCTGCCGAACACAGATCTCAATATTCCGATCGGCCTCGGCTACAACCCTTTTGGGCGTTCGTCGGCGGTGCAAAATTTCAACGGTGGTGTCGATCATGGCGGTGATGTCACTTTCGGACTGGGACTCGTTTACAAAGCTTCTTGGTTTTTTAACTTCAGGTTCGTCGACCGCTTTGGACCCTCCGGTCCTGTTACAGAAGTTGTTTCCGGCAAGGGTCCAATTCCGGTGCTGAGCTTCAAGCAGACGCTCGCTGACCGCAAGTTTGTATCAATCGATTTCAGCCATACCTTCTAGTCGACTTTCCAGGAGCGCCCAAAATGAAATTCACCGTAATCATTCCTGCAATATTTACGGGCCTCGCTACGGCGGGCATCGCGCTGGCAGCGGTGTCGCCCGAGCAGGCGGAAAAACTTAAAACGACGCTGACCCCGCTCGGCGCTGAAAAAGCCGGAAGCCAGGATGGCGCAATCCCTGCTTGGACCGGAGGTTACACCAAGGTTCCGGAAGGCTACGTGAACGGGCAACCTCGACCGGATCCATTCGCCAACGAAAAACCTCTGTACACCATCACTCACGCCAATATGGAGCGCTATGCCGATCGCCTCACGGACGGGGAAAAGGCGCTACTGGGAAAATATCCCGACTTCAGTATGGAGATTTACCCTACGCATCGCACCGAAGCCGCACCGCAGTGGGTTTACGATAACACTTTCAAGAATGCCACGCGGGCCGAGTTGACTTCCGATGGCAACGGAGTCAGTAACGCTTACGGCGGTATTCCATTCCCGATTCCGCAGAGCGGCGCCGAAGCGATCTGGAACAATCGATTGAGTTGGCTCGGCGAGAGCTTTGACACCCGATTCCGCGCTTACGTGATGAACAATAACGGTGCGCGCTATCTCTCTTCTGGCGGGACAAGAAAAAACACGTTTCCGTATTATTGGAAAGGCCGCGATCTCGCCGGTTTTCATAGCCATCTATGGTCGGCTGGCGTGACGCTTGTCGAGGAACCGAACTCGTCGGCCGGTCAAGCGGTTCAACAACGTGAACCGATGGATTACATCAAACAGGTTCGTGATATCTGGCTTTATCTGGTCGGTCAGCGTCGTGTGCGTCGCGCCGCTCAGTTCGCATACGATTTGCCAAATTTCGTAGAAGCGGGGCAAGGCTTCGTCGACACCGGTTTCATGCTGTTCGGCCCACAAGATGAGTATCAGTTCGCTCTGCTCGGGAAAAAAGAAATGTACGTGCCGTACAATGACAACCGCGCTTATGCTGTATCGAGCGGCAAACTGCTGACGCCACGTTTTCTCAATCCGGACCTGGTGCGCTGGGAGCTGCACCGGGTATGGGTCGTTGACGGCAAGCTGAAGCCGGGTCGGCGTCACGTAGTGCCGCATCGGCGATATTATCTCGACGAGGACAGTTGGCAGATTTTGTGGATTGATGGTTGGGACGCGCAGGGAAAATTGTGGAAAGCGAATTACAATTTGCCTCTTCTAGCGCCGGACATGCCGGGGATCACCAACCAGTTGAGTTGGGGTACCTATGACCTGCAAAACGGCTATTACATTATCAATATGGCCAGTAACGGCGATGATGGTCCGCTGACGCCTCAATACAAGTTGTTGCCGCCGCTGCCACTGGACGATTTTTCGGCCGACGCGTTGGCTGCCAAGATGATGCGGTGAAGTGTTCGCGACCATCGGTGGAGCCTTTTATGGCTCCGCCGATGGTTTTTCTTCATCAGGTTGTTTTTTGACTTAGAGTCCAGCTACGCATGATTGTTATCCCGCAATCCTGCCGCCGATGGTGGCCGGTTAGCTTCGGCTTTTATCTATTGACGTCGTTGCCGGCCTTTGGTACGGGTGTATCGACCGAACGACAGTTCCCGGTACTCGAGACGCCGGCTTTGCATTCGGTGCATGCTGCCAGCGCCGCGATGCTGGCGATCACTCGCGCCGGCCGGCGGCTGGTGGCGGTGGGCGAGCGCGGCATCGTGCTGCTGTCCGACGACGACGGGCGTCGTTGGCA
>JAGWMX010000019.1 GCA_028871525.1 Gammaproteobacteria bacterium
AGCTACGTCTACGCCCCCGACGGCAGCCTGCTCGGCGAAACCGCCAGCGGCGGCAGCACGCTGGCCACCGAATACGTCTGGCTGCCGGCGCATGACGGCCTGCCGGCCCAGCCGGTCGGCGTGATCCGCGGCAACGCCCTCTACTTCGTTCACGACGACCATCTGGGACGGCCGCAGGTGGTGACGAATTCGAGCGGAACCCTCGTCTGGCAGGCCAACAACGCCGCCTTCGACCGCAGCGTGGTCACCGACAGCTTCGGCGGACTCAACCTCGGCTTCCCGGGGCAGTACTACGACCAGGAATCCGGGCTGTACTACAACCTCAACCGGTACTACGATCCGACGACCGGGCGCTATCTGCAGGTGGATCCGGTTGGGTTGGCGGGTGGAGTGAATCCGTTCGTGTATGTCGGCAACGATCCGATCCGCTTCATCGACCCGGCGGGGCTGGATGATGTGTTTTACGATTTTGGTTCTGGCGTGATTCAGCTACCTGCAGTGACCGTCACCGCTTCTCGGTTGTCGCCGTTCTTCCGCGAAGATTTCCACGAACTCGGGAGTATAGGACTCGTCGGGAGTGAGGGCGGCGGCGGTGGAGGGGGTGCAGGAAGCGCGGCGCAGCAGGGTCAGCAGGGTCAGCAGAACACCAGTTGTCCGGCTGGGACGGGGGTGGATCGCGCCCGGAACGCACTACAGTTCGGATCAAACTTGCAGGCTGCTGGTGATTTTGTGTCCCTTGGGGGCTTCGGTCTTGCCGGTCTTGGAGTGGCAGGGGGCCAACCCGAGATCGTCGCAGCCGGCGGTGCAGGCGTGGCCGTGGGTGGCGTCGCGGCGATAGCCGGGCTGAGTGTGAAGCTAGGCGCCGGCGCGTATCTCCTCGGCGCGGGAGACCCGCGACCGCTGATCGTAACTATCGTTGATCAAGCTCTCTCCGGTTTCCTGCCACCCGCGGTGCCCGGGAACGATCCTGCGGACAACATTGGTGACGCTGTGGCCAATCTCGCGGGTCTTCCAAACTGTAATTAGGAGCTCAGATCGTGAGCAGGCGAACGATAATACTATTGCTGATTGCATGGGGCATTATTTTGGTAGCGACGTTTGTCGTCGTCAGCCATTTTTGGCCAAGCACCAAACCAGCCGGACTGACAGAGTTAACCCTTGTTGCGATCGCCGTTGGGCTGGTTCTGGTGCGGCCCGTGATGAAAAAGTATCCGCCCGAAAGGCGGATTACGATCAGTTCCAGCAAGGTCGCATCGTTCCAAAAGTATCTTCTACCCGTTGGAGCCGCGGCGGTTCTTGCTGGATTTGCTTGGGCGATCGTCTTTGCTCGGATCGTTCCCAACTCTCAAACCGGCTTTGACATTCAATTTTTCCCGAGCATCGCACTTCTCTTCTTGGGTATCGCGGCCATCGCGTTCCGTGTCTGGATCTGGTTTTTCGGCGATTAGTCCCCGCCACCGCCCCGGCGCAGACAGAGCCGGCCGCGGTTAATCGGACAGTAACGTAAGTGAAATCTCTGCTCTAATCCGGGTGCCGCAAGGCGCCCTCCAATGTCATTGGGGTCAAGTCTTTCAACGCAAAGTTGTAAGACACAAGGGGACAGACCGCCCAAGTTCCGCAGTTCGTGGGCGGATTTCGCGATACGCGCTGAGGCGGTTTGTGTGGAATCAATGAGTTACGGTCGTGCAGAGGCTTGGTTTTTGTCAGTAGTGTAGTCACACGTTTTTGTGCGTATACGTTTTACAGTAAATTGATAAATGTGATGCCGTGGCTACATGTTCACGCGCATCTCCCGCTCCGGTGGCCGCAGCTACCTGCAGCTCGTCGAGTCGTTTCGCACGCCAAAAGGTGTGCGCCAACGGGTGGTGGCCAATCTCGGGCGGCTGGACCAGTTGGCCGACGACCAACTCGATCCGCTGATCAACGGCCTGCAACGGGCGCTCGGCCGAGTACCGGTGGCAGCGCCGGTGCCGCAGTACGACACGGCGTTGGCGTTTGGCGATGTCTACGCGCTGCATGGGTTGTGGAATGCGCTGGGTTTCGGCAAGGCCATCCGCACCGCATTGCGCTCTTCCCGGCGCAGCTTTGATGCCGAGGCACTGGTGCGGGCGAGGGTGTTCAACCGGCTGTGTGCGCCGGACTCCAAGCTCGGGTGTCTGGAGTGGCTGCAGACGGTGGCGATGCCGGACATGCCGACGACGGTAACCCACGATCAGTTGCTGCGCACGATGGATGCGCTGATGGATCGGTCGGAGGCGGTCGAGGAGCGCATCGCCATGCAGATCCGGCCGATGCTCGATCAACAGCTCGCGGTGGTGTTCTACGACCTGACCACGGTGCGCATTCACGGCGAGGGCGCGGTGGCCAACGATGTGCGTGCCTTTGGCTTGAACAAGGAAACCGGCGGCATTGCGCGGCAGTTCGTGTTGGGCGTGGTGCAATCGGCCGAGGGGATACCGCTGATGCACACCGTGCATGCGGGCAATGTGGCCGAGACGCGCACGCTCAAGGCGATGCTGGCGGCGGTGCTCAAGCGCTTTGCGGTGGAGCGGGTGATCGTGGTGGCCGACCGTGGCCTGTTGAGCCTGGACAATGTGGCCGAGCTGGCGGCGGTGGCTGAACAAACCCAGCGGCAATTGCAGTTCATTCTGGCGGTGCCGGCACGGCGCTATGGCGAGTTGGGCGGTACGCTGGAAGCGATGCGCTTCAGCGACGGGCTGGCCGAGGCCACATTCGCCGAGCACCGGCTGGTGGTGGCGCACGACCCGCGGCGCGCGGCCGAGCAAGCGGCCAAGCGGCGGGCGCGGATTCAGGAGTTGGAGGACTTTGCGCAAACCCTGGTGCGCAAACTCGACGTACAGGACGAGGGCAAAACCGAGCGCGGGCGCAAGGCCACGGATCGCGGCGCCTACAGCCGTTTCCAGAAGGCGGTGTCGGCGGCCGAACTGACCCGCTTCGTGAAGGCCGATTACCAGGCCGAACGCTTCAGCTACCACGTGGACGACGACGCCATCGCGGCGGCCGAGCGCTTCGATGGCAAGCTGGTGCTGCTGACCAATGTCACCGACTTCAGCGCCGGGCAGATCGTCAGCCGCTACAAGAGTCTCACCGACATCGAACGCGGCTTTCGCGTGCTCAAGAGCGACATCGAGATCGCGCCGGTATTCCATCGGCTACCCGATCGCATCCGCGCCCATGCGCTGATCTGTTTTCTCGCGCTGGTGCTGTACCGGGTCATGCGCATGCGGCTCAAGGCCAGCGGCAGCACCGCCAGCCCAACGACCGCGCTGGAACACCTGCGGCGCCTGCAACAGCACCACGTGCAGATCGGCTCGCAACACCTCGCCGGCATCGGCAAGGCCACCACAACCCAACTCGAGCTGTTCGAGGCCATCGGCGTCCAGAAACCCGAAAACGCCACCGTGTAGTCACATTTTTTGCTGTTTCGGTGTAAACAGATCAAATACTTACACGATTAACTGCGGAACTTGGGTTGGTGGTTCCAAGGCCAAGGCCGACAACGCCGCATGGCGCGATTTGGGCCGCAACCCTTCGGGACGGGGCCCTTTTCGCGCCCCGTGGCGTCACGCCTCGCTTACATGGAACCACCATGTGCGCTCGTCGTTCCTTGCGGCTGCGCGAAAAGGGCCGCCGTCGCAGCGACCGAACAATTGTCAACAGACCCTAGGGTCCGTCAACGCCTTGGCATCGACGGCCTAGGGTTGTGCGTCGGGCTGCGCCGCAGGCGCCGCGCGCCGGAACGTCTCCAGCCGGCCGCAGCGCGCGTCGACGGCGGCGATGCGCGGATAGGGCGTCAAGTCCAGCGCCACGCGTTGCGCGCTGGCGACCTGCGGCACCAGGCAGACGTCGGCCAGGGTCGGCGCGTCGCCGCAGCAGAATTCGCCTTGCGCCTCCTGCGCCAGCAGCGCCTCCAAAGCCTCGAAGCCGAGCGCGATCCAGTGCGCATACCAGCGCGCGCGCGGATCGACCGCGAACTCGCGCTCCAGGTACTGCAGCACGCGCAGATTGTTCAGCGGGTGGATGTCGCAGGCGATCAGATGACAGATCTGCCACATGCGCGCTGCCGCGCGAGGCTCGCGCGGCACCAGCGGCGGCTCAGGCGCGATCGCCTCCAGATATTGCAGGATCGCCAGCGACTGGCCGAGCGTGAAATCGTCATGTACCAGCGTCGGCACCAGGTGCTGCGGATTCAGACGCACGTAGTCCGGTAGGTGCTGCCGGCCGCCCTGTTCCAGCAGATGGACCGGGACGATTTCGTAGTCCAGGCCCTTCAAGTTCAGCGCGATGCGCACGCGGTGGGCCGCGGAGCTGCGCCAGTAGCTGTACAGCCGGATCACGCCGCGCTTTCCGGGCGTACCACGGTTTGTTCGATGGCGCCGAAGAGGGAACGGCCGTCGGCGTCGAGCATCTCGATGCGGACCGTATCGCCCCAGCGCAGGAACGGCGTTTTCGGCCCTCCGTGGAGGATGGTCTCCACCGTGCGCACCTCCGCCAGGCAGGAATAGCCGACGCCGCCGTCGCCGATCGGCTTGCCCGGCCCGCCGTCGGGACCGCGGTTGGAGACGGTGCCGGAGCCGATGATGCTGCCGGCGCCGAGCCGCCGGGTTCTGGCGGCATGGGCGATCAGCCGGCCGAAATCGAAAGTCATGTCCACCCCGGCCTGCGGGACCCCCAGCGGCCGGCCGTTGATCGCCGAGCGCAGCGGCAAGTGGACTTTGGCGTCGCGCCAGGCGTCGCCCAGCTCGTCAGGGGTGACCGCCACCGGCGAGAAACTGGAGGCCGGTTTGGACTGAAAAAAGCCGAAACCCTTGGCCAGCTCGCCGGAGATCAGGTTGCGCAGCGAAACGTCGTTGACCAGCATCAACAGGCGGATGTAATCGCGCGCGCGGTGCGCATCCACGCCCATCGGCACGTCGTCGGTGACCACCGCCAGCTCCGCCTCCAGATCGCAGCCCCAACCCTCGTCGGCCAGCGGGATCGGATCGGTCGGGCCGAGGAAACCGTCCGATCCGCCTTGGTACATCAGCGGGTCGGTCCAGAAGCTGTCCGGCATCTGCGCGCCGCGCGCGCGGCGCACCAGTTGCACATGGTTGACGTAGGCCGATCCGTCCGCCCACTGGTGGGCGCGCGGCAACGGGCTGGCGCACTCGCGCGGGTCGAAGGCCAGCGTGCCGGCGATCTTGCCGTCGTTGAGTTCGGCGTAGAGCGATTCGAGTTCCGGCGCCAGCGCCGCCCAGTCGTCCAGCGCCCGCTGCAACGTGCGCGCCGCCTGCGGTGCCGGAGTGGCACGGCCCAGATCACGTGACACCACCAGCAGCCGCCCGTCGCGGCTACCGTCGCGTAGCGTTGCCAGTTTCATGCGGGAGATTGTAGCCCGACAGCGGTGGTCGGTAACCGCAACCTGATCTGCAACCCACCGCCGGGTCCGGGCACGGCCTCGACAGCGCCGCCGTGAGCGCGAGCGATACGCGCGACGATCGCCAGGCCCAGGCCCTGGCCTTCGACCAGCTCCGCGTTGCGGCCGCGGAAGAACGGCATGAACAGGCGGTCGAATTCGTCGGCCGCCACGCCGGGACCGTGATCGGTGACGCTGAGCACGGCGGCGCCGGCTTCGCGCTCAAGGCACAGCGCGACCTCGCCGCCGACGGGGCTGAATTTGACGGCGTTCGACAGCAGGTTATCGATCGCCCGCGCCAGCAACTCGCGCTGACCGAGCACCGTCACCGGCGTCGTCGACAACCGCAGCCTGATGTCGCGACGTGCGGCGTCCTCGGCCGCAGCCGTGGTCCGCTCGCGCAGCAGCTCCGATAGTTCCACCGGCTGGTCCAGGCGCTCCGGCAGACCGGCTTCCATCCGCGTCAGCGCCAGCACCTCGCCGAGCAGACGGTCGATGCGCGCGATCTCGGTCTCGGCCTGGGCGAGGTGGGCGCCGCGTTCGGCTTGATGGCCGCGGCGTATCAGCTCCAGCGCCAGCTGCAGCCGCGCCAGCGGCGAACGCAGTTCGTGCGAGATGTCCTGCAGCAGACCGCGGGTGCGCTCGACCAGCGCCTGGATGCGCTCGGCCATGCGGTCGAAATCCCGCGCCAGCTGGCCCAGTTCGCTCTCGCTGCCGGCCAGCGGCGCGCCGATGCGGGCGGAGAGATCACCGCCGGCCACCCGCCGCGCCGCCATCTGCACGGTCGCCACCGGCCGCGCGATGCCGCGCGCCGAGAACCAGCCGATCACGGCGATCACCAGCAGCGAGACGATCAATTCGATCATCAGCGGCAACCAGAAAAAATGATGGTGCGGCGGTTCGAGGCGGCGTATGGCGACGAAGCGCAGCGGATGCGCGCCGTCGCCGACCGCGATGCCGGCTAGGGTCAACTCGGGTCGCGGCGTCAACAGCACCTCGGGCGCCGCCGTCAGTGCCGGCAGGTGCCGGACCAGAGGCGCTGGCGGCGGCCGGCCGAGGACGTCGCGGCTGTCGTCGAGCAGCACGGCGTCGATGTGACGGCGACGCAGCCTGTGCAGCCATGGCTCCAGCGCCGCCGGTCCGCCGGTGCGATAGCGCTCGGCGGCCTCGTTGGCCAGCGCCTGCCAGTTGGGCTGGTTGCGTTCGAAGATGGAGTGCGCGATGCGCTGTCCGATGAAAGCGGTGAGCAGCAGCGTCGCCACGTTGGCGACGAAAAACCACAGGAACAGCCGTGCGTAGAGGCGTTTCATGCGCCGGTCCGCAGCCTCGGCACGCGCTGCAACTGATAACCCAGCCCGCGCACGGTCTCGATCCTGGGCGCGGACGCGGCGGTCTCGGCCAGTTTGCGGCGCAGGCGGCTGACGTGGACGTCGACACTGCGGTCGAAACGCTCGATCGGCCGGCCCAGACCTTCGAGCGTCAGCGTGGCCTTGTCGACCGGCGTGCCGGCGCGCCGGGCCAACGCCAGCAACAAACCGAACTCGGCGGCAGTCAGCTGCAGTTCGACCTCGCCGAGCCAGGCGCGCCGCTCGCCGGGCGACAGCCGCAGCGTATCCACCAGCACTTCCTCGTCCGGCAGCGGCTGCGTTCGTCGCAGCAGCGCCCGTACCCGCGCCAGCAACTCCCGCGGCAGAAACGGCTTGGCCAGGTAGTCGTCGGCGCCCAGCTCGAGCCCGACGATACGGTCGATCGGTTCGCCGCGCGCCGACAGCACGATCACCGGCAGGCGATGGCGTGCGCGTAGTTCACGCAGCGCGGTGAGGCCGTCCTTGCCCGGCATCATCACGTCGAGAATCAGCAGATCCGGCCGGCGCGGATCGTCGGTGACGCGCGCCAGCGCCTGCGCGCCATCGTGCACCGCCTCAACGCGAAACCCCTCTCCGGCCAGGTAGTCGGACAGCAGCCGGCACAGTTCGCGGTCGTCGTCGGCGATCAATAGGCGATCCTGCATCCGCGCTCCCGATGGGGTATGGCGTCGGTGGCAGCTTGGGCCGCTGCCGCCCGGCCGGCAAGCGCCGCGGCCGGAGATTTACCGATTTTTACCGCGCCGCAACGTCGTGTTACCGAACGGTTGTGTCCAATACCCTGTCCGATCCACCAGGAGTTACCGATGAGAACCAAGAAATTCGCCGGCTTTTTGCTCGCCGCGGCGCTCGGCAGCGGCGCCGCTGTCGCGCTGGCCCAGAATCCGCCGCTAGCGGAAGCGACACCGCAGGGCCACTGGCACGGCCGTGGCGAGCATCGCCCGCACTCGGCCTTCATGCGCGCGCTGCACACGCTGGATCTGACCGACTCGCAGCACCAGCAGATCCGCGATCTGGTCAAGGCGCAATGGCAAAGCCTCAAACCGCAGATGCAGGCACTGCGCGAGCAACGGCGCGCCTTCGACCAAGCCGTACCCGGCAGCGCCGAGTTCTCGCAGGCGCAGAGCGCGCTGGCACAGGCGCAGACGCAAGCGATCCGGACCCGGCTGCAGGCCGAGGTCAATCTGCGCAACCAGATCTACGCCCTGCTCAGCGATCCGCAGAAGGCCCAGCTCGCCACCGCGCTGGCGGCGGGGAACCACGGCCGACCGTAAGCGCCAAGATGTGGTGGCGTTCCGACTGCCCTCCAGGGCTGCCGACGATGCCGGATTTTCCGCGGCACCGGCACATCTTCATCGCCGGATTGCACCGCAGCGGCACTTCGTTGCTGCACCAGATCATGCGCGCTCATCCGCTGGTCAGCGGCTTTAGCGATACCGGTGCCCCCGAAGACGAGGGCCAGCACCTGCAGACCGTCTACAAAACCGACGAAAAGCTTGGAGGGCCCGGCAGGTTTGCCCGCAAACGCCGCGCCTATATGAATGAAGGGCATCCGCTGGCCCGGTCGGAGACAGCGTCGCGGCTGATGGCCGAGTGGGGGCGCCACTGGGATCTTCGATGCCCGTATCTGATCGAAAAATCCCCGACGAACCTGATCCGCATGCGCTTCCTGCAGAAGCTGTTCCCCGGCGCCCGCTTCGTGGTCATTCTGAGGCACCCGCTGGCGGTGGCCTATGCCACGCGCAAATGGAGCAGGGCCAGCCTCAAGTCCCTGCTGCATCACACGCTGCATGCCTACGAACTGGCGATGATTGATCTGCCGCATCTACGCCACGCCTGCGTCCTGCGCTACGAAGAACTGGTCGCCCACCCACAACACGCCATCGACCGCATCTGCGCTGTCATCGGCCTGCCGCCGGTGACCGTGACCCAGCCGGTGACCGCGGGGATCAACGAGCGCTATTTCGAATGCTGGGAGCAGGATCGGGGCAGACTGCGTTACCGGTGGCGGCCGCCGTTGTCCCCGCGGTTCGAGGCGCGCGCCAATGCGCTCGGCTACAGCCTGCATCGGCCGACGCGACCGCCGGCACGGCTGGTGACGCAAACCCGGCAGTCCGCGTCGCCGCATCGCGCCTGACCGGCCCGATTGCCGGCCCTTGCCTCCCAGCCTGCCGCCGGCCCTTCGTGCGGCTCCTGCACCTGCCATCCGCAGTCCGACGCCGACGGCGTCGGCCCAGCCTTAGCCCCGGCCCGGCCTTGTTCGACTGCCTCCGGTTTGGACGAACCGGCCGGGAAACGGACCCCGGCCATCGCCGGCGTTCTCTGGATCACGCCTGCGGACCTTCCTCCGGCGGCGTGGCCTTAGCATTTGTTTGCACTTCGCAATAAATCTACACGCTTGTTTACTAAGAAAAGCCATAGAGTTTCCGGCGCAAGGACCGCAGCGATTGCGTGCGGTCGGGACGAACAACACAGAGGCTTGAGCATGCAAAATCGAACCCGGGTGCACCCGCCGGGCTTCCGGACGGCCATCGCTGCGATCGGTATTGCGGTGCTCACCGGTTGTGGCGGATCGGGCAGCTCGAGCAGCACGACGACCCTGACATTGGTGCCGGCATCCGTCGTGCTCGGGCAGACGGATTTCACCGGACAGCAGCCCAACGAAGGCGGCGGTGCCGACGCCGACACGCTCAACCAAGCGTTCGGCGATGTGGCAGTGAATTCCAGCGGCGCGCTGTTCGTAACCGATACCGCCAACAACCGTGTTCTGGGCTTCAATCCCGTCCCTACCTCCAACAATGCCAACGCCTCATTCGTGCTGGGGCAGGCCGATTTCACTTCCACGACTCCCAACGCCGGTGGCGCCACGGCCAGCAATGCGGGCTTCGGCATTCCAACCCGCGTCTCGCTCAGCGGCAATTTCTTTGTCGTGGCCGACACCGGCAACAACCGGGTGCTGATTTATAACTCGATTCCCGCCTCGAACGTGCCGCCGGATATCGTGATCGGACAATCCAGCTTCACGGTCAACAGCCAAGGCTGCAGCGCCACAGCACTGAGAAATCCGACAGCCGCGGTAATTGCCGGCGGCAAGCTGATCGCGGTCGATCAGGGCAACAATCGCGTGCTGATCTGGAACTCGATCCCGACCGCCAACGGCACCGCGGCCGACGTGGTGCTCGGCCAGCCCGACTTCACGACCTGCACCGGGAATTCAGCGACCGAAACGCAAAGCTCGCTGTTTCAACCCACAGATGTCTGGTCGGACGGCTTTCGCCTGCTGGTCAGCGACACCGGCGACAGCCGCGTGCTGTCCTGGACGCAGATCCCGGACAGCAACGACGCCGCCGCGAATGTCGTCATCGGGCAGAGCAGCTTCACGTTCAGCAGCACCTCGCCGTCGGCGGCGACGACGAACGCGCCAGAAGGCATCACCTCCGACGGCGCCCGGATTTTCGTCGCCGATTTCAACAACAACCGGGTGCTGGTTTTCGACTCGTTCCCGGTGGCCAACGGAGCCAGCGCCGATCACGTGCTCGGTCAGGAGGATTTCACGCACATCACCGCCAACGACGATAACGGCGACACCGACAGTCCGCAGGACGGGGTGGCGGAAGCTTCTCCTACGGCGCGTACGCTCAAATCGCCGACCGGTGTGGCGTACGAAGCCACCGACGGCTCGCTGTGGGTCACGGACCGTGGGAATAACCGCGTGCTGAAATACGACGCCGCGGAATTGAGCAAGGCGGTCGGCAGCAGCAGTAGCTGAATCCATTGCGTCGGTTTAACCCGGCGGACCGTCGAACCATTCGACGGCGAATTCCGGTTAGTTTCGCGGACGATATGATTTATCTTTGCCTGCAGAATTTGCGGAAATTTTTCCCGCTCATCGGGCTTGGCCTGCTCGGCACGGTTCTGGCCGGATGTGGCGCCACCGGTAAAGGCGTCACGCCGGTCGCCATTATCATCACCGACGCCTCGTCCGGCGCGACGTTGTCCGAACAGCGGGCGTTTCAGTGCCTGACGTCGTCGTTGTCGGCGACCATGCAATTCTCGGATGGATCGCAGGGGGCGGCGACGGGAATCACCTGGAGCAGCTCGAATCCCGGGGTTGTGGAAGTCAGCAACGGAGACATCCCGGTGTCCGGCAGTGCCGGGAGCGTTTATGCGAGCGGCACCCTGGTGCCGGTCACCAGCGGCAGCGCCACTGTCACGGCCGATTTCGAAGGTTTGCTCCAGACGAGCATCCTGGTGACGGTGGCGGCGCCCACTGATCTGACGATCCAGCGCGTCGATCAAGGCGTGAATTCGCCGGTTTCCGCGCTGACCGTCGGCGCCGGCACCACGCAGCAGTTGGCCGTCACCGGGGTGTTCGATGGCGTCGAGCGCAACGTCACTGCCAATGCGCTGTGGAGCCTGTCGGGTTCGCTGGCCACCGTCGACAGCAGCGGCCTGGTCACCGGTCACGGCGCCGGAGGCCCCAGCCAGTTGCAGGCCGGTTTTGCCGCCTGCCCCCTAACCGCGACCGCGCAACTGACCGTAGCCACCGTGCAGAAGCTCGACGTCCAACCGCAGTTCGGCGCCGACCCGCTGATCATGATCAACGGCAACGGCGACACCGATGCGATCGGCAACATCGAACGCATCGACGTGTTTGCCGATTTCGGCAGCGGTCCGGTCCAGGACGTGAGCTTGCAGTCCACCTTGACCTCGTCAGCCCCGGCTGTAGCCAGCTTTTCGACCAATCTGCTCACCGCCAATCAGCCGGGAGGACCGGTGCAGATCTATGCGACGCTGCTGCAGGGTGCGCTGACTTCGTCGGTCATCGGCATCAACGTCGCCGGCGCGAATCTGCAGAGCGTATCGGTGTCGCCGGCGTCGGCGTCGATCGTTGCCGGCAGCGACCAGACGGCGAAGTTCAGCGCGCTGGGTGCCTTCGACAACGGGCAGACACAGGCTATTTCACGCGTGGGGTCCTGGACCTCGAGCGACGCCACCGTGGCGGCCATCAGCAGCGATGGGACTGCCTCGTCGGCGGGCACGACCGCCGGCCAGGTGACCATCGTCGCCACCGACAGCAATGCCCGCGTGGCGCCGACTGCCTCCGCACTCCTGAATGTCAATCCCGGCCCCTGAGCGTGGCTGTTGTACGCTCCGGCCATCCCGCGTGATCTCTCCCAATCCGAGAGCCGATATCCCATAGGCGGGATTCCCGGCGGTTGCCCTGGAAAGGCGCATGGCGACGGATCCCGAAATGACCGGCGGCCGGCGCGCCGCAGCGTTTGATTCAGCGCGGCAACACCGACTCGCCGCGCCATAAATCAGCCAAACTCTCGCGCGCGCGCACCAAGTGAAAACGCTTGCCGTCGACCATCACTTCGGCGGCGCGCGGGCGGGCGTTGTACTGGCTGCTCATCGCAAAACCGTAAGCGCCGGCGGTGCGCAGCGCCAGCAGGTCGCCTGCGGCCAGCGCCAGCTCGCGGTCGCAGCCAAGGAAATCCGCGCTCTCGCACACCGGACCGACGATCTGCCAGCACTCGCGCGGCACATCGTCGCGCGGTCGCAGCGGCAGAACCTGGTGCCAGGCCTGATACAGCGCAGGACGCAGCAGGTCGTTCATCGCCGCATCGACCACAGCAAAACGCTTGCGCGCGGTCGGCTTCAGACGCAGCACGCGAGTCACCAGCACGCCGGCGTTGGCGGCGATCGCGCGGCCGGGTTCGCAGTGAATCGAAAGTCCCAGGCCGTCCACGCAGCGCCGCAGCGCCGCGGCCCACTGCGCCGGCGATGGCGGCGTTTCGTCGCGGTAACGCACGCCCAGCCCGCCGCCGACGTCCACGTGCTGCAACCGCACGCCGTCAGCGGCCAGCCGTCCCGCCAGTGCCAGCACGCGCTCCAGCGCGTCGACGAACGGCGCCAGCTCCACCAGCTGCGAACCGATGTGGCAGGCCACGCCCACCGGCGTCAGCCACGGCGAATCGGCGGTCTGCCGGTACAGCCGCTCGGCCTCGCCGATGTCCACGCCGAACTTATTTTCGGCCAAGCCGGTGGAAATGTACGGATGGGTGCGGGCGTCGACATCCGGATTGACGCGCAGCGCCAGCGGTGCCGGCCGGCCGCTCTGGCCCGCCAGTTCGGCCAGCCGCTGCAGCTCGGCCGCGGACTCGACATTGAAACAGGCGATGCCGGCGGCCAGCGCCCTGGCGATCTCGGCGTCGCTCTTGCCGACACCGGAAAACACCACCGCGCGCGCGGCGCCGCCCGCCGCCAGCACGCGCTCCAGCTCGCCGACCGAGACGATGTCGAAACCGGCACCGAGCCGCGCCAACACGTCCAGCACCGCCAGATTGCCGTTGGCCTTGACCGCGTAGTAGACGCGGTGCGGCACGCCGGCCAAGGCGTCGTCGAAAGCGCGGTAGTGGCGCGCCAGAGTGGCGCGCGAATAGACGTAGACCGGCGTACCGCAGGCTTGCGCGATGGTTCGCAGCGGCACTTCTTCGGCGTGGAGTTCGCCGTCGCGATACTCGAAATGATCCATCAGCGGCTGGCTGGGACCGCCGGCGCACTGGCTGGGGTCGCGGCGCCCAGCGTCGACGCCGGCACCGCCGGATGGCTGGGCGGTTCGGGCAGATACAGCGAACCGGACTGACCGCAGCCGGCGAGAAACAACGCGGTGGCAAAAGCTAGGGACAGGCGCATGGATCGACCCGGTTCGGGCGGTGATCCGGGATTCTAGAGCCCAGCGGCCGCCGCCGTCGCCTTCACTTGCTGTCGACGGTGTAGACCAGATCACCGCCGCTGGCCAGACCGGACTCGGCTTCCAGCCTGAAACCGTGACCGAGATCGTAGAGCAGCCGGAACACGTTGCCGGGTTGCAGCAGGCCCACGCCATAGCTGACGAACAACCGCGGAGTCAGGTATTTGCCCAGGGTCAGCGCTGTCGCACTGGTCTGCGGAGTGGTGGAAGTCCCGCTGATGCGCTCGATCATGCTCTGCGAAGTGGCCACTTGCGAACCGCCGCCGGAATCGGCGCCCACCGACACCGTATCCAGACCCAGGCGCTTGCCGATGCGGTTAGCCAGAAAATCGCCGCCGGCCAGGCCGAGGCCGAGCGCGGCACTGGAAACCGCCTGCTTGTCGCCGCCGGAAGACTGGTTCAGCGGGTGGCCGAGCACCAGCCAGGCCAGCTGCTGGTCGCGCGGCATCGGCGGGTCCGAGGACAGCGTAAATTCCGGTTGCGCCAGCGGGCCGCGCACCTGCAGACGCACGGTGACGTTGCTGGCCGGCTTGCGCGAGGCCAGCACGTCGATCGCCGGCCGGGTCGCAGGACCGCCGGAAAAAATCAGCCGACCGTGTTCGATCTTGAGATCCTGGCCGTAGGCCTGGTAGTGGCCGTCCAGCAGATTCAGCTCGCCCTGTGCCAGCGCCTGCGGCAGCTTGGTGTAGTCGATCAGTTTGACCGCACCGCCCAGGCGCGTGGTCAGCCCGAAACCTTTGAAGCGCACCTGCTCGCCGAGCTTGAGCGTGACCGCCGCCACGGTGGTCAGCGGTGTCGGCGGCGGCTTCGGTGGCCCGCCGATCAGCACCTGGTCCGCGGACGGTTCGATGCCTTTGTCGGTCAGGCCGCTCGGAGTGATGTCGGCCTTGGGCACCGCCAGCGTTCCGCTCAGCTTGAAGAAACCCGGAAAGTATTCCAGCGACAGATCCGGGCTGACCCAGATCCGTGCCTGCGAGGTGTCCATCGCCTGGAAGTCCCGTCCGCTGACATGCAGCTCGCCGTGCAGCGGGTTCGCGCTCGGATCGACGCCGCCGTCGAGCTTCAGGCTGCCGCCGCCGGAACTCAGCGAGCCGGCCAGCCGCACCGGACCCGAGCCGTCGGCGATCAGCGCCAGCTGCACCTCGCTGAGGCGGATGTTGGGCACGATCAGCTTGGCTCGCCCGCCGACCAGACCGACGCGGCCGGCCAGCCGCGGTCGGCCCAGGGTTCCGGTCAACGTCAGCCGCCCCTGGATGCGCCCGCTGAGGTCGGTCGCCTGTGGCAGTAACGGCTGCAGGAAGGCGATGCTGGGGAAGTCGACGCCGAACTCGCCGGACAGCGCGCGCTGCAACAGCTGGCCGCCCGGCGCCGCCTGCGCTTGGGCCTGCAAACTGCCTTGTGGCAATTGCAACGCAAGCTGGGCACGCAGCCGGCCGTCGGCGTCCTGCTCGGCGTCGAGCCGGCCGCTATCGAGGGTGAATTCCGCTGCGTCGGGCAGCTTCAACCCCGCCCCCGACAGCTGCAAATGAGCGGTGAGCTGCTGCAGATTGCCTGCGACCAACCGCAGGCGGCCGTCGCCGTCCGCCTGGCCGGCGACTCGCCAGCCGTCCGGCAGCAGCGGCGCCAGCGCCGCCAGCCGGGCCCGCCGCAGCGACCAGGTCAGCCACCAGCCCGGGCTCGGCACGTTGTGCTGCAGCTGTACGCAGACGCGGCCGTCGTCGCCGCTGACGCAGGCTGGCTCCAGGCTCTTGCGCCCACCGCCGATCAGAATGCCGGCCGGGCGTTCCAAGTGCAGCGCACCGAGCCCCTGCGGTGTCAGGTGCGCCGTCAACAGCGAGCCGCCCCACTCGCGCCGGCGGCGATCGTAGCCGCCGGCGGCGGTCAGGGTCAGGCTGCCGCGCGCGGTGCCGGCGTCGAGGTCAATCTGCTGATACGCCAGCGTGCCGGTGGCGCTCAGTCGCGCGCGCCGAATCGCCAGGCCGGCCTGCGCTTCACTCAGCTTCAGGTTCAGGCGCGAGGGCCGTTCGGGATCCAGATCGGCGTCGAGGTCGAATTGCGCCAACGTGTAGCGCCCGAAGCGCAAGCCGTTGCCGCTGGCCGACAGCACCAGGTGCGGATCGGCCGGCTCGCCCTGCAGCCGACCCTGCGCTCGCAGCCGGCCGCCGAAGCCCGGATACAGCGAGGCGAGGTCCGGGCTTTGCAGCGAAAACTCCAGATCGAACGCCGGCGTGAGCCGGCCCGAGGCGCTGAGTTTGGTGGCTCCGCTGCTCAGCGATAGTTGCGTCAACTGCAGCGCCGGCCACCGCCAGACGCCGGCCACCGCAGCGCTCAGCGGGTAGCCGCGCAACCGCGAATGCCGCAGCGACAGCGACCAGACGACCGCGCCGTCGGCGCCGGTGTGCGCAGCCAGTGTGCCGTTCAGATCGCCCGGAAACTCAGCCGCCAGCAGCGCCGGGTCGGCGTGGGTAAAACGCAGCTGCAGCTCGCCGGCCAGCTTGGGCGCCCAAGCCAGAGCGCCCTGGCCGCGGATACGCCCGCCGCCGGCGGTCAGCTGCAGCGAGTCGAAAACCAGCCGCTGCAGACCGCCGCTGCCGGCCGCCTGCAGCGTGAACGTCTGCGGCCGATCGCGCAGCTTGCCTTCGGCGGTCAGCCGGTAGCGATAATCCTGCGGGCGACCGTCGAGCGTCAATGTGCCGCGGCCGTCGTGCAGCGACGCCGGCCGGCCGTTATCCAGCGGCCAGCGCAAAGCCGAGAATCGCAGCGTCAGCGCGCTCTGCGTCGCACCGTAACCGATACGACCCTGGGCCGAAACCTGCGCCAAACCGGCGGTGAGCCGCAAGCGGTCGAGCCGCAGTTTGTCGCGACCCAGCTGCGCCTGGCCGGCAGCCGTTATCGGACCGGCGCCGGCAAGCGTGGCGCCGGACGGACACAGCGTCAGTACCGCGCTGCGCCAGCGCGCACAAATCGTCAGTGCCGAAAGCGCAAGCGGGGCAGCGTCGCTGCGCCCGACGCGCAGCCGGTCGATCTGCAGCGCGTCGAGCCGGACGCCGAAGCCGCCGGGCAGACGCTGCGGCATCACCGGCGTCCCCGGTGGAACAGTGGATTTACGGCTGGGCGGCAAGCGGATCTCGAGGTCGTCGATGCGCAGTTGGCGGATCGAAAGCTCGCGTCGCAGCAGCGCCGACGGCCGCCATTCGAGTCGCAGCCGGTGCGCGACGATGGTCGTATCGGCGAAGCGGGCGCGCACGCCGTCCAGCACCAGCGGCCCCAGCAAGCCCCCGCTGATCCGCCGGATTTCGATCGACACGCCGCCGGCCTGCGCAGCACGCAGCAGCAGCCGCGTGCCGGTGCCGGTGCTCAACAGCGCATACAGCCCTGCCGCCAGCAGCAGCAGGAATGCCGCCAGTGCGACGAACAACCTTCCGGCCCACCTCACAGGCCGACCTCGATGGTGATGTCCAGCCTCACCGGCGAAGTGCCGGAGTCCAGCGGATGCGACAGATACACCGCGGCGGTACCGAAAGGCAGGTAGTACAGCGCACCGGCACCGACGCTGTTATGCAGGCTCGGCAACGGCGTGTCGCTGGCGCCGCCGGCGTCGGTGAACAACGCCGCGCCCCATTTGTCGGTCAGCCGGTATTCGGCCTGTACGCTGTAAGTCTCGAGATACTTGCCGCCGATCACGTTGCCCAGCGCGTCGTGCGGGCCGAGCGAGCGGTAGCTGTAGCCGCGCACGCTGTCGGTGCCGCCGACGAACAGCCGCTGCGAAGCCGGCAAGTCGGCAAAGCCGCTGACCAGCGTGGCGCCGTATTCGAAGCGGCCGAGCAGCCGCAGCCGCCGCAGCGGCGAAATCACCGCCCGCAGCACGGACCGGCTCTGAACGAACGTCGCCGACGAATCCAGCGCCCGCTCGGCGCCGTGGAAATCCTGAAACAGGCTCCAGCCCCAACGCGGAAACACGGGGTTGTCGAGTTCGGCCAGCGAGAATTGCACGCCCGGCGTCCACAACCGGCTGACAGTGCCCGGCACGTTGTTGAAGCGAAACGCATCGTGGCCGTATTTGAGGTAGTAATTTTTACGCCAGGAACCGCTGTTCAGGTGGTAGCTGACGCCGGCGCCGTAGATCTCCTCCTGGCCGTCGTGCAGCTGCTGTGACAGGCCTTCGACCTCGAAACCCAGGTAATCGCTGGGCTGGTGACCGACCGGGATACGGTATTCGGCGATCAGTGCGCTGATTTTCTGCGCCACCCGCGCGTCGATACGCAGCTTGTGACCCTGGCGGCCGAGGCTGCGGAAATCCAGGCTCCACAGCGCGCGGGCGCCGGTGTCGGTGCCATAGCCGCCGCCGTAGCGGTACTGCCGCCGCGGCGCATCGGTGGCGGTAATGATGATCGGCACGCGCCGATCCACCGCGTGCGCCTTGTCCGGTTGCACGGTGACGTCACTGAAGTAGCCCAAGTCCGACAGCGCAAACTGGGTATCCAGCACTTTCTGCGGATCGAACGGCTGACCGGTCTGGATGCGCAGATAACGACGCAGCACGTCATCGTCGATCTGGTGGCTGTGCCGGATCGTGATCGGGCCGACGTAGTAGCGCGGGCCGGTGTCGAGCACCAGCTTCAGGTCGGCGGCGTTGGCGTCGAGATCCACCTGCATCCGGTGGATCGAAAAACGTGCGTCCAGATAGCCTTGCGCATAGGCGACGTCGCTCAGTCGCGTCTTCAGATGTTCCCAGCGCTGGTGCAGCAGCGGCTGGCCGATGGCGATGCCCGGGCGGGCAACGACCGCGCGGATTTTTTTATCGCTGCGGCCGGCGCCGGTCACTGCCACCGACAAGGTGCGTAGCGTGGTGCGCGGGCCGGGATCGATGCGGTAACGGGCGGTCCAGTGCGGCGCCTGGCCGGACAGCGCGGCGTCGATCCGGGAACGGTAGTAGCCGAACGGCTGCAACGCAGTGCGGATCTGCGCCGGCGCACGGCGGTTCAGGTCTTCGACTGTTGCCTGATCCAGTTGCGGCTCGTTGCTCTGCGCCTGAATCGACAGTTGCGCCAATACATTGGCGCGCAGCGCGCCGCCGACGCCGCTCACCTGCACGTCGATGCCGGCGATAGCGGGGTTGACGATCACCAGCGCGCACAGCGCAAGCAGCCAGCGAAACATGCGCCATGGTAGCCGCGCCTGCGGCGGCCGCGGCAAACGGATCAGTCGGTCGGCAGAGCAGGTACGCGCGCCTGCAGCCGCATACCGTCCGGCAGCGCAGCGACCGGCGTGATGTCGAAGCCGGCCCGCCGCAGCGCGGCGATCAAGCCGTCCGGCCCGACCCAGTGGGCGGCGCCGACGCAGATCAGCTCGGCCTGATCGCCCGACAGCAGCTCACGCAGCTGCGGCAACCAGGCGTGGTTGCGCGCCGCCAGAAGACGCTGATAGAGCCGCGGGTAATGCGTCGCCAATTCGCGGTCCAGCGCGGCGACGCGCGCGGTATCGCCGTCGCGCCAGGCGCGGTACAGCGTCTGCGGCGAGTCCAGCGTCTGCTCGGCATCGTCATCCAGTGCGGCATCGAGCAGTTCGCGCGCCATCGCCTCGGGCATCTGCGTGAACAGCGCCAAGTGCTGCGGCACCGGTTCCAGCCAGGCGATCGATTTGCCGTCGGTCAGCGCTTCGCCGTAGAAATGCTGATCGATGCCGTACTCCTCGGAAAATCCGGCGCGGCGGAACGCGAACAGCTGCAGCGACAGCGCGCAGAACCAGGCGCGGTAACCGTCGCACAGGCTCATCGGCATGCTCTGGCGTTGCGCCTGCGCGCGCAACCGGGCGTAGGCGGCGGCGCCGATTTCGTCGGCCAGCGGTCTGGTCGAACGCGCGGCAGCCAGCAGCGCCAACTGCGTCGACGGCGCCGACAACGCCCCGAGATCGCTTTCGAACACCACCTCGTCGACCTGGTCGTAGGCCTGCTCCAGTGCGTCGGGCAGCGTGTCGGCCGCCTGCGGCAACAGGTGTACCGAACCCATCAGGTAGTGCGTCGCATGAGGGCCGTCGACCCGCCACAGAAACGGCGCCAGCTCGCCCGCCGCTGCCGTGGTCGCAGCGGCGAGCAGCACCGGCGCCCACAGCAGTCGCAGCATCACGCCGCGCCGCCGGGCAGCCAGCGCGCCGGCGCACCGCCGTCCAGCGCCGCAAAATCGAACAGGTCGCGGTCGGCAAGCTGGCTCGGCTGCACGTTGGCCAGCGCCTTGAAAATCTGCCGCACCCGACCGGGCGATTCCCGCTCCCAGGCGTCGAGCATGCGGCCGATCGCCGCACGCTGCAGATTCGGCTGGCTGCCGCACAGCGTGCACGGGATGACCGGGAAACCGGAGAGCGCCGCGTATGCCGCAAGGTCACGCTCGCGGCAGTACGCCAGCGGCCGGATCACCGTGTTGCGGCCGTCTTCGCTCCTGAGCTTCGGCGGCATCGCCGCCAGGCGGCCGCCATGAAACAGGTTGAGAAAAAACGTGGCGACGATATCGTCCAGATGGTGGCCGAGCGCGAGCTTGGTGTAGCCGCGCTCGGCGGCGTGACGGTACAGGTGCCCGCGCCGCAGCCGCGAGCATAGTCCGCACATCGTCGCACCGTCCGGGATCACCCGCCTGACCACCGCGTAGGTGTCCTGCGACAGCTGCTCGAATGGCAGGTCTCGCTGCGCGCACCAGGCCGGAATCACTTCCCGGGGGAAGCCGGGCTGGTACTGATCGAGGTTGACTGCGACCAGCTCGAAGCCCACCGGCGCGCTGCGCTTGAGCGCCAGCAGCAGCTCGGCCATCGCGAAACTGTCCTTGCCGCCGGACAGGCACACCATCACCCGGTCGCCGGCGCGGATCATCTGGTAATCCTGGATCGCGCGGCCGGCCTCGCGGCGCAGCCGCTTGAACAGCTTCTGCGCCGCGCCGGCGACCGGCGTCGTCGAAACGGCAGGCATAAGGACTTGCACTATTCGACCGCAGGCTGCGCCGGTCCCGGCGCCGTCGGCTCCTGGCGGCGGCCGTGCTCGGCCGACAGCCGCTTCATCAACGGCAGCAGCGCCACCGCCAGCAACGTGCCGCCGACCGCAACCAGGCCAAGCTTGTTGAACAGGCTGGTATACAGCGGCAGGCTGGCCAGCGGATCGGTCATGCCCTGCGGGATCTGTGCGAAGTTGGCGACCACGCTGCCGAGATACTGCGACAGGCCGACGGCGACGAAATACGCGCCCATCATGAAACCGCCCATGCGCGCCGGCGCGTAGCGCGCGATCATCGCCAGACCCAGACCGCTGACCAGCAACTCGCCGAGCGAATAAAAACCGTAGCCCCAGACCATGAACCACGACGAGACCTTGCCACCGACGGCGAATCTGCCGGACACGCCATAGATGAAGAAACCCACCGCCACCACCACGAAACCCAGCGCGAACTTGCCGGCGATCGGCAGATCGCGGCCTGACCTGCCCAGGCGTGTGTAACCCCAGGCCAGAATCGGCGACAGAACCATGATCCAGATCGGATTCAGCGCCTGATACTGCGCCGGCTGCCAGGTGAACAGCGTGCTGCCGAACAGCGTCTGCTGCCAGTCGACGTTGCGCAGCGCGAACAGCGTCAGCGAGGTCGACATCTGCTGGTAGAAGATAAAGAACAGGATGGTTTGCAGCGTCAGCACCAGCGCCGCCACCAGGCCGCTGCGTTCGTCGCGCCGGCTCTTGGCGATCAGGTAGGCGAAGATGGCCAGGATCACCAGCGCGGCCGCGTACACGCAGGCGACCGCGACCGCCTTGTGCTGCAGGATGAAGGCCACGGCAAACAGGATCGCCACGCCGGCGCCGAGCACCATCGCCAGCCGGTCCCAGTGGATCGGCTGCTCGTCCGGCTGTGAGCCGATATGCGCCAGCGAGCGGCGCATCAGCAGATAATTGATCAGGCCGAGCATCAGCCCGGCACAGCATACGGCGAAAGCGGCATGCCAACCGTAGACTTCCTTGATCCACGGCGTCGCCAGCATCGACACCGTCGAACCGATGTTCACCGCCATGTAGTAGATGGTGAACGCCGAGTCGATGCGGGCGTCGTCGCCCTCGTAGATGCGCCGCACTAGGTTCCCCGCATTGGCTTTGAACAGGCCGTTGCCGACCACGATCACGCCCAGCGTCGAGTACAGAAACAGCAGGCTCTCGGACGGCACCGCCAGCAGCAGGTAGCCCAGCGCCAGGATCATCGCGCCGAGCGTCATCGTGCGGCGCGAGCCGAGAATGCGATCGCCGATCCAGCCGCCGATCGACGGCGCGGCATAGACCAGCGCGGCGAATGCACCCCAGGTCAGGTTGGCATGCTCGTCCGAAAAGCCGAGCTTCTGCACCATGAACAGCACCAGTAGCGCGGCCATGCCGTAGTAGCCGAAACGCTCCCACATCTCGATCAGGAACACGGTCGAGAACGAGCGTCGCTGCGAAATCGGAGAAGAGGTGGTGATCATCAATGGGATCCCGTGGCTGTGGCGCGGGCACGTCGCCCGGCATTCGAGCGCCGCCGCGCGGCGTTGTATGGCGGCGCCCCCTCGCGCCAGCCGACGGTCTCAAGCATAGCCAATCCGTCCGCGGAACGCCGCGCGGACCCGGTCCGGCGCCGTCTGCGGCAACAGCCTCGCCGGAGGATCCACGCCGATCGCAGGACGCCGCGGCTCACGGTCGACCGACGGCTCGCGCGGTCAGCCAGAAGGTCACCGGGCCGTCATTGATCAGCTGCACCTGCATCTGCGCACCGAATACGCCGCAGCCGACCTGCGGCCACGCGTGGCGGGCGAGCACGGCCAGATGTTCGAACAAACCGCGCGCATGCGCCGGATCGGCGGCCGGCGTGAAACTGGCGCGGGTGCCGCTGGCGGTGTCCGCGGCCAGCGTAAACTGCGGCACCAGCAGCAAACCGCCGCCGACCTGGCGCAGGCTGGCGTTCATGCGCCCGCCGGCGTCGGCGAACACGCGGTAGCCGAGCAGACGTTCGAGCAGGCGCTCGCTGTCGACGGCGGTGTCTTCGCGCTCGACGCCGACCAGCACCAGCAGGCCGCGGCCGATCGCCGCCACCGTTTGGTCTTCGACCCGGACTGAAGCCCGTGTGACCCGCTGCAGCAAACCGATCATCTGCATTCTCGAAACCGATCTCGCGGTTGAATATCGCATGGCACAACCCCGGCTGCGCGCCGCCCGGCGCGGCATCGGGCGCGCTCGGATCGACCGGACGGCAGCTACAAACCCGGGCGGCGTAGCGGCTTTCTTATCGAACCGGCACGTAAACAGTATCAACGCATACGCGGGCGCGTTGCCGTTGAAGCGTACGGGGCACCGCAGACGTGCCGGGTCAATAACCCGATGACGCCCCGTTTATACTGTTTGCATGCCGCAGCAATAGCTGCCGCATCTCGCCGCAGCGCCCCCCATTCAGGCCGGCTACGGAACTTGATGGTTTCCGGGTAGTCTGTAAACCGCTTTCCGATAACAGGGATACCTGCCGGATGGATGCTGACGTCTTGCTGGAAACCCGCGGCCTGACCAAACGCTTCGGCCAGAACACCGCGGTGGCCGATTTCGGCCTGAGCCTGCACAAAGGCGAAATCGTCGGGCTGCTGGGCCCCAACGGCGCCGGGAAAACCACCACGTTGCGGATGCTGGCCGGCTGCCTGGCGCCGAGCCAGGGCGACGTTCGCATCTGCGGTGTCGATCTCGCCGAACAACCGAAAGCCGCCAAACGCGCGATCGGCTATCTGCCGGAACGACCGCCGGTGTATGGGGAACTCAGCGTCGACGAATACCTGCGCTACTGCGCGGCGCTGCGCGGCCTGCGCAGCCAGGCGCGCCGCGAAGCGCTGAACCGCGCCAAGCAGGCCTGCGGGCTGACCGATGCCGGCGACAAGCTGATCGGCACGCTGTCCACCGGCTACCAGCAGCGCGTCGGTCTGGCGCAGGCGATCGTCCACAGCCCGCGGGTGGTGATTCTCGACGAACCCACCGTCGGCCTGGACCCAATCCAGATTCGCGAGATCCGCGGCCTGATCCGCGGGCTCGGCGAGGCGCACGGCATCATCCTGTCCAGCCACATCCTGCCGGAAGTGCAGGCGGTGTGCGATCGCGTCATGATCATCCACCGCGGCCGCGTCGTTTACAGCGACACCATGGCCGCGACCACCCAGGCGCAGTTCGAGGCGGTGCTGATAACCTTGACCCGGTCGCCGGCAGTCACCGCGCTGCAGCAGATCGCCGGCGTGCGCGGGATTGAGGAACTCGGCGGCGGCCAATGGCGGTTGCGGCTGGCCGACGGCGCCGACCCGCGCCAGGCGCTGGCGCAGGCGGCGGTGGCCGGCGACTGGGGACTGATCGAGCTCAAGGCCGAGATCAAGACGCTGGAGGAACGCTTCGTCGAGCTGACTTCGAGCGACGAGCCGGCACTGCGCCAAGCCGCCTGAGCTCCGCAACACGCCGCGCGGCGGCACCCGTTTTTAACCGCTGGGAGATTGGTAAAACCGATGAGCAAGGTTCTCTCCATCGCCGGAGCCGAAAGCCGGCGCATTTTCGTCTCGCCGCTGGCATGGGCGGTGCTGGCGGTGCTGCAGGTGATCCTCGGCATCTTTTTCGTGCTGTACCTGAATGCGTACGCGCAGGCCGCGCAGGTCGCCACCGACCAGAGCTTCGGCGTCGCCGACTACATCGGCGGCGGCCTGTACAGCAGCGCCAACGTGGTGCTGCTGCTGGTGATTCCACTAATGACGATGCGGCTGTTCTCCGAAGAACGGAAAAGCGGCAGCATCACGCTGCTGCTGTCGTCGCCGGTGTCGCTGATCGAGATCGTCCTCGGCAAGTTCCTGGGCCTGGGGACGTTCCTGCTGTTCGCCGTCGGGCTGCTGACACTGATGTCGTTGACGCTGATGACCGGAACCGATCTGGATCTGGGCCGCATCGCCGCCGGCCTGCTGGGCCTGTTCCTGATGATGCTGGCCTTCGGTGCGGCCGGGTTGTTCGTATCGACGCTGACGCGCGAGCCGGTGATCGCCGCAGTGGCCGGCTTCGGACTGCTGCTGGTGTTCTGGGTGCTGCAGGGCGTGTCGCAGTCCATGACGGCGCTGCCGTTCGCCGGCGCCATCGGCTACCTGTCGCTGATCGGGCATTTCGACAACCTGCGGCGCGGCATCGTCTCCACCGCCGACGTCGTCTACTACCTTCTGTTCGTGACGTTCTTCCTGTGGCTGGCCGTGCTGCGGCTGGATCTGGAACGCACCTGAAGCTGTGGCCCACTCAACGTCTTCTGAATAAAACGCCCCATGAACCCGAAACGTTCCCGTCTGGCACAACAGATCGTCAACCTGGTGCTGCTGGTGACGGTGGTCGGCCTGGCCGGCTGGTTGTCCAATCGCTACAAAACCGATTTCGACTGGACTTACGGCCACCGCAATACGCTGACCCCGGCCAGCCAAAAACTGCTGCAGACGCTGCCTGACCCGATCCACTTCTACGCCTTCGTTTCCGGCGATCAAGCCGATCAGCGTCTGACCGTCGAGCAGGGCGTGCGCCGCTACCAGGAGTTCAAGAAAAACGTCACCTTGACCTTCATCGACCCTGCGCTCGACCCGGAGAAGACCAAGACGTTCAAGATCGACCAGTCCGGGCAAATGGTGGTCGAGTACGACGGCCGGCGGGAAACGCTGGATCCGGGTCAGATCTCGGAGCCGGCGGTGTCCGCGGCGCTGCAGCGGCTGGCCAGCAAGGGCAACGTGTTCGTCGCCTTTCTGACCGGTCATGGCGAACGTGCGATTGACGATTTCAAGCAGAACGGCTATTCGGACTTCGCCCAGGCGCTGCGCGACAAGGGCCTGCATGTGACTTCGCTGAACCTGGCCGCGCAGCCGGCGATTCCCGAAAATCTCGCGGCGCTGATCGTCGCCGATCCGAGCAGCGAGCTGCTGCCGGCGGAACAGCGGGTGATCGAACATTACGTCAACATCGGCGGCAACCTGCTGTGGCTGGCCGACACCGAGCATCCGCCGGGCCTGGAGAACCTGGCCAAGGCGCTCGGTATCAGCTGGCAGAACGGCTACGCGGTGTTCCCCAACTACCAGATGCTGGGCACCGGCAACCCGGGCATTTATCTGGCTACCGACTACCCGCCGAACCCGATCACGCAGGACTTGAACAAGATCACCGTGTTTCCGTTCGTGCGTTCGTTGACCTACGACCGCAGCAGCGGCTGGCATTACGACGAGCTGCTGAAAACCACCGACAGTGCCTGGCTCGAGACGACCCAGAAAAACGGCGCGATCACGTTCGACCCGAAGCACGGCGACATCGGCGGTCCGCTGACCATCGGTCTGTCGATGACCCGTTACGTCACCCCGCCGCCGGCCGCGGCCGGCGACAGCGCCAAACCGGCGGCCGCGGCCAGCACACGTGGCGCCGCGGCCAAAGCGACGGACAAGGCCGGCACCGACAAACCCAAGCAACAGCGCGTGGCGGTGATCGGCGACGCCGATTTCCTGGCCAACGGCAATTTCAAGGTGCTCGGCAACAGCCAGCTCGGCATCGCTGCAGTCAATTGGCTGGCCGAACGCAACGCGGCGCTGAGCGTCAACGTACCGAATGCCCCGGATCGCCAGCTCTATCTGCCGGGCTGGGCGACCTGGTTGATCACCGCCGGCTATATCGTCCTGCTGCCGCTGTTGTTGCTGGTCTTCGGCGTGACGCGTTGGGCGATACGACGCCGCCGCTGACGAGGTCAACCATGAAACGCAGCTATTTGAACCTGGCGATGGGGGTGTTGGTGCTGGCGCTGGGTGCCGGCGTGTACTTCAGCCAGAACAAGAGCGCGCCGCCGAAATCCCCACTGACTGCGCTGAAGCCGGCACGCATCGACCGCATCGAGATCGACCATCCGGGCACCAAGCCGGTGGTGCTCGAACGTCACGGCGCACAGTGGCGGCTGACGCAGCCGATCCAGGCCGATGCGGACAGCTACGAGGTCAACGGTGTCCTCGATCTGGCCACGGCGCCGATCCGGCGGAACCTGGAATCGTCGCCGGTCAAGCGCTCCAATCTCGGGCTGGAGCCACCGCAGTACTCGGTCAAATTCAACGACGTGACGATCAAGGTCGGTGGCATCGAGCCGCTGCGCTACCAGCGATACGTCGAAGTCGGCAAGCGCATCGCGCTGGTCGACAACCCGTCTAGCGGTGCGCTTGGCAAGAACTACGCCGAACTGGTCAGCAAGCGTTTACTGCCGGCGGGCGTGCAGATCGACAAGATCGAGCTGCCCGGAGTTACCGTGGCGCGCAGCGCCGACGGCAAAGGCTGGCAGATCAGTCCTCCGGTGGAGCGGGTGGCGGCCGACGCTGCACAGCAGCTAGTGGACCACTGGTCCGAAGCCACCGCGTTGTGGACCAAGCTGGCCGACGACACCGACGAGTCGCGCAAGGCGCCGGGAAATCCACAGTATGTCACGGTGACGCTGCAATCCGGAGCGCCGATACGCTTCCTGATCGCCGGCCATCTGCCACAACTGGTACTGGAGCGTCAGGACATCGGTATTCGCTACGCGCTCGGCAAGGATCAGGCCGACACGTTGCTGCGCCTGGCCACGGCCAAACCGGCTACGCCTGCTAGCAGCGCCAAACCCGCCGCGGCCACCGGCGAGACCGGCAACGCCAAAGCCGTTGCCGGCAAACCTTAGGCGGCCGGCTACAATCGCGGCGCCGCTGTCCCGGCGGCGCCGCCGGTCCGCAGCCTTTGCCGGAACTTCCAGAAGTCGAAACCGTTCGCCGCGGCCTATCGGCGCGGCTGCTCGGCCACCGGCTGGCTGCCGTCAGCGTACGCCAGCCGGTCCTGCGCTGGCCGGTGCCGGTGCAGCTCGCCCGGCGCTTGCGCGGCCGTCGGCTCGACAGCGTGGAACGGCGCGGCAAATATCTGCTGTTGGACTTCGCCGGCGCGCGGCTGCTGCTGCACCTGGGCATGAGCGGGCGCCTGTCCGTGCTCTCGAGAGTGGCACCTCCGGGCCCGCACGATCACGTCGATTTCCGCTTCGACGACGGCCGCTGCCTGCGCTTCCACGATCCGCGGCGTTTCGGCTGCGTGCTGCTGCTGGACGGCGGCGGCGGCCATCCGCTGCTCGACGGTCTCGGCCCGGAGCCGCTGTCGGATGCGTTTACGGCAGTGTATCTGTACGCACGAACACGGAATCGGTGCGCCGCAATCAAGAGCGTACTGATGGACGCACGCGTTGTCGCCGGCGTCGGCAACATTTACGCCAGCGAATCACTGCACCGTGCCGGTGTCCGGCCCGCTCGCGCCGCGGGCCGGCTGGCGCCAGCGGATTGCCGGCGACTGGTCGCCGCCGTACGCACGGTGTTGTCCGAAGCCATCGCGCAAGGCGGCACCACGCTGACCGATTCGGCCTTCGCCGGCACCGATGGCTCGTTCGGTGACTTCCAGCAGCAGCTCGCGGTCTATGATCGCGAAGGCAAACCCTGCCCGCGCTGCGGTACTGCGGTGCGCCGGGTCGTGATCGGCCAGCGCTCGAGCTATTATTGCCCGCGCTGCCAGCGTTAATGTGAATGTCGCGCAGCCGACCTGTCTGCGTGCGACGCACAGATGCGACGCACAGACTTGGCACACAGTGTCGCCGCGAGGGCGCAACGCGCCCGTGGCAACCTCGTCCTGTTGGCTCGGGGTTGCTTCGTCGCTCCGCTCCTCGCAACGACGTTGCCACATGCCCGGTTTCCAAAACGGGGCCGAACGGTCGGCACCACTGGCGACGGATGTGGTCTAAACTGCAGTGGGGCATGTTATGGAGAGTACATATGAATGCAAGTAAGCTCGTCATCGCCCTGGCGCTGCTGACCGCGGCGCCGTTGGCGCTCGCCGGCGACGGCGGCCCTAAACCTGGCGCCGCAACCGCGGTGGGGTCAACGCCGCCGGCCACGAGCCGGCTGACGGAAAACCCCTTGTGTCTACAAGACACCGGCTCGCGGATCAAACGGAAATCGGCGGACTGCACGTCGGTGACCGGCCGCACCTATTCACGCGACCAGTTGCTGAACACCGGTCGCTCTCAGAACATCGGGGACGCTCTGCAAATGCTCGATCCGAGCATCACCACCGGGGGGCACTGATTCCCGCTAGTTCAGCACGCTCGGCACGGCGAGCCGAAACGGCGCGATCAGCGCGTCGAAGCGGTCGCCGTTATCGGCGATCATCTCGAAGCTGCCGTGCATCGTGCCGACCGGCGTCGGCAGTGGGCAACCGCTGCTGTAGCTAAAGGATTCCCCCGCCGCCAGCCGCGGCTGATAGCCGACGACGCCGGGGCCGCGCACCTCCTCGACCCGACCTTCGCCGTCGGTAATCACCCAGTGCCGCGATAACAGTTGCACCGGCTGCTCGCCTTCGTTGCGGATCATCACCTGGTAGACGAACAGATAGCGGCCAGCCACCGGCTCGGACTGCTCCGGCAGGTAGCTTGGCACCACGACGATGCGCACGCCGCGGGTGACGGTATCGCTCATCGCCGCGTGCGCCGGCTTCAGATGAAGCCGGCCTGCAGCAGAGCCGCTTCGCTCATCATCTCGCGGCTCCACGGCGGGTCAAAAGTCAGTTCGATCTGCGCCTCCTCGACGCTGGGGATACGCACGATTTTTTCCCGCGCGTCGGCCACCAGGATGTCGCCCATACCGCACCCCGGTGCGGTCAGAGTCATCTTGACCGAGACTTTGCGGCCGCATTCGCCGGGCTCAACCCGGCATTCATAGATCAACCCGAGATCGACGATGTTGATCGGAATCTCCGGATCGTAGCAGGTCGCCAGCTGGGTCCAGACCGCACGCTCGATGTCGGCGTCGGAAGCGTCGGCGGAAAGTTCGGGTGCGCTCGGTGCGGCCAGACCGATGGCGTCGGCATCCTTGCCTTCGATCCGGAACAGGTGGCCTTCGACCTGCACTGTGTAACTTCCGCCCAGCGCCTGGGTGAGCGTCGCTTCGGCGCCGGCCGGCAACTCAACGCGGGTTCCGGCGGGGATCAGTGTGCCGACGACATCTCGACCCAGTTTAAGTTTTCGAATTTCGGCATTCATGCTCTACCACCTCAGGGGGATGTTAAGCGTAGTCGGCCGCGCCCGGTTTTGCATCCGATCCAAAGCGCCGCCGCGGCCTGAGTGCTTGTCTGTCCGGCCCGTTGCGGGCAGCATGGGGACTCATCCAAGCCAATGCAACCGCCATGAACGCGCGCGCGTGCCTTATTCTCGTCTGCGTCGTGCTCGGCGCCGGCGCCGCAGCCGCCGACACCCCGCTGCCGAGCGTGACCGTCTCCGGCCACGGCGACGTCTCGACAATACCCGACCGCGCTCTGCTGAGCCTGGCCGCGACGGCCACCGCTGCCGATCCGGCGCAGGCGCAGGATCAGGTCAACCGGGTGGTGCGCGACTTCGTCGGCCGCGCCCGCGCACTGGGCGCCTCGGAGCGGCAGATCGAAGCCACAGCGATCAGCCTGCAGCCGCAGTACGACTATGCTAACGGATCGCGCCGCTTCGTTGGCTATCAAGCCACGCGCCCGATCGAGCTGCGCATCGACAACCTGTCCAGGCTCGCTGCTTTCCTGGTCGCCGCCGGCAAAGCCGGCATCAACCGCGTCGACGCCCCGCAACTGGAATCTTCACAAGCCGAGGCGCTGCGTCGCCAAGCGTTGGCCGCCGCCGCCCGGGACGCGCAGGCCAACGCCATGACGCTGGCCAAGGCGCTCGGCGTTGGGCTGGGGCCGGCGCGGGTGATCAGCAGCGAAAGCCGGCGGCCGCAACCGCTGGTGATGATGGCCCCGCGTGCGACGACCGCGGACAGCAACCAAGGCGCGGGTATCAGCCTTGGGCTGATTCACGTTGACGCCGATGTCACTGTACGGTTCGATCTGCAGCCGGGCGGGCCATGCGCAATACTGAGCAATACTCTGAATCATGGCATGATGAGCGTTTTTAACTCCGGGGTTGCACTTAATCGATGAACGCTGCTGCGCCGTCGGTCGGTATTGTCATGGGTTCCCAGTCCGACTGGGATACGCTGGCCGCGGCCGGCGGGATACTGGATGCGCTTGAAGTCCGGCACGAGCGCCGTGTGATTTCAGCGCATCGCACCCCTGACCTGCTGTTCGAATACGCTGCGGCCGCAGCCGCGCGTGGAATCATGGTTTTGATCGCCGGCGCCGGTGGCGCCGCACATTTGCCGGGCATGTTGGCGGCCAAAACCCAGCTGCCGGTGCTCGGCGTGCCGGTGCGCTCACAGGCATTGTCGGGAATCGATTCGCTGCTGTCGATTGTGCAGATGCCGGCTGGCGTACCGGTCGGCACACTGGCGATCGGCGAAGCTGGCGCGACCAATGCCGGACTACTAGCGGCCGCGATTCTGGCGCTTTCGGACCCCGCACTCGGGCAACGCCTGCAAGCGTGGCGTCAAGCCCAGACCCGGCGCGTGCTCGACACGCCGCAGCCGGGCTGAGCGTGTGGGGGTCGTCTCGCGCGTCGGCGTACTCGGCGGTGGCCAGCTTGGCCGCATGTTGGCGCTGGCCGGCTATCCGCTGGGACTCGAGTTTCTGTTCCTCGATCCATCGCCGGACGCCTGTGCGGCAGCGCTTGGTCAACACCTGTGTGCCGACTACAGCGACCCGGGCGCACTGGCGCGACTGTGCGCCAGCGCGCAGGTCGTGACTTTCGAATTCGAAAACGTTCCGTTAGCGGTCGCCGAGCGTGTCGCCGCGCGACTACCCCTGCACCCGGGGCCGCTGGCATTGCGCACCGGCCAGGATCGGCTGGCGGAAAAAAAACTCTTTCAGCGCTTGAAAATCCCGGTGCCGCCATTTCGTCCCGTCGACCGGCGCGAGGCGCTGGACGCGGCACTGGAGGCGATCGGTCTGCCCGCTCTGCTCAAGACCCGCCGGCTCGGCTACGACGGCAAAGGACAGGCGGTGCTACACCAGCGCGAAGATCTGGATCAAGCCTGGCAAGCAGTACGCGGCCAACCGTCGATCCTAGAACGCAAGGTGATCTTCGAGCGCGAATTGTCCTGCCTAGCGGTACGCGCCGGTGATGGTGCCGTTCGTTATTACCAGGTGGTGGAGAACACGCATCGCGGCGGAATTCTGCGCCGTTCGTTGCCGCGCGCTGACGATCCGTTGCAGCGTCGGGCGGAAGAGTACACCGGCCGCGTCTTGGAAGCGTTGTCTTACGTCGGCGTGTTGGCGTTCGAGTTTTTCGTTGTCGATGGCGAACTGCTGGGCAATGAGATCGCGCCGCGGGTACACAATTCCGGCCACTGGAGCATCGAGGGCGCCGAAACCTCGCAGTTCGAAAACCATCTGCGTGCAATCACCGGCCTGCCGCTCGGCAATACCGCGACGCGCAGCGTCTGCGCGATGTTTAACTGTATTGACGAGGCGCCGCCGCTGGCGGCGCTGGCGGCGCTGGCGGGCGTGCATCCACATCTGTACGGCAAGCTGCCGAAACCCGGGCGCAAGCTCGGCCACATCACCGTGACTGCCGCCGATCCCGCCGAACTCGAGCAGCGCCTGACGAACCTGAAGGCCGTCGCACCCGAATTGTTCCCGTGACTCAGACGTCGAGGTTGCCGACCTGCAGCGCATAGCGCTCGATAAATTCGCGCCGCGGCTCGACGTCCTCGCCCATAAGGGTCGTAAACATCCGATCCGCAGCCACCGCGTCTTCGATCTGCACCTTGATCAGACGCCGGTTTGCCGGATTCAGCGTCGTCTCCCAGAGCTGCTCCGGATTCATCTCCCCCAGACCCTTGTAGCGCTGCACGCCGATAGCCCGCCGGGCGCATTGAAGCAGCCAGTCGTAGGCCTCGGAGAACTCCGTTATCCGCTGCACGCGCTCACCGTGATGCACTTCGGCGCCGCTGCCGAGCAGCGCGCGACTGCGTGCTGCGAAGTCCATCATCCGCAGGTAATCGTCGCCGGCGAAAAACTCCGCGGGTAGCCGCCACAGCATCTCTGCGCCGTGTGCGATTCGCCGCACCCAGAGCTCGCTGCCCGCAGCCGCTAGTTCACACCGATACCGGCCCTGTGTGGCCAGCCGTCGGTTGAGGCTTTGCTCGAATGCGGCGATCCAGACGTCACGTTGCGCGACTTCTGGCCACGGCATTGTGACCGCCAGTACGCCGAGCACGTCGGTGTCGTAACGCCGCGACAAGCGCTGAATCGAGACTTGAATGCCCTGGTATTCGCGCGCCAACGCTTCGACGGCGGCCGCATCCAGGATCCGCCCGTCGGCCAACTGCAGGCTGGAGCCATCCAACGCCACCGACAGCAGCGCTTCGGCCATCGCTGCCTCGTCGCGGACGTAGCGCTCCTGTTTGCCAAGCTTGAGCTTGTACAACGGCGGCTGCGCGATGAACACGTGCCCACGCTCGATCAGCGGATACATGTGGCGATAGAAGAAGGTCAGCAGCAATGTTCGAATATGGGCACCGTCGACGTCAGCGTCGGTCATGATGATGATGCGGTGATAACGCAGATTCTCGGGCTTAAATTCTTCGCGGCCGATACCACAGCCCAGAGCGGTGATCAAAGTGCCGACCTCGGCCGACGACAGCATCTTCTCCAGCCGCGCTTTTTCGACGTTCAGGATCTTGCCCTTGAGCGGCAGAATAGCCTGAAAACGACGGTCGCGTCCCTGTTTCGCGGAACCACCGGCGGAATCGCCCTCGACCAAAAAAATCTCAGATTTTTCAGGGTCTTTTTCCTGACAGTCGGCAAGTTTTCCAGGCAGGCCGGCGACGTCGAGCACGCTTTTTCGGCGATTGAGTTCCTTGGCCTTGCGGGCTGCTTCGCGCGCCCGCGCCGCTTCGACAATCTTCGATGCGATCGCCCGTGCATCTCGCGGGTTTTCCAACAGGAACTCGCGCAGACGTTCGGTCACCAGAGATTCGACCACCGGTTTGACCTCCGAGGTAACCAGTTTGTCCTTGGTCTGCGAGGAAAACCGCGGATCGCGAATTTTGACCGACAGCACGGCGATCAGCCCTTCCCGCGCATCATCGCCCACCGGCTCGATTTTCTCCTTGTGAGTGATCCCTTCGCCGTCGAGAAAATCGTTGAGCGTGCGCGTCAACGCGTTGCGCAGGCCAGTTAAGTGGCTGCCGCCGTCACGCTGTGGAATGTTGTTGGTGAAGCAGAAAACATTTTCCTGGTAGGAATCGGTCCAGCGCATCGCCAGTTCGACCGCCACCCCCCCGCGCTCACCGTCAAGGTAAAACAGGTGTTCGTGCAGCGCGTTGCGGCCCTGGCTCAGATAATCGACAAAAGCACGCAGTCCGCCGTTGAAACGGAACTCGTCGCCGCGATCGTCACGGGCGTCGCGCAGACCAATGGTCAGCCCGGAATTCAGAAATGCCAGCTCGCGCAGCCGTCGCGCCAAGATGTCGTAATTGAACTCTATGCGTTTAAAGACGGCCACGCTCGGATGGAAGCGGATGGACGTGCCGCTGCGGGAACTAACCCCACAAGCGGCCAGCGGCGCCTGCGGCACACCGACGCGGTACTCCTGTTGGTAGTACTGGCCGTCACGGTGAATTTCCATGAACAACCGGTCGGACAAGGCATTGACCACCGAAACACCAACGCCGTGCAAGCCACCGGAAACTTTGTAGCCACTGCCGCCGAATTTCCCGCCGGCATGCAAGACAGTCATGATCACTTCGGCGGCTGAACGTCCCTCTTCCGCGTGCAGATCTACCGGAATTCCACGGCCGTTGTCGCAGACGGTTACGCTGTTGTCGGCGTGCAGCGTGACGTTGATACGCGTGCAGTAGCCCGCCAGGGCTTCATCGATCGAGTTGTCCACCACCTCAAACACCATGTGGTGGAGCCCGGTGCCATCCTCGGTGTCCCCGATGTACATGCCCGGGCGCTCGCGGACCGCATCGAGGCCTTTCAGCACCTTAATGCTGCTGGCGTCGTAAACCTGATTCACGGGAGATGTCGTTGTCGCGAAGTCTTATTCTACCATCCGCTGTAGCCGCCCATGTTCCACGTGGAACCTCCGCGGTGAAAGTGCGGGGAGCGCTGACGAGCCGCCGGCCAGTTCGGTGATCACCACCTGTCCATCGTAGTCAGATAGTGCGGCGGCGAGCCTGCTTTGCGCGGCGGCGGCCAGTTCCGCACTGAAATCGTCAATTAGCAGCAGCGGCGATACGCCGCGCAGAATCAGCAGTCGTCGTGCCTGATGTAGCCTTAGTGCAGTGGCGGTCAGTTTCTCTTCTCCGCCGCTCAAACGGCGTCGCGCATCGTGGCCATCGCGCGCGAACTTCAGATCCCCGCGGTGTGGACCAAGCTGGGTGCGCCCGATTTTTTTATCCACCTCCCGCTGACGGCGCAGGGCCTCCGCCAACGGCTCATCTGTATTCCAACCATCGCTTAATTCCACCCGCCATTCGCCGCCACCAACCAACACTTTCAATGTTGCCAACAACTCTTCGTAAGCTGCTTCGAAATGCTGCCGTCTGAGCCTGGCGATCATTTCTCCGCTGACCGCCAACTCGTGTTCCAGCGCCTCTATCATCGCTTGTCCATGACGCCCGCCTGCCGCTAGCGCGGAATTGCGCTGTGCCAGCGCGCGGCGATAGCGCCGCCAGCAATCCAGGAAGCCTGGTTCCACGTGGAACAACAACCAGTCCAGATAGCGGCGACGGTGTGCCGGACCCGCTGCAACCAAGGCATCGGCGCCTTGATCCACGCTCAGCAACGGCAGTGTTTTGGCGGTTTCGGCTGCCGTGGCGATGCGCTGATCCAGCGTACGCTCCATTTCGAACCGATCCCCGGAGACGCGCAAACACCGCGTGGGTGTTGGCCCGATTTGCCTGATCCAACCACTTAAACGCCACCTTACATCGCCGTCGCCAAGCCGTTCCGCACTGGCCCGAGCCTCTCTTGTGCTCCCTGACAGCGTCTTGATCGCTTCCAGCAACGTCGTCTTGCCCGCTGCGTTGTCGCCCTCGATCAACGTCAGTCGTGGGGAAAATTCCACCTCGACCTGTGCCAGTTTGCGATAGTTATAAGCCTGGATTTTTTCCAGGCGCATGTCTGGGACCGCTGCTCGTACTTACAGTCGCATCGGCATCACGACGTAGCGGCTGCTGACATCCTCCGGCGATTTGATCAACCCGCTCGTGTCCGGCCCGCGCAACTGCATTTCGAATTTTTCCCCATCCACAGCGCCGATCGCATCCAACAAATAACTAACATTAAATCCAATCTCAAGGGGGTCTCCGCTATAGTCCACCAGCAATTCCTCTTCCGCTTCCTCCTGTTCTGGATTCTGTGCCTGCAGCTTCAACTTACCGTCTGCCAGTGTCAGTCGAACACCATGAAATTTCTCATTTGCCAAAATCGCCACCCGCGCCAGTGCAGCTCGCACTGGCTCTCGCTCAGCGACCAGCAACCGATCCCCGGGCGGAGGGATTACGCGTTCATAGTCTGGGAAACGTCCGTCTATGAGCTTGCTGGTCAGCTTCAGGCCGTTCAGTTCGAAAGCCACCTGATTGCTACTAAACTTAAGGCTGATCATTTCATCGTCGTCTGCCAGCAAGCGCTGTAACTCCAACACGGCCTTGCGTGGCAAAATCAGCTGTGCGTCGATGTCGGAGTCCGGCAGTACCTGCTCCGCCAGCGCCAAGCGATGGCCATCGGTAGCGACAGCACGTACCATTCCTTTTTTGAACTCCAATAGCAGCCCGTTCAGGTAATAGCGGACATCCTGCTGAGCCATTGCGAATTGTGTTTTCTGAATCAGGTGCTTAAGAACAACAACTGTGACTGAAACGCGATGCGCGTAGTCGGCGACGTCGAGCCGGGGGTAATCAGCCGCATCCAAGGTTGACAGGATGTAACGTCCGCTACTGGTTTTGACCAGCAGACGCCCAGCG
>JAGWMX010000109.1 GCA_028871525.1 Gammaproteobacteria bacterium
ACGGCCGCCCCGCGCCGGTCCTCGACGGCCTCACCGGACCCCAGCGCTTCTTCTACGGTTGGGCCCAGGTGTGGCGCTTCAAGGCCCGCGACGCCGAGGTCCTGCGCCGCCTGGCCGTCGATCCCCATTCCCCGCCCCGCTTCCGCGTCAACGGCACCGCCTCCAACCTCGATCCGTTCTACTCCGCCTTCAACGTCAAACCAGGGGATCGAATGTATCTGGCGCCCCGGAAACGGACACAGGTGTACTGAAAAGGGTTTTTTAGTCGTACCAGACGCGAAGGATCTCCAGCTCCAGCGCCTGCGTCGGCAACTCCACCCGCACGCGCTCGCCCGCCGCGTGCTTGATCAGCGCCCGCGCCAGCGGCGAATCAACGCTGACGGCGTCATCGCCAAAACCGATTTCGTCGGCACCGACGATGTGGTGCACGCGCCGGATCCGGCCATCGTCGACTTCCACCCAGGCGCCAAAGAATACGCGCCCGCGATCCGCCGGCGGGCGCTCGACGAGCTTGAACTCCGCCAGCCGCTTCTGCAGATAACCCACGCGCCGATCGATCTCACGCAGCTCCTTCTTGCGATAGATGTACTCGGCGTTCTCCGAGCGGTCGCCCTCGGCGGCCGCCGCAGCGAGCGCCTTGACCACTTCCGGTCGGCGCCGGCGCCATAGCTGCTCGTATTCAGCACGCAGCCGATCGTAGCCGGCGCGCGTGATATACGGCGAGGATTTCAGCGGCGGCGGGCGATAGCGACTCATGCCGCTGGCGGCAGATCGTCCGGCACGAAGAAATCCGGCGCCAGCTCGCCGGCCGGCGTACCCGGCACCACCGCGTATTGCGCGAAATCGCGCATGCCGGCCAGTTCCGCCAGCACCAGATCGTCGATGCAGAAACGGCCGCTGAATTGCCGTGCCGGTTGGGTCAGGATCGCATGCGCGGCGTCCGCCATGATCACGGGCTTGCGCGATCTTTGGGTCAACATGTCACCGCCGAGCATGCGCACGGCAGCGGTGGCGATGGTCGTGCGCGGCCATAGCGAGTTGGCGGCGATGCCGTCGGCACGAAACTCCTCGGCCCAGGCCAGCGTGCACAGGCTCATGCCGTACTTGGCCATCGAGTACGCCAAGTGCGGCGCGAACCACCGCGGCCGCAAATCCAGCGGCGGCGACAGCGTCAGGATGTGCGGATTGCGGCCGGCGGCTGCGCTGGCCTTGAGCAGCGGCAGGCAGTGCTTGCCAGTCATGAAAGTGCCGCGGGCGTTTATGCCGTTCATCAGGTCGTAGCGCTTCATGTCGGTGGCCAGCGTGCCGGTGAGCTGGATGGCGCTGGCGTTGTTGACCAGCACGTCGATGCCGCCGAAGGTCGCAGCGGTCCTGGCGATCGCCGCGGTCACCTGCTCTTCGTAGCGGATATCGCAGACGATCGGCAGCGCCTTGCCGCCGGCTTTCTCGATCTCCGCGGCGGCGGTGTAGATCGTCCCCGGCAGCTGCGGATGCGGCGCGGCGGTCTTGGCAGCAACGGCAACGTTGGCGCCGTCGCGTGCCGCGCGCAGCGCGATCGCCAGACCGATGCCGCGGCTGCCGCCGGTGATGAGCAGCGTCTTGCCCTGCAGACTCATGCTGCCTCCTCCCCGCCGGCCGCCGGAATGACCTCCAATCGTCCACGAGTCTAGCCCAACCGCCGCGGCGAGCCCTGGTTGCGGCGGGGCGTTCGGCACGAACCGGCACCAAGGTGGCTGGATCAACCACCCGCCGATGTTTGGTGTCGTTGCAGCGGCCAGGAAGCGATTCCAGCCGTCGGTTCAGTTTGACAAGCATGCAGGCGACGCGTAATGTTCGGCCGGCATTCGCGTCAAGCAGTGTTATCCGCGTGGTTCCCCGCCGTCAGTCGTTCGACGGTCCGAAATCCTCCCAGATACGTTCCTTGATCGCTTGCCCACCGACGGGCGGGTTGCCCGTGTTCAAACGTATAGGAATGTATTCATGAGCAATGTTTCCACCGGCACGGTGAAGTGGTTCAACGACTCCAAGGGCTTCGGCTTCATCACGCCCACGGATGGCGGCGACGACCTTTTCGCCCACTTCAAAGAGATTCAGGGTGAAGGCTTCAAGAGCCTCACCGAGGGCCAGCGCGTCGAGTTCATCGCCGCACGTGGCCCGAAAGGCATGCAGGCGACGAGAATCCGCCCCGTCTAAATAGACGCCGGTTGTAAAGAAAACCGCGGCTTACGGCCGCGGTTTTTTTGTATTCGGGGCTGTATGGCCTCTTGCGGTCATGGCCGGCTGCAGGGCCGAGCGCCGATGCGCTGGCCGATGGCTTTACACCCATCGCGACCGTGGGCGCCGATCAGTGCGTCATCCGCGGTGGTGTCGAGGCTGTGCCCGCGCTGCCCTAGCCGCCGGCCCACAGTCGCTGCAGCAGCTGCAGCAGCGCCAGCCGATTGCTCAGCAGTAATGCGACGATCACGCCGTATGCGCCGGCCTGCACGGCGATCGCACCAAGCCGTTCGCGTCGCGCGGCGGTTCGACACAGCGCCGCCGGCGTCGCCGCAGCGCGCGGCGCGCGGCTACTGTGCGGACCGAGCCGCACCGCTGCGTGCCGGCGCCGGCGCCGGAGCGGTGCCGACTGGACTTTTGGCGTAACCGCTAGACCGCCGACGCGCAGATCTTTCATCGTTCAACTCTTTCGGATGATGCCGACGAACACGCCTTCGATCGTCAGCTCTTCAAGTGCCACGGTCAGCGGCCGATAGTCCGGGTTCTCCGGCAGCAACAGCGCCTTGTTGCGCAGCAGTTTCAAGCGTTTGAGCGTCACCTCGCCGTCCACCCGCGCGACCACGATCTGGCCGCTGCGCGCTTGCGCGGCCTTGGCGATGCCGACCAGATCACCATCGAGAATGCCGGCGTCGCGCATGCTGTGGCCGCGTACCCGCAGCAGGAAATCCGGCCGCGTGCCGAACAGGTCGTCGATGCGCACCAGCCGGTCCTCGACGATCTCCGCGGCGTCCACCGGCACGCCGGCCGGCACAAAACCGACGATCGGAATGCCGTCGTCGGGCGGACGTGTCAGCGCCAGCGTGCGCTGCAGGCCGCGGCGGCGACGCAGCCAGCCCTTGCGTTCGAGCGCTGCGACCAGCCGGGTGGCGGTGTTGCTGGAACCGGCGCCGAGCGCCGCCGCCAGTTCGCGAAAACTCGGCGGCACGGCGTAACGCCGCAGATGCTGCTCGATCACCTGCAGCGCGCGCCGCTCCGCCGATGTCAGCGCGGCCAACTCGGCGGCGCCCGCAAGTGCATCGGAACCTGTGTGCATATGCACACTATACGCGCTTGACGCGCCGCCCGCAAACCTGCCTCGTGTAAACTTTCGGCGACGCCGCATCAACTGCGGCTGCCGGGTGCGCGCCGGGTGCAAGCGTGACCCGGCTTTCCGATTTGACCCGCTCAAAGCGCTCCCGGCCGCGCTGCAGGCGCACGTCACCGCGGATTTTGCGATGTTCGATTCGATCTTGGTCGTCTGTACCGGCAACATCTGCCGCAGCCCGATGGCAGAAGCGCTGCTGGCGCAGCGGTTGACCGGCGCTGGCAAACGGGTGACCTCCGCCGGCATCGCCGCACTGGTCGGCCGGCCGGCTGCACCGCCGGCGCAGGAAGTCATGCAGGAGCACGGCTACGACCTCAGCGCCCACCGCGGCCGGCAGTTGAATGCCGCACTCCTGTCCGCGGCCGATCTGGTGCTGGCGCTGGACGACAGTCACCGGCGCTGGATGATCGACAATTTCCCGCAGTTCCGCGGTCGTGTGCACAAGCTCGGCAAGTGGCGCAACGACGCCGACATCGATGATCCGTACCAGCTCCCGCGCAGCGCCTTCGAAAGAGCCTACGACGAAATCGACGGCTGTCTCGACGAGTGGTTGCCGCACCTGCAGGCCTGAGCCGGCCGCAGCCGCAATTCACGCTTTGTCCGCTTTGGCCGCTCCGATCCAGACCGACCCCAACCGCCCGGCGCCGGTTTTCGCAGCGGTATGCGCGCGCGGCGTCGAGCCGCTGCTGGCGATCGAGTTGTCCGCCCTCGGCGCATCTGTAGCCGCCGCAGCCACCGGCGAAGTGCGTTTCTCCGGCGCGCCGGCAATCGCCTACCGGGCGTGCCTGTGGTCGCGGCTGGCGACGCGGATCCTGCAGCCGCTGGCCGAATGCGAGGCCGACCCGGAGGCGATCTACGCCTGCGCCCGCGCGCTGGACTGGCCCAGCCGGTTCGCCGTGGACAAACGCGTGCGCGTCGATGTCTCCGGCCACAGTCCGGCGATCGCCCACTCCGGGTTCGCCGCGCTGCGGGTCAAGGACGGCATCGTCGATGGCTTCCGCGCAACGCTCGGACGGCGTCCCGACAGCGGCGCCGGCGCAGCCGACGTGGTGATCGGCCTGCGGCTGCACCGCGATCGCGCGACGCTGGCGCTGGACCTGGCCGGCGACAGCCTGCACCGCCGCGGCTACCGCACCGCCGAAGGCGCCGCGCCGCTGAAAGAGACGCTGGCGGCGGCGATCCTGGTCCGTGCCGGCTGGCCGGCCGTGGCCGCGGCCGGCGGCGCGCTGCTCGATCCGATGTGCGGTTCGGGCACGCTGGTGATCGAGGCCGCGTTGATGGCGGCGGACATCGCTCCCGGACTGCAGCGCGCCGGTTTCGCGTTTCAGCAGCTGCGCGATTTCGACGCCGCCGCCTGGCAGACGCTGCTCGACCAAGCGCGGCGGCGGCGCCTCGCCGGATTGCCCGGGCTCGGCGGACGCCTGTTCGGCAGCGACGCAGATCCGCGCGCCGTCGCCGCGGCACGCGCCAACGCCGATCGGGCCGGGCTCGGCGAGCTGCTGTGCTTCGAGTTGCGGGATCTGCTGCAGGCGACGCCGCCAGCGGCGCAGGGGTTGCTAATCACCAACCCGCCGTACGGCGAACGGCTCGGCGGCGAAGGCGAGGTGATCAAACTGCTGAGTCTGCTCGGCGCTCGCCTGCGCCAACGCTTCGGCGGCTGGCGCGCGGCGGTGTTCACCGCGCGGCCGGATCTGGCGCCGCGCCTGGGCCTGCGCGCCGACAGCATCCACGCGCTGGACAACGGCCCGATCTCCTGCAAACTGCTGTGTTTTGGAATTCCAGAGGCAGCACCGCCGGCCGCGGCAGCCGAGGATTTCGTCAACCGGCTGGCCAAGAACCTGCGCCATCTCGGCCGCTGGGCGCGGCGCACCGGAGTCAGCTGCTATCGCGCCTATGACGCCGACCTGCCCGATTACGCGCTAGCGCTCGACCTGTATGCCACCGACGACGACGGCCTGCACGCCGTGGCGCAGGAATATGCGGCGCCGGCGACGGTCGATCCGGTGCAGGCCGAACGGCGGCTGCGGCAGGCGCTGGTGCAGATCGCCGCGCAGCTCGAACTGTCGGCCTCACGGCTGCATCTGCGGGTGCGGCAGCGCCAGCGCGGAACCCAGCAGTATCAGCGCCAGAGCCGGCAGCGGCAGTTTCACACCATCACAGAACACGGCTGCCGGCTGCGGGTGAACTTCGACGATTACCTGGATACCGGGCTGTTTCTGGACCACCGCCCGCTGCGACGGCTGCTCGGCGAAGAAGCCGCCGGCAAGCGTTTCCTGAACCTGTTCTGCTACACCGCCGCCGCCACCGTACACGCGGCAGTCGGCGGCGCCGCAGGGTCGCTGTCGGTCGACCTGTCGGCGACCTATCTGGACTGGGCCCGCGACAACCTCGCCGCCAACGGCGCGGTGCAGACCAAGCATGCGCTGCTGCAGGCCGATGTCATCGCCTGGCTGCGCCAGCAGGCGCTGCGTCCGCGGCAGCGCTTCGACCTGATCCTGTGCGATCCGCCGACGTTTTCCAACTCCAAGCGCATGGGCGACGCCCATTTCGACGTGCAGCGCGACCACGCCGAGCTGCTGGGCCTGGCCGGCCGACTGCTGACACCCGGCGGCGTGCTGTATTTCTCCAACAACCGGCGCCGGTTCAAGCTCGATCCGGCGCTCGGCCAGCGGTTCCGGATCGAGGACATCACCGCGCGCACGCTGGACCAGGATTTCGCCCGCCCACCGCCGCCGCACCACTGCTGGCGGCTGCAGATGCCGTGAAGGCGAACTTACAGCCAGCCTTTCTGCCGCGCCAGCCGGTAGGCCTCGATGCGGTTGTCGGCGCCGAGCTTGCCAATCGCCTCCGACAGATAGTTGCGCACGGTGCCGCGCGACAGGCCTAGCTGGCCGGCAATGCTGCCCGCCGACGCGCCCTCGCCGGCCAGCCGCAGCACCTGCCGCTCGCGATCGTTGAGTGGATCGGCCTCAGACCACGCCTCCACCGCCAGTTCGGGATCGATCACCCGGCCGCCGGCGTGAACCTTGCGCAGCGCCTGGACCAGCTTTTCGGCCGGCGCGTCCTTCAGCAGATAGCCGGAAACGCCGGCGTCCAGCGCGCGGCGCAGGTAGCCGGGCCGGGCGAACGTGGTCACGATCACGACCTTGCACGGGCGGTCGAAACGCCGGACGCGCTGGGCGACTTCCAGACCGGTCAAACCCGGCATCTCGATGTCGGTGACCAGGATGTCGGGGGCGAGCCGGTGCGCTTCCCGCACCGCCGCCTCGCCGTCGGCGACGCTGGCGAGCACCTCAAGGTCCGGCTCCATGCCCAGTAGCGCCGCCAGCGCACCGCGCACCATCGCCTGATCCTCGGCCAGCAAGACGCGGATTTTCTCACCCATCAGGCCGCCCGGGCGGGTGTTGGCGGTAACTCGACCCGCGCGGCGTGCGGCAGCGGCACCCGC
>JAGWMX010000020.1 GCA_028871525.1 Gammaproteobacteria bacterium
AACCACCAAGGCCGGCGGCCTCCGCCTTGCCTGGCGCGATTTGGACCACAACGCGGCGGTCGAACAATTGTCAACAGACCCTAGCCTTTGGGGGGGGTAGAACAACATGTCGCGGCCGCCTTACCGCACCATCGTCTACGTGGACGGCTTCAATTTCTACTACGGAGAAATTCGCGGAACGCGCTGGAAGTGGCTCGATCTGGCGGCGCTGTTCTCGAAGGTCTTGGGGCCGCAGAACGTCTTGGTGAAGGTCAAATACTTCACCGCACGCGTGCGCTTCACCTCGCGATCCCAACGTCAACGTTCGGCAAGATACCTACCTCCGCGCCTTGCAAGCGTATTGCCCGCTGGTCGAACTGTACTACGGGCATTTTCTGCGGCACCGGGTCTCGATGGAGCACGCCAACCCGCCACCGCCTTCGGTCGAAGTTTGGAAGAAGGAGGAAAAGGGTTCGGACGTAAACCTCGCCTTGCACGTCCTCCACGACGCTTGGCAGAACGCCTATCAGCTCAACCGCGAGCGGCTCGCCCAGATCCGGCGGCGCGAAGAACGCTACATGCTGCGCACGAATCTGACCGGCAACGATCCTGCCGAGCTGTGGCGCTACTACATCCAGCTCGTGCAGGTCGAGGAAGCCTTGCCGGCGCGCGCGGCCATCCTCAGCGGCGTGAAGTGAAGACATCGCGGAAGTCAGGACTGTACCGCTCGGCCTGCTGCAGAATGACCTCGAACCGATCCCCGGCAGGTGCGCGTCGTGCCGGGTGCGCACCGGCCAAACGGGCGGTATCTTACCTGCGGATGCCGGTGAAAACGGGCTTCCTGTCCTGGGCGCCGCCGTCGAACGCTGCCACGGACTGACCGCCTTTCCCCGGAGTATCTCCATGGACCGCCGCCGCTTTCTGAAGACCACCGGACTTTCCGCTCTGGCCGTCGGCCTGCCTGAACTCGGCCGCACCGCGGAAACCGCGACCGACCACGTTGACCCCGCTCCGGCGTCGGCGGAAGCGGCCGATTACACCCTGCGCATCGGCACCGGGTTAATCGAACTGGCGCCGGATCGGATCGTCTCGACGACGACCTACAACGGCCGGTTTCCCGGCCCGCTGCTGCGCTTCGAGGAAGGCCGGCAAGTGACCGTGGACATCCACAACGACACCGACACACCCGAGCTGCTGCACTGGCACGGGCAACTGGTGCCGGACGACGTCGACGGCGCCGCCGAGGAGCGCACGCCGTCCATTCCGCCGCACGGCATGCGCCGCATCGCGCTCGTACCGGGTCCGGCGGGATTCCGCTTCTACCACACCCACGTGCGTGCCGGTGCCGATCTGTCAAGGGGGCTCTATTCCGGCCAGGCCGGGCCGGTCTACATCGAACCGAAAAACGAGCCCGGCGCCTACGACCGCGAAGTGTTCCTGGTGCTCAAGGAGTTCGCGCCGTTGTTTTCGAACGTCGAGAAACCTTACGACTTCCTGGCGCCGACGGGCATCGACCCCGCGCTCAGGGCGCAGGCGCAGCACGAGCTGCAAAGCGCGCTGATGCACGGCGCCAAACCCGGCTACGAGGTCGGTTACGCGCTGTTCTCGATCAACGGCAGAATGCTCGGCGAAGGCGAGCCGATCCGCGTCGGTCGCGGCGAACGGGTGTTGTTTCACGTGCTCAACGCCAGCGCCACCGAGAACCGCAGCCTCGCCCTGCCCGGCCACTCGTTCAAGGTCGTGGCCCTGGACGGCAATCCGGTGCCGCGTCCCGCGGCGGTGCCCGTGCTGTGGCTGGGTGCCGCCGAGCGGATCAGCGCGATCGTCGAGATGGACCAGCCCGGCATCTGGGTGCTGGGCGATGTCAACGACGAGGACCGCCGCCGCGGCATGGGCGCGGTAGTCGAATACGCCGGCGCTCCGAACCAGCGCCGGGGCGAGCCGGTGTGGCGCAAGCCGGCGCCGTTTCGCTGGGACTACCGGCGCTTCGCCGAGCCCGGCGCGACCGCGGTGCCCCCGGACGAGGTGATCGATATGACTTTCGCCGAACTGACCGGCGCCGATCACGGCTTCAACCGCTGGACCATCAACGGCGTCGCCTACGACGATGCGACCATGCCGGTAACCTGGCGCCTGAAGCTCGGCCGCCGCTACCGCCTGCGGATGAAAAACGCCAGCGACGACATCCACCCCATCCACCTGCACCGGCACCGTTTCGAGCTGACCGACATCGCCGGCCTGCCCACCGCCGGCGTCATCAAGGACGTGGCGATGATCGGCAGCTACCAGACGATGAGCATCGACTTTACCGCCGACCAGCCGGGCCTGAGCCTGTTCCATTGCCACATGCAGTCGCACATGGATTACGGCTTCATGGGGCTTTTCCAAACCGCCTAGCCGGCAGCGGATCACCGGGAACCGGGGCAACGCTTCCGGCGGCGGAATCCCCAATCCGGCTTGACGCTGACGCTCAGCCTTCGGCGACGAGCCCGTCGCGGATCGCTTGCAGGCGGCGACGATCATCCGCACTTGGTTTCGGATAAGCCATCTTCAGCGACTTCAAGCTGTGAACGACCGCTTCGGAAATGATCAGCCGGGCGTCGTCCTTGTGGTCGGCGGGGACGACGTACCACGGTGCGTAGTCGGCGCTGGTGGCGCCGAGGCAGTCCTCGTAGGCACGCTGATAGGCCCGCCAATACTTGCGCTCCTCGACATCGGCGCAGCTCAGCTTCCAGTTCTTGTCCGGATCGTCGATGCGATCGACGAAGCGCCTGCGCTGCTCGTCCTGCGACAGGTGCAGAAAGAACTTGACGATGCGGGTGCCGTTTTCGTGCAGATGGCGCTCCAGCCCGGCGATCGACCGGTAACGCCGCTTCCATAGATCCTCGTCGCGCTCCACGGCTTCCGGCAGCCGCTGCGCGGCGAGGATTTCGGGATGCACGCGGACGATCAGAACTTCCTCGTAATACGAGCGATTGAAAATGCCGATACGTCCACGCTCCGGCAGACACTTGGTCGTGCGCCAGAGAAAATCGTGCTCCAGCGCCTCCGGCTCCGGGTGCTTGAAACTGTAGACTTGGCAACCCTGCGGATTGACGCCCGACATGACGTGCCGGATCGCGCCGTCCTTGCCGGCCGCATCCATGCCTTGAAAGATCAGCAGCAGGCAGTAGCGGTCGTGCGCATACAGCACGTTCTGCAAACGGCTCAGCGTCGCCACGTGACGCCCCAGAGCCCTGCGGTAAGCGGCCTTATCGGCGCACAGCGGCCCGACGCGAGTCGGCCACTGCTGAAGCCGAACCCGCCTGCCCTGCGGGACTCGAAACTGGTCGAGATCGATCTTCATTTATCGCTCCGCTGCGCTACCAGCCGCCACGGCCGGAAACACGGTCCGGACCGCCCACCAGGCGGCACAGCATAAGCCGGCGTGCGCTCTGTCCGCAGCATTCGATTTTCGACGGCAGCGGCGCGATGCCGGCAGCAACGCTTACGACCGATCCGTCTTCAGCACAGCGAACGTGGGCACCGGCACCAATATGATCTCGGTCAATGTCCCTTCGCGACCGCCGACGGATGATCGCAGTCATCGCCCGGCGCCGGCGTGGCGGTTACTGAAGGCTGCCGGGCAACGTTTGAGCTTGGAGCCATCGCCATGGTTATGCTGAAAACGGTTATGCTGGAAATCTGTTAGCGGAATCCGGCCCAGACCAAACCGTTACGCCGATGCGCAAGCCGTCCGTCAAGCTGTGCCTGTTGCTGAGTCTGGCGCTGGCCGCGCAAAGCGTTCTCGCTGCCGTGGCCGGCTGCGGCCGCTCGGCCGGGCAGCAGGGGCAGGGCCTGATGTCGATCTGCGAACGGCCGCTACCGGCCGCCGGTCACCACCAGACACAGCTCTGCTGCGCCGCCGGCGGCGTCTGTCCGTTGATGCAGGCGCAGTGTCCGGCACGCCCTGTCACCGTCGCGCGTCTTGCGCCGGCAGTGGCGGAAATCCCCGAACTACCGACGCCGCCACTGTACGCAGGCGTCTGCACTCCACCGCTGCGACCCCCGATCCTCCACGCCGGCTGACCGTCTGACCTGCCGGCACCCGCTGGGCGCCGGCGATCACCCACCGCGGAGGATGTTCCATGTCGATTCCAGACCGCACGTCCGTGCGGCGATACGCCGTGACACTCGCCCTGTTGTGGCTGCCGGGGTTGGCTGCGGCAACCACTCAACCACCGCATTCGCATCCTGCAGCGCTTGCAGCGCGCGCCAGCGCCGATCCGCAAAACAGCGCTGCGGACGATGCGCCGGGCGCCGGCGCACTGGCTGCATCGGAGTTGGTTGCCCAGGTTCTTGAGCGCAATCCTGGTTTCAGCGCGATGCGCTCGGCCGTGCAAGCCGCGGATGCACAGATCTATCCCGCCGGCGCGCTGGAAGATCCGACGCTGACCTTCGGCCTGGCCCCCGAGACCCTCGCCTCGAACCAGGTTGACCTGCGGGAGGTCGGGCAGATCAGCCAGGCCATCCCCTGGCCTGGCACGCTGCGTCTTAAGCGCAGTGTGGCGCGGTCGCTGGCCGAATCGGCCGCCCAGCAGGCGGAAGATTTCCGCCTGCAGCTCGCCGCCAAAGCGCGCGCCGCATACGCGCAGTGGGACTACGTGCACTGTGCGATGGCGATCAACGAACGTAACCAAACCCTGCTGAAGCGGTTGACCCAGGTCGCCGAAACCGCCTACGCCAGCGGCCAGGCACCGGAACAGGACGTATTGCAGGCCGAGGTCGAGAGCACGCGGCTGCAGAACCAGGCGCTGGAGCTGGAACGCCGCCGACGCCAGGTTCAGGCGGCGATTAACGGGCTGCTGAACCGCGAGCCTGATGCGCCGCTGCCGCCGCCGGCCGGGCTGCCGTCCACGCAAATTCTGCCGGGTTTCTCCCAACTGCGCGCGGCGGCGCTGGCGCGCTATCCGCAACTCAAAAGCCTCGACGCCGAGATCGCCGCGCGTAAAAACCAGGTCTCGCTGGCCCGCAAGAAGTACTACCCGGACTTCCGGCTATTCGCCGACTATCGTGGCGTGATGGATCCGCCGGTCAAACGCTGGACCGCCGGCGTGGCGATCAACCTGCCGTTCGATCTCAAGAAACGCAACGCCTGGCTGGACCAGGCCAATGCGGAACTTCACCAGAGCCAGTCGCAATGGCAGGATGCGTGGGCCCGGCTGCTCAGCGAGTTGCAACAGGCCTACGCCGCCGCTGAACAAGCCCGGCAGACCTTGCGGTTGTATGACGATCGGCTGCTGCCGCTGAGCCGCCTGAACCTGCAGGCCGCCGAAGCCGATTACAGCAGCAGCGGCGGCAGCTTTCTCAACCTGATCACCGCCGAGCAACGTTATCTCGACGCGGACCTGGAGCAGGCCGCCGCCCAGGCCACGCTGTTCACCCAGCTTGCCACGCTCGACTACCAGACCGGCGGCGCGCTGTTTCCAGCGCCGCCGGCTCCGGCACAGGACGCTCAGCCATGAGACCGATCCCCCACCTCGCCGTCACTCTGGCGCTGACCGCCGCCGTCGGTGCCGGCGGCTATTACCTCGGCCATCACCGGGCGTCGGAATCGGTTCCGTCCGCCCATGCAACCGAAGCCCAGCGCAGGATCCTGTACTGGACCGACCCGATGATCCCCGGTTACCGCAGCGACAAGCCGGGCAAGTCGCCGATGGGCATGGATCTGATCCCGATCTATGCCGGCCAGACGTCGGCAGCGGCAGCCGGCGCCGACGTCACCATCGCACCCAACGTGGTCGACAACCTCGGCGTGCGCACGGCGGAAGTCCTGCAGGGCACTCTGTCGCGCCGGATCGACACCGTGGGCTACGTCGGCTACGACGAGGACACCATCACCAGCATCAACACCCGCGCCGAGGGCTGGGTCGAGAAGCTCGGAGTCAAGAGCGCCGGCGATCGGGTGCGTGCAGGTCAGGTGCTCTACCAACTGTTCTCGCCGAAGTTGGCGACCGCAGAACGCGAATATCTGACTGCGTTGGTCAGCGGCAGCCGCGGCTTGATTGAAGCTTCTGAACAGCGCCTGGAATCATTGGGTTTCACTGCAGCTCAGGTGCGGCGGCTGCGGCAAACCCGCGCGGTCGAAGACCGGGTCGCTCGCCACGCCGGCAGCGACGGCGTGGTCACCGAACTGGGGATTCGCGAAGGCGCTTACGTCGTACCGATGACGCAAGTGATGCGATTGGCCGATCTGCGCAACGTCTGGGTGCTTGCCGAAGTCGATGAAAGCCAGGCGGCCGCGGTCAAGTCCGGACAGGACGTCGAGGCGCGTTTCGACGCTTTTCCGGATCGGATCTGGCGCGGCGTGGTGGACTACATCTATCCGGACTTAAGCCGGATCACCCGCACCGTCAAGCTGCGGGTACGCATCCCTAATCCGGACCAGCGTCTGCAGCCCAACATGTTCGCGCACATCCGCATGCTCGCCGCGCCCGGGCGCGACGTGCTGTACATCCCGGCCCAGGCGCTGATCCGCACCGGCACGAGCCAGCGCGTGATCGTCGCGCTTGGCGACGGTCGTTTCGACGTCTGCCCGGTCGAAGCCGGCTATCAGTCCGGCGCCGAGGTGCAGATCCTCAAGGGTCTGTGGAGCGGCGCGCGAGTCGTCGTCTCGGCGCAGTTCATGATCGACTCCGAGGCCAACGTCGACGCGGCGGCGCTGCGGCTCGGCGCCGGCAAACCCGGCTGCACGCAGGCGCCGACGACACCGGGTCGCGGCGTATCCGGCAAAGGCACGCCCGGAGATTCGATCCGCGGCGATTCGGCAGGCCGGCCACCCGGCCGCGGCGGAGTGACGGCGATGCCCGCGCAATCCCTCGACGCCAAGGCGCAACAGCCATGATCGCCGCCGTCATCCGCTGGTCACTCAAGAATCGCGGCTTCGTACTGCTGGCGCTGGCCTTCGTCGTCGCCGGCGGCCTGTACACGCTGCAGCACACGCCGGTGGATGCGATTCCCGATCTGTCGGACGTGCAGGTCATCGTCAAGACACCGTATCCCGGCCAGGCACCGCAGGTGGTGCAGGATCAGGTCACCTACCCGCTGGAGACGGCGATGCTGGCGGTGCCCGGCGCCACGGTGGTGCGCGGCTATTCGTTCTTCGGCGATTCCTATGTCTACATCATCTTCAAGGACGGCACCGATCTGTACTGGGCGCGTTCGCGGGTGCTGGAATATCTCAACCAGGTTGCGTCCAGCCTGCCGGCAGACGCCCATCCCAGCCTCGGACCCGACGCCACCGGGGTCGGCTGGGTGTACGAGTACGCGCTAGTGGACAAGACCGGCCAGCACGACTTGGGCCAGCTCACCAGCCTGCAGGACTGGTTTCTGAAATATCAGTTGCAGACGGTGCCGGGCGTGGCCGAGGTAGCGACCGTCGGCGGCATGGTGCGTCAGTACCAGGTGGTGATCGATCCGGACAAGCTGCGCGCTTACGGAATCACGCTTGAACAAGTCAAGCGGGCCATTGAGAACGGCAACCGTGAGACCGGCGGCGCCGTGGTCGAACTGGCAGAGGCCGAGTACATGGTGCGCGCCAGCGGTTATATCCAGAGCATCAAGGACCTGCTCGAGGTGCCGCTGAAGACGGACGCAAACGGCACGCCGGTACAGCTCAAGGACGTGGCGACGGTACGGCGCGGCCCGCAGATTCGGCGCGGGATTGCCGAGCTCAACGGTCAGGGCGAGGTGGTTGGCGGCGTTATCGTCATGCGCTACGGCGAGAACGCGCAAAAGGTCATCGACGGCGTCAAGGCCAAGCTGGCTGCGCTGAAAGCCAGTCTGCCGCCCGGCGTGCAGATCGTGCCGACCTACGACCGCTCCGAGCTGATCGGCAAGGCGATCAGAAATCTGCGCGAGAAGCTGTTTGAAGAATTCATCGTCGTGGCTTTGGTCTGCGCCGTATTCCTGTTTCACTTGCGCTCGGCGATCGTCGCCATCGTCAGCTTACCGGTCGGCGTTCTGATGGCGTTCATCGTGATGCAACTGCAAGGCTTGAACGCCAACATCATGTCGTTGGGCGGCATCGCCATCGCCGTCGGCGCGATGGTCGACGGCGCCATCGTCATGATCGAGAATCTGCACAAACACCTCGAACGCGAGGAAGTTAGCGCGGTCAACCGCTGGCGCATTGTCGCCGATGCGACTGTAGAAGTCGGCCCGCCGCTGTTCTTCGCGCTGCTGATCATCGCCGTTTCTTTTCTGCCGGTGTTCACGTTGCGGGAGCAGGCGGGCCGGTTGTTTGCGCCGCTTGCGTTCACAAAGACGTATTCGATGGCGGCCGCGGCGATTCTGGCGATCACCGTGGTGCCGGTATTGATGGGCTATTTCATCCGCGGCCGGATCACGGCGGAACACCGCAATCCGATCAACCGCCTGTTGACGATACTCTACCGGCCGATGATCGCAGCGGTGGTGAGAGTGCCGTGGCTGATCGTTATCGCCGGAAGCCTGCTGATGTTGGTCAGCATCTGGCCGGCGTCTCAGTTGGGATCGGAGTTCATGCCATCACTGGATGAGGGCGACCTGCTGTACATGCCCTCGGCCCGGCCCGGAATCTCGGCCGACAAGGCGCGGCAGGTGCTACAACAGACCGACAAGCTGATCATGAGCGTACCGGAAGTGAAAACCGCCTTCGGCAAGATGGGCCGCGCACAGACTGCCACCGACCCGGCGCCGTTGTCGATGGACGAAACGATCGTTCAGTTCAAACCGAAGTCCGAGTGGCGCCCAGGCATCACCACGGCCGACATCCGCAGGGAACTGGAGCAACGTGTCAAGCTGCCTGGCCTGACCAACGCTTGGGTCTTCCCGATCAAGACCCGCATCGACATGCTGTCCACCGGCATCAAGACGCCGGTCGGCATCAAAGTCGGCGGGCCGGACCTGGCCGTGATCCAGAAAATCGGCGAGCAGCTCGAGAAAGTGCTGCCGCAGGTCCGCGGCACCACCTCGGTGTATTCCGAACGCGTGGCCGGCGGGCGCTATATCGACATCGACATCAATCGCGAGCGGGCCGCGCGGCTGGGCCTCAACATCAGCGACGTGCAGGACGTGGTGCGCACCGCCATCGGCGGCATGAACGTCACCGAAACGGTCGAGGGCCTGGAGCGCTACCCGGTCAACATTCGCTATCCGCGCGACTGGCGCGACTCGGTGGCGACGCTGCGGCAACTGCCGATCGTCACCGCCCGCGGCGGCAACGTCACCCTGGGCGACGTGGCGAAGGTGTACATCGAGGACGGCCCGCCGATGATCAAGAGCGAAGCGGCACAGCCGACCGGCTGGACCTACGTCGACATCGCCGGCCGCGACGTCGGCTCTTACGTCGAGGCGGCCAAGAAAGTGGTGGCGGCCCAAATCAAACTGCCTCCCGGTTATTCATTGACCTGGTCCGGGCAATACGAATACATGCAGAAGGTCAGGAAAAGTCTCGCGCTGATCGTGCCGGTGACGCTCGCACTGATCGCGTTTCTGCTGTACCTGGCGTTCCGCAGCGTCGCGCAGGCGCTGATCATCATGGGCACGCTACCGATGGCATTGACCGGCGGCATCTGGTTGCTGTACCTGCTCGGCTACAACCTGTCGGTGGCGGTGGCTGTAGGTTTCATCGCGCTGGCCGGCGTCACCGTCGAAATCGGCGTGGTGCTTGTCATCTACCTCAACCAATCCGTTGCTGCTTATCTCAAACGCTGCGAAACGGAATCGAACCCCTCGAGCTTTGAAGGCGTGCGCAACGCCGTGCGCGACGGCGCGCTGCTGCGCCTGCGACCGATCTCGATGACCGCAACCGCCATCATCGCCGGCCTATTACCGGTGATGTTCGGCAGCGGCACCGGCTCCGAAGTAATGCGCCGCATCGCCGCGCCGATGGTCGGCGGCATGATCAGCGCGCTGGTGCTGACGATGCTGGTGATCCCGGCTGTCTATCTGTTGTGGGAATGGCGTCGAGAGAAACGTCGACCCCATCGGGCTGCATGAGCGATGCGCCGGCCACGGTTTCAATTCGAATTGACGGCGTGCCTTGGAGTGCTATAAATGCTCAATGGCTTGATGCTGCTGTGGTTTTTTCTGACGGCGATTTCGCTGCTGTATGTGGCGATCGACATCCGCTCCACGCCAGAATCGGCGGTGCTCAAATGGGGATTCGTCCTGCTCACCGCGTACACGGGACCGATCGGCGCCTTCCTGTACGTGCTGGGCTGCCGCGAACCGCTACCCGGCCTGCATGAGCGCTACACGGCGATCCGCTGGCGGCAGGTATTAGGTTCGACCATGCACTGCGTAGCGGGTGACGGCATCGGCATCCTGGCCGGAGCCGTTATCGCCGGTCTCATCGATCTGTCGGGATTTGACGATATCGCACTGGAGTACGTGCTGGGTTTCGGGTTCGGTTGGAGTATCTTCCAGGCGCTGTTCATGCGCGGCATGGCAGGTGGATCGTACGCCCGGGCACTATCGGGCCTCTAACTGCTTCAAGCCAAATTACAGAACGGATGATGCACAAACTCCGACCGTGTACGTGGACTGCGAGTCGCGCTCAAAACACCAGTTTGCCAACAGCATCACTGCTGCATCGGCGAGTGCGAATCCGGCTATATCGGTTCGGCGACAGCATCGTGGTGACTGCCTTGGACTGTTCGCACTGCTGACATCGGCGCAGCCGGCGAGCACCATGCCTAGCGGCATGGGCAACGGCATGCACGGCGGTTACGGCGCCGTCGGACATATGATGGGCGGCATCTGGCTAACGGTAACCGGACTGATCGGCATCCTCGTCATCGTGGTACTGGTGTTGGGCGCCGCCGCGCTGATCAGGTAATTAAAGAAGTAACCGAATGGCGCAGCGTCGTCGTGAGCGTGCAGGCCAGCCTTGTTCGTGCCTGCCGGCAGATCGAGAGGACGAGCGAACGGCGCATGCTTGACCGGCTCTACTTTTGGCTCTTTAGCAGCGCTTGCACCTTGGCCGCGTACGCCTTCATCGCCTCGTCGCGGCTGTGGCCCTTGAGTTTCGCCCAGGCATCGTATTTGGCGCGTCCGACCGGATCGAGCATGCCCGGGCGACCGCCTTTCACATCCCCCTCGGTGGCCTGCTTGTAGTGACTGTACAGGTACAGCATGTCTTCGTTGGCCGGGCGTTTGGTCAGCGTTTTAACGTCTTGCTGGGCTCGTTCGAACTGGACTTTCAGATCGGCCATGATCCCCTCGTGTTTTTTGGGTGTCCGCGGCGCCAATCTTATCGCGGCGCTCCAGCGTGACAAAGCTGAAGGCAAAGGCGTGGCGTGCGTCGGCAGGATGATCTTCGCGGGTGATTTCACGCCATTTTCCGGTGTCGAATGCAGGGAACCAAGTGTCGCCGTCCAGCCGGATGTGGATGCAGGTCAGCTCCAGCCGGTCGGCCTGCGGCAGTGTCTGACGGTACAACTCGGCGCCGCCGATCACGAACAACGTGCCATGGGCTTCGGCCGCCAGCGCGGCCTCGAGTGCGGCGAACACGCGGCATCCAGTCGGCGCAAAAGCCGGGTCGCGGCTCAGCACCCAGTTCTGCCGCCCGGGCAGCGGCCGACCGATCGACTCAAAGGTCTTGCGCCCCATCAGCACCGTGTTGCCAACAGTCAGCCGCTTGAAGCGCCTGAGATCCTCGGACAGATGCCACGGCATCCCGCCGCCGCGGCCAATCAGACCGCCTTCATCCAAAGCGGCAATCAAGACCAGGTCGCTCGACACCGACCTGCTCAAACAGCGACCGCTGCCGGAATGTGGGGGTGAGCGCAGACGCTGCGCGAGCACTGCTCGCGGTCGGCGCGAACGCCCGGCCATGGATGGCCGGGCCGGGGCTCATCGATGGCACCTGCGTCGCGCCAGGGACGGCGACTCATACCGCGACCGGAGCCGGAATGTGAGGATACGGCTCATAGCCAACCAGCTCGAAATCCGCGAGCTGGAACGCGAACAAGTCGCGCACCTCCGGGTTGAACCTCATCTGCGGTAAGGCGCGTGGCTGGCGCGATAACTGAAGCCTGGCCTGCTCCAAGTGATTGAGATAAAGATGACAGTCGCCGCCGGTCCACACGAACTCGCCGGGCGCCAGACCGCGGACCTGCGCGATCATCAGCGTCAGCAGCGCGTAGCTGGCGATGTTGAACGGCACGCCGAGAAAAACATCCGCGCTGCGCTGATAAAGCTGGCACGACAGGCGGCGGACACCGTTCCCATCGGGTGCGACATAGAACTGGAACAGGCAATGGCAGGGCGCCAGCGCCATTGTCTCCAACTCGCCGACGTTCCAGGCCGAGACGATCAGCCGCCGCGAGTCCGGGTTGTCCCGCAGTTGTTGCAGCAGATTGTCGATCTGGTCGACCTGCCGGCCGTCGGCGGTCGGCCAAGAACGCCACTGACGGCCGTACACCGGCCCCAGATCGCCGTTGTCGTCGGCCCATTCGTCCCAGATCGTCACGCCGTGGCGGCGCAGAAAATCGACGTTGGTGTCGCCGCGCAGAAACCACAGCAGTTCGACGATGATGGACTTGAGGTGCAGTTTCTTCGTCGTCACCAACGGGAAACCTGCGCCGAGGTCGAAACGCATCTGAGAACCGAATACGCTGCGGGTGCCGGTGCCGGTGCGATCGGCTTTCTCTGCACCCTGCTCCAGGGTCCGGCGCAGCAGATCGAGGTACTGGCGCATCAACCCGCCCCGGCGGTGCCTGCGCCGCGCCGGTAAGACCAGTAGAGGAACAGCAGCCCGCAGGCGATCATCGGCAGACTGAGAACCTGCCCCATCGTCACCCAGCCCCAGAGCAAATAACCGAACTGCGGATCCGGCAGTCGCACGAATTCCAGTCCGAAGCGGATGCAGCCGTAGCCGAGCAAAAACAGGCCGCTGATGGCCATGCGCGGCCGCGGGCTGCGGCCGAACCACCACAGCAGCGTCAACAGCCCGAGCCCCTCCAGCGCGGCCTCGTAGAGCTGGCTGGGATGATGCGGCAAACCGTCGTGGGCTTCCTGGAACACCATGCCCCAGGGCAGGCTGGTGACCTTGCCCCACAGCTCGCCGTTGATGAAATTGCCGATACGCCCGGTGAACAGCCCGAACGGCGTGATCACGGCCGCGAAATCGGCCACTTCCCAGAACGGCAATCCGCGCTGGCGTGCGAACACGATCATCGCCACGATCACGCCGATCAACCCGCCATGGAAGCTCATGCCGCCGTCCCAGACTTTGAACACGTAGGTCGGATCCAGCGCCTCCAACCAGCGGCCGTCCGGCGTGTAGGCGTAGAACAGCGTGTAGCCCAGCCGGCCGCCGAGAATCACCCCAAGGACCGCATAAAACAGCAGATCCCCAACCCGCTCGTGCGGCCAGTTCACGTGCGGGTAGCGGGCGCGGCGCGTACCGAGCCACCAGAAGCCGTAGAAACCGAGCAGGTACATCAGGCCGTACCAGTGCACCTGCAGGTGCACGGTGTGGCCGAATACGGTAAACGCCGGCAGCGCGAACGCGACCGGGTCGATGTCGGGGTGGACGAGCATCGCCTGATTCTAGCCGGCGCCGGCTACTCGGGCATCGACCGGCAGAAGAACGCCTTCAGATAGCGCGTCTCCGGAATCGCCGGGTGCACCGGATGATCCGGTCCCTGCCCGCCGATCTCCAGAATCTGCAGCCGGCGGCCGGCACCACGCGCCGCACGCAACAACACTCGCTGCAGCTCGGCCGCGTCGAGGTGAAACGAACACGAGCACGACACCAGCACCCCGCCCGGCGTCACCAGCTCCAGCGCCGCGCGGTTCAACCGTTGGTAATGGCTCAGACCGGAAGCCGCGTCACGCTTGCGCTTGATCAGCGCCGGCGGATCGACGATGACCAGCTCAAAACGCCGCTCCTCGGCGGCGAGCGCCTTGAGCACCTCCAGCGCCTGGCCCTGCAGCGTCTCCAACGTCACGCCGTTCAAATCGGCGTTGGCGCGGGCAGCCTCCAGCGCCGATGCCGAAGCGTCGGCGCAGACGACGCCTGCGGCGCCCAAACCGGCGGCGCGCAAACCCCAGGCGCCGATGTAAGCGTACAGATCCAGCACGCGCGCACCGCGGGCATAGCGCGCCAGCCGTTCGCGGTTGTCGCGCTGGTCGAAGAACCAGCCGGTCTTCTGGCTTGAGGCCAGCGGCACCGTGAAGCGCACACCGCCTTCGTCCAGTTCGATCCATTCGGCCGCTGCACCGATTGTCTCCAGGTACAACGACAAACCCTCGATCCGGCGCATCGGTGTGTCGTTGCGCAAGCGGATGCCCTGCGGCACAACGACTTCGCCTAGCGCCTCCAGCAGCGGCGCCTTGAGCCGCTCGAAACCGGCGGTATTGATCTGCACGACGAGCTGATCGCCGTACCGATCGACGACCAGCCCAGGCAGACCGTCGCCCTCACCATGGATCAGGCGGTAATACGGTCGATCATAGACGGCCTCGCGCAGCGCCAGCGCCGCGCGCAGACGTCGGGCGATCCAGTCGCGGTCGATCTGTGCTTCGCCGCGGCCCGACAGGAGCCGTGCGCACAGCAGAGTGTGCGGATTGACGTAAGCCACCCCAAGTACGGCGCCGCGAACGTCCTCGACGCGGCAAAGTGCCCCGGCAGCAAAGCCGGTCAGCGGCGTGCGGTCAGTGTCAACCTCGTTGGCGTACACCCAAAGGTGGCCGGCACGCAGGCGGCGGTCTTCGTGCGGTTTCAGGCGCAGCGGCGGCAGTTTCATCGGGCGTCGGCAAGGATGGATCGGCAAGGCGCGACGGCAATTCGCCGGCCAGAGATTGTAGATTCTTCATCCAGTTTCGTGTGGACTGAGTGCCGGCCGGATATTGGGCGCGGTAGCAGTCGCGGTGGTTGACGGCGCCCTTGCATCGTTCCTCGGTTCGATCTGCGTGGAGCCTATTCGGGACATCCTCGCACCGGCTGGGCGCGCCATCAGCCGATGGCGAAGAAGGCCCGAGTCTATGGGAAGCCGTGCCGGCTCAGACGCCGAGAAAACGCGCAAACGGATGCTTGAAAGTGTCTTCGTGGCATTTCAGCGCGTTCACCACCCCCATTCCCGAAAAACGCCGCGCGTCATACTGACATAGGCTCACCACCGGGAACTGGTGCGCGAGCGAATGGTTGTAACGGGTTTCGAACTCGACCAGCTCGGGCACTCCCATGTCTTCGTCGAGAAACCAGGCCATGTCGCCCAGTACGCGCAACGCCTGCCCGCCGCTGCGCATGGCCATGACGAAACTGCGTTCGAAGTACTCGTAGATCTTCTGCACACTCGGCATGCCGTCGCACAAGGCCAGCCGCCCTTGGTCCACCGCCGCATCCACACCGGCGTAGACCTCGCGGAGGTTCTCCAGGATGGTTTCCTGCACCTCGCGCGAGGCGACCAGGTAGCAAAGGTCGCCGGTGCGCAACCCATCAGCCAGATAAGGCACGGCCAGCTTGAGACGGCCGAGATCGCTCTCGTAGAAGGCGCACAGGTGGCTGCCATAGTCGATGGTGATGCCTTCAATCGAAAGGCTCGCACGATGGCCATCCGCACCCGGCGTCTGATTGTGCATGATCGAACTCGAGGAACCGGCAGGCTCCTCCAGAAACGCCAGCAGATCGCCTCGACGGAAGCGGCGCTCACGTTTTGCCCCGATGCGCACACAGGCCAGCCTGCCGGAATCGGTCCAGCGCCGCAGCGACACCTCACTCACGTTCAGCAGTGCGGCGGCTTGTTTGATATTGAGCAATTGCCCGTGCTCGATGGTTGCGGTGGTCATCCTGCTCATCGCCTTGAACCTCCTTAAGGTTGTTTGCCGATGCACCACCGATGGCGCCCGGCGCGCGCAGCCCGCCTCCCACCTTATCAAATCTCATCCTTCCTATTCATCCCAATAGCGCCGTCAACGCCCTGTTGAAGAGTCTTCGCCCAAAATCTATGCCTTCCAGATCATGGGCGTGGCAACCCCGTCCTTCTGCTCACTTGACAGTTGAAACTTGTTCTGAGCTTATCTTTTAGAACATTGTTATTCTTCTATTGACATAAATGATCATGAACGAGGGGCTGAAGCGCAGGGTCATGAACGGGCGCCTTGATGCGCCGCTCGTCTCGCGCCCCTGTGTCCGCCCCATCCATCTGAACTTGATCAACCGCACGCTCTGCAACCGGGCTCGGCAGCGAACGACCGCGTATGCGATGCAGACGACCATGATCCGCGCCGGATTCACCTGCAGTTTTCGTCCCAGGCCCGCTCATGACCCCTAACCGCAGCGTTACCTGGAGCCCCGAGCCCAACAACCGGCAGGGGTAAACGCCAACATCGGAGGAGATGAATCTTGAACATGAAAACTCACGATTTCTATAGTGCTCTGAGCCACGCGCCGGTGAGGGCTGCGGGTCACGACGTCGACCTGAATGTCTACCGCCGTTGCAGCAAAACCACCTACGGCCGCTTCAAGTATCAGGCTCCCTGGGAAGGGTTGGTGCAAACCGGCTGGCCCGGTACCCCCGAGACTCATTGGACCAACGAGTTCGAGATCGCCTGGACCAAAGTCGGCGATCGCGGGCCGCTATGTCTGCTGATTCACGGTGTGCCGTGCAATCGCGGACAGTGGGAGGAAGTACAGCGCTTCCTGGGGCGCTTCTGCGAAACCATCGCCATCGACATGCTGGGCATGGGCGAGAGCACACAGCCGCGCCTGTACGGCCGGCGGCGCGATCCAAAACCGAATGACTGCTGGCACTGGAATCACGATGTCGACTACATCGACAAGCTGATGCAGCACGAGTATCCGGGCCGCAAATTTATTCTCATCGCAGACGACTGGGGCAGCGGCATCGCATCGCATTATGCCGCGGCGCACAACGATCGCCTGAACGCCCTGATCCAGTTCGACGCCATTGCATTCGACGGCTACCCGGTCAATGAGATCCAGGCCATCGGCCGTGCTTCGCAGATACCGAACACGGCCGAGGGTGACCAGCTGTTTGCCCAGCTTTTCGGCGCGTTTGATCAGACGCTGGTGCAGATCCTGAAAACCATGGTCTGGAATCCCGCGGTATACAACCAGTACAAACTCCGACTGCTGACGTTCCCCTATGTCGAAGGGGATTACCACCGCAACAACGCGAACGACGGGGTTACCGACGTGGCCAGTTCGGTCACGCTCAGGCAGAACGTCCACAACATGCGCGTGCTCGCCGATCGCGCTGCGATACTGAGTCCGGCCCTGCTGCTACCCTATTGCCCGCGGCGCAATCCCCGCGGCGTCGACTACAGCCGCATCACCGTGCCGGCCCTGATCGGATGGGGCGAATACGACAACATGATGCCGGCGGCCCAGACCCAACGCTTTGCACACGTGTTGGGTACGGATGACGTACAAATCGCCTATATCCCCCGGGCTGGACATTTCGCACACACCGATCAGCCGTTGCTGGTAGCCGACACCATTCTCAATTTCATTCGCCGCGTGATGGGGCGTGAATCTTTGGCCGACATTTACCTCGGCAATCAAGGAATCTGGAAGGGTGACGAGCGCGCCATGCTCAATGATCTGCGCAAGATTTACAGCATCGACGCTCAATCGTTGGCCTGAATCCACAACCCGATAACGATCGGCATAACACATCGTTCGCCGGAACGTGGCTTTCAACCAACTACAACGCAACAAGAGGTTTTAGTCGTGAGCTGAGATTCAAATAACCACGCGGAGGAGAATTCAATGAAATACAAGAGTATTCATCGACGCAGCGCTTGGCTTACAAGTTCGACTGCAATAGTTTGGCTCGCAACTCTGGCAAATCTTTATCCTGGTGTGATCCAGGCTGGTCCACGAGGATCCGAGTTCGACACCACCGAGACTCCGGCGGCAGGCGGCATGGAAGGTGTCGGCGTTGTCAGGCCGCAGGATCCGGTTGCAATGCTTTTCGGCAATCCGTCAACTCTCGCACAGTTGCAAGGCTCGTATGCTTTTACTTTCGGCGGATCTTATGTAAGTCCGGACCTGAAAGCGACCAATTCAATTTCCAACCCGAATCCATTCGTCGCTCCTGGTGCGTTCGGCAAATCGCATCTGACGGCAGCTGCCATCCCGCATGCGGCATTTCTCCAACGCATAACGCCAAACCTGGTGTTGGGAGGCGGCCTGACCGGGGTCTCGGGCCTTGGTTCCGATTTTCGCGATCAGCCGGGATTCCCCCCACTGATTGCGGATCTCAAGCTGTTTGGAGCCAATATGTCAGCCGCCTACCGGATCACGCCTCGTTTCAGCCTCGGAGCCGGGATGACGGTAGGCATCGCGGCTCTGCAAGCAGGCTTGGTGCAAAACAGCGCTTCGGTGAACGGATTTGGCATCAGCGGCACCTTGGGCACCACCTACGATTTCGGGCCGATCATGATCGGCGCCACCTACAAGAGCGAGATGAATGTCCACTACGCCAGGGTTATTGAGACCAGCCCTGGAGTCACTTCCGGCCTGACTTTCCAGCAGCCTCGGGAAGCAACATTCGGAATCGCGACCACTCCTCGCCTATTTTCTCAACTGTTTCCGGATTCAGATTGGCTAAAAGGCACATTGATTGAAGTGGATTACCGCTTCAAGAACTGGAATTCCGCGAAAGGGTATCAGGATGTTTGGAAGAACCAAAGCGTGGTGTCGCTCGGCGTCCAGCAAATCCTACCCTATTTTGATCGGCGCCTTACCATGCGTGCGGGCTACAGCTATGGCAGCAACTTGCTAAAGAACGCCAACAGACTAGGTAACACGTTCGACGGGTTGCGCACAGTCAACGTCCCGGGGGCCGGCGCAGTTCCGGTAAACCCGGCTTTTCTTTCCGCTGCGCAAGCTACGATTACCGATGGATATTGGCGCGATAGCGTTTCGATCGGCATGGGATACCAGCTCAGCCGGGTCGTGCGCATCGATACGAACGCTTCTTACGCCTACAACGGCAAAGTAACCACCGGTGGACTCCGCGCCGATGGCAGCATCTTCTCAGCTGGGATGGGGCTGACATGGAACTTCGAATAGCAGTAACCGCTCTGAACGCCACTTTGTATATCATTGGCCTGACAACTGCTCTGGCCATCTTTCTGCCGTTTTCACCGATGACCATCGATCTGGTCAATGTTTCACGACGAACGCAGATCTCAATTTATCGGCATCGCCGCATGCTGTGGGCGTTCACCTGGATCTGCTTTGGCGCTATTTTGCTGAGCGGTTTAATTGGCGTACTTGGAAGCCACGGGGCGATGGGAACGGACAACGCCATTTATCATTTTCTTGCTACACCGAATCCCACGTGGTTATGGACGACTCTCATCACAATCGGCGTACTCACTTTACTGTTCTGGAGTGGATACGTACCGTACGTAATGACTCCACCGAGTCGGCAACGGGTTCTGACGGCGGCGGAAGCCGATCGGATTTTGCATCCTGACGACGTGGTCCTGGGGTTGGTTTACGGTAATAAAGTGCGTGCATATCCGCGTGATGCCATAGCCCGGCCCCATTATTTTACCGATACGATCGACAACATGCCGATGACGATTTCCTATTGCATCTTGTGCAATAGCGGAATCGCATTTAAATCAGAGTTGAACGGGCGTCCATTGAAGCTGATGAGCGTAACTGCCTACAACAATAACATTATTTATTATGACAAAGCCATGGATAACTTTATACAGCAACTCGACGGCAAGGTTATTGACGGGCCTGATGTGGGAAAATCACTGGATACTTATCCAGTAGCGCAGACAACCTGGGAGGAATGGAAAAAATTGCACCCAGAAACCAGCCTCTACTACGCCCCTCACATCACTTTACGCGACAAGATGGTCGCCAAGATGCTGCAAATGTTGATCCCGGTTGCCAAACTTTCCAAACGATCAAAACCGTGGCATCGAATCCAGGGGCAGCTAGACAGTCGATTACCAGCCATGTCATTTGTCGTCGGCGTGGAAATTAACGCGGATTCCTGTGGTTACCCGCTGGAGCTTGTTCGTCAACATCCGGTATTGAATGACGTTGTCGGTGGCAAGCCGATTGTGTTGCTATACGATAACGAACACGACGTTGTGGGGGTTTTTTCGCGTCGGCTTGACTCCGCCACGCTGACCTTCGAACCCTGGAACGATCCCGGAGCACCCACGCTTGTGCGCGACCAGGAAACCGGAGGCCTATGGGCGGTGACCGGAAAGGGTGTTGAAGGGTCTGCGCACGGAAAAACGCTCGAACCGATTCCTCATTTCAATAAATTGTTCTGGTTCAGCTGGGCGCTGTTCAAGCCAGGCACGCGTATCGGCACGCCCACACCAACGGGATGAGCCTCTCCAGCCAGACAGCGGCAGCGCCTGACCGCTTTATCGGCGGGAATGCTCCTCCTCGCCGCTGCCTGGCGGGCAGCGTCGTTCCGGTCCGTGCCGGAGGCGACGATTTTGGCGCCGGATGACCTCCGGCGCCCTTTATCGACCCGATACAACCTGGGGGTTTGTGACCACTGCCCTGCCCGAACGGCCGAGTAATCCCTCCGCCCCCTGCCGCATGGCCGCGACCCGCCGTTGCCTTTCCGCCCGCGCCTGGTTCAGTTCCCGCTTTCCGTCATGGCGCCGCCGCAGGCAAAGCGCACACGGCACCAGAAACTACACGCAGCGGGCGAAAAACGCGCACCGGGAATTCGTCCCGTGGCCTGGCGTCGCAGCAGGCAGCCCCGGCATGCGTTGTCAGTGGCTGCGACGGGCGGGCGAGTTGGGTACAATACTTTCGTTCGACGAGGCCGCTGCAGGAATGTGCCGCCAGCTCCGCTGCCGACGGCCTCAGCGACCTGGGATTCGTGTTCAAACCGCCAGAATAAGGAGACGTGGGCACCATGTCAGGCCCGGACGTACAAACGTGGTCATTCGCCGTCTATTCGGTAGCGGTACTCGGCATCACGCTGCTCATGCTGGGGTTGTCGTGGGTGCTCGGCGGACGCGCGCAAGGCCGTGCCAAGGACGAGCCTTTCGAATCGGGGATCGTCTCAGTCGGCAGCGGCCGTCTGCGGTTTTCGGCCAAGTTCTATCTGGTGGCAATGTTTTTTGTGATCTTCGATCTGGAGGCGGTGTTTCTGTATGCCTGGGCAGCCACCATGCGTGAAGACGGCTGGGCCGGATTTACCGAGGCCACCATCTTCATCGCCATCCTGCTCGGCGGTCTGGTGTATGTATGGCGCCTCGGTGGACTGGACTGGGCGCCGGAGGGCCGCAAGCGCCGCCTGCGCGACGCTGCCGAACGCGAAGCGCGGGCGGGAGGTTAATTGATGGAATACACGTTGACCCGGATCGACCTGCAGGCTGAGAAGCGGCGGTTGGCGCCGACCGCCAAGCAGAGCTTCGTCGAACGGCAGGTACATAAAAATCTGCTGTTCGCCAAACTTGATGATTTCGTCAACTGGGGCCGCAAGAACTCGATCTGGCCCTACAACTTCGGACTGTCGTGCTGCTACGTGGAAATGGCGACCGCCTTCACCGCGCCGCACGATATCGCCCGCTTCGGCGCGGAAGTGATCCGCGCGTCGCCGCGTCAGGCGGACCTGATGGTCATCGCCGGCACCTGCTTCATCAAAATGGCGCCGGTGGTGCAACGGCTGTATGAACAGTTGCTGGAGCCGCGCTGGGTGATCTCGATGGGCTCCTGCGCCAATTCCGGCGGCATGTACGACATCTATTCCGTGGTGCAGGGCGTCGACAAGTTTCTGCCGGTGGATGTCTACGTGCCCGGCTGCCCGCCGCGGCCGGAGGCTTTCCTGCAGGGCTTGTTGATGCTGCAGCAGACCATCGGCAAGGAGAGCCGGCCGCTGTCGTGGGTGGTCGGCGATCAGGGTGTCTACCGCGCGCCGTTGCCGTCCCAGCGTGATCTGAACGCCGAAGAACGGCGCCGCCAGACCACCCTGCGCACACCGGACCAGGTGTAGAGCCGATGGCCGACGACGCCCCGGCTCTGCCGGCCACGCCGCCGACGACGCTGCCGCCGGTGGTGCGGGAGCTCTACGCGCGTTTTGGCGAAACGACGTTCATCCTGCAGCCGACCGCCGACGGCATACCCACGCTGTGGACGCCATCTCAGAAACTGGCGGAGGTTCTGCACGTCCTGAAGCTGGGCGTGCCAAAACCCTATGGCATGCTGCTGGATTTGTCCGCCGTCGACGAGCGCCTGCGCCGACACCGCGAAGGGTTGCCAGAGGCCGACTTCACGGTGTTCTATCATCTGCTGTCAATCGACCGCGATATTGAAACTCGCGGTGGCGGCGACATCCGCATCAAAGTCGCGCTCAAGGGTGAGACCCCGCACCTGCCGTCGATCGCCAAACAGTGGGCCAACGCCAACTGGTATGAACGCGAAGTCTGGGATCTATTCGGCATCGTCTTCGACGGCCACCCATACCTGAAGCGTATCCTGCTGCCGCCGACCTGGCAGGGACACCCGCTGCGCAAGGACCATCCCGCGCGGGCCACCGAGTTCGACCCGTACACGCTGGACGCGATGAAACAGGATCTGGAGCAGGAGGCGCTGCGCTTCAATCCCGAGGACTGGGGCATGCAGCGGCACTCCGAAGAAGCCGACTTCATGTTCCTGAACCTCGGCCCCAACCACCCATCGGCGCACGGTGCGTTCCGCATCGTGCTGCAGCTCGACGGCGAGGAGATCCTCGACTGCGTGCCGGACATCGGCTACCACCACCGCGGCGCCGAGAAAATGGCCGAACGCCAGTCCTGGCACTCGTTCATTCCCTACACCGACCGCATCGACTACCTCGGCGGCGTCATGAACAACCTGCCCTACGTGCTGGCGGTCGAGCAGCTGGCGGGCATCGTGGTGCCCGATCGGGTCAAGGTGATCCGCGTGATGATGGCGGAGTTTTTCCGCATCACCTCGCACCTGCTGTTCTACGGCACCTACGCGCAGGACGTCGGCGCGATGTCGCCGATCTTCTACATGTTCACCGACCGGCAGAAGGCCTACGACGTCATCGAGGCAGTCACCGGGTTCCGCATGCATCCGGCCTGGTATCGCATCGGCGGCGTCGCTCAGGATCTGCCGCAAGGCTGGGACCGGCTGGTGCGCGAGTTCCTAGACTGGTTCCCGAAGCGGCTGCGCGAGTACGAAAAAGCGGCGCTGAAGAACGGCATCCTGCGCGCGCGCACCATCGGCGTGGCCGACTACACGGCGCGCGAGGCGATCGAGTGGGGCGTCACCGGGCCCGGTCTGCGCGCCACCGGCATCAATTACGACCTGCGCAAGGCGCGGCCGTACTCGGGCTACGAGAATTTCGACTTCGAGGTGCCGTTGGCCAGCCGCGGCGACTGCTACGACCGCTGCGTGGTGCGCGCCGAGGAGCTGCGGCAGAGCTGCCGGATCATCGAGCAGTGCCTGGACAACATGCCGGCGGGCCCTTACAAAGCCGACCATCCGCTGACCTGCCCGCCGCCCAAGGATCGCATGCTGCACGACATCGAGACGCTGATCACCCACTTCCTCGACGTCTCCTGGGGTCCGGTGATTCCACCGGGCGAGGGCTATTTCGCGATCGAGGCCACCAAGGGCCTGAACAGCTATTACCTGACCTCCGACGGCAGCACGATGAGCTATCGCACGCGCATCCGCACGCCCAGCTTCCCGCATCTGCAGATGATTCCGCACGTGATCCGCGGCCAGATGGTGCCAGACCTGATCGCGCTGCTGGCGTCAATCGATTTCGTGATGGCAGACGTGGACCGCTAAGAATTGACTCAGTCGGCAAATGAACGCAAATAGACGCCAATACAGTCAGATCGAAATAAACATTTTGCGTTCATTCGCGGACTGCTTTATTAAACCAAGATCAGCATGACCGAACCCGCCATCAAACTCGCCGACTTGCCGAAGGCCGCGCCGTTCGAGCTGCACCCGGACGATCGGATCGCAATCGAACACGAAATCGCGCACTACGACCACCCGCGCGCAGCGGTGATCGAGGCGCTGAAGATCGTGCAGACTCGGCACGGCTGGGTGCCGGACGCCGCGATCCCGGCGATCGCCGGGGTGCTACGCATCGGCTCGGCCGAAGTCGAGGAAGTGGCGACGTTCTACAACCTGATTTTCCGCCAGCCGGTCGGCCGCCACGTCATCAAGCTATGCGACAGCATGTCCTGCTACCTGACCGGCTACGACGATGTCGCCGCAGCGGTGAAACGCAAGCTCGGCATCGACTTCGGGCAGACCACCACCGACGGGCGTTTCACGCTGCTGCCGATCTGCTGCCTCGGTGCCTGCGACAAGGGTCCGGTGATGATGATCGATGACGATACCCACGGCCAACTGATGCCGCACGCGCTGGACGACATTCTGGAGGCTTATCGATGAACCGGGCCGAAACCCACCCGCTCACCGCACGCCTCAATCTGACCGACCCGCCGGACCTCAAGCGTTACGAAGCCGCCGGCGGTTATCAGGGCCTGCGCAAAGCACTCAAGGAAATGGCTCCGGCCGACGTCCAGCAGACGGTCAAGAACGCAAACCTGCGCGGCCGCGGCGGCGCCGGCTTCCCGACCGGCGTCAAATGGAGTTTCGTGCCGATGACGGCGCCGGACGGAACGCCGTACCGGGGCCACAAGTACATTCTGTGCAATGCCGACGAGATGGAGCCAGGCACCTTCAAGGACCGGCTGCTGATGGAGGGTGACCCGCACCAGATGGTGGAAGCGATGCTGGTGTCCGGATACGCGATCGGTGCGACTCGCGGCTACATTTTCCTGCGCGGGGAATACGTGCTGTCCGCGCAGCGGCTGAACCGTGCTATCGACGAGGCCAAGGCCACCGGCTATCTTGGCGAGAACATCCTCGGCAGCGGCTGGGGCATGACGCTGGCGGTGCATACCGGCGCCGGCCGCTACATCTGCGGCGAGGAAACCGCGCTGATCAACTCACTGGAGGGCAAGCGCGCCAACCCGCGCACCAAGCCCCCGTTCCCGCAGGCGGCCGGACTGTGGGGCAAGCCGACGGTGGTCAACAACGTCGAAACGCTGTGTTGCGTGCCGCACATCGTGGTCAACGGCGCGGACTGGTTCAAGAGCCTGTCGCAGGGCAAGAGCACCGACGGCGGCACCAAGCTCTACGGCGTTTCGGGGCGCGCGCGGCGCAGCGGCTGCTGGGAGCTACCGATCGGCACCACGGCCCGCGAAATCATCGAGGAGCACGCCGGCGGCATGGCTGACGGCCTCAAGCTCAAGTGCTGGCTGCCCGGCGGCGCTTCCACCGACTTCCTGCTGCCCAAGCACCTGGATCTGGCGATGGATTTCGACACCATCGGCCAGCACGGCAGCCGCATGGGGACCGGTTTGATCACCGTGGTCGACGACAAGGCCAGCCTGCTCGGCATGCTGTACAACCTGGAGCTGTTCTTCACCCGGGAATCCTGCGGCTGGTGCACGCCGTGCCGCGACGGCCTGCCGTGGACCGCCAGGATCCTCAAGGCGCTGGAACAAGGCCGCGGCCAGCCCGGGGATATCGAGATCCTGGAGCAGATGACCCGCGATCTGGGTCCCGGCCGGACTTTCTGCGCACACGCGCCGGGCGCGATGGAGCCGCTGCAGTCGGCGCTCAAGTATTTCCGCGACGAATTCGAGCGCGGCATTGCCCTGCCGCCGCGGCGGCAGGCGGCTTAAGGGGGTTCTGAGCGGATGGCGAAGATCTACGTCGACGGCCGGCCGTATGAAGTCCACGACGGCGACAACCTGCTGCATGCCTGCCTGTCCAAGAAACTGGACTTGCCCTACTTTTGCTGGCACCCGGCGATGGGCAGCGTCGGCGCCTGCCGGCAGTGCGCGGTCAAGCAGTTCAAGGACGAAAACGACACCCACGGCAAGATCGTGATGTCGTGCATGACGCCGGCGGCCGACGGCACGCGCATCTCGATCGACGACCCGGAGGCGCGGGCGTTCCGTGCCGGCGTGATCGAGTGGCTGATGATCAACCATCCGCACGACTGCCCGGTATGCGAGGAAGGCGGCCACTGTCACCTGCAGGACATGACGGTGATGACCGGTCACGCGCGACGGCGCTATCGCTTCACCAAGCGAACCCACCTAAACCAAGAGCTGGGGCCGTTTATCGCCCACGAGATGAACCGCTGCATCGCCTGTTACCGCTGCGTACGCTTCTACCGCGACTACGCCGACGGTCAGGATCTCGGCGTGTTCGGCGCGCACGACAACGTCTACTTCGGCCGCGAGTGCGACGGCGTGCTGGAAAACGAGTTCTCCGGCAATCTGACCGAGGTGTGCCCGACCGGCGTGTTCACCGACAAGACCCACAGCCGGCGCTATACCCGCAAATGGGACATGCAGTTCGCCCCCAGCATCTGTGCGCACTGCTCGCTGGGCTGCAATGTTTCTCCGGGCGAGCGCTACGGCGAGATCCGCCGCGTCGAAAACCGCTACAACAGCCACGTCAACCACTATTTTCTCTGCGACCGCGGCCGTTTCGGCTATGGCTTCGTCAACCGCGGCGACCGCCCGCGCCGCGCCCGGCTGCGGCTTGAGCGTGAACTTGCCGAAGTCGACACCGAACACGCGCTGGCACACCTGGGCGGCCTGTTGCGCGGCGCGCGGCGCGTGCTCGGCATCGGCAGCCCGCGCGCCAGCGTAGAATCCAATTTCGCGCTGCGCACGCTGGTCGGCGCCGACAATTTCTTCGACGGCCATGCGCCGCCGGAGACCGAACTGGTGAAGCTGGCGCGCGAAATCCTGTCGACGACAACCGCCGAACTGGCGACGCTGCGCGGGCTGGAGACCGCTGACGCGGCTCTGGTGCTGGGTGAAGACCTGACGCAAACCGCGCCGCGCGCGGCGCTGGCGCTGCGCCAGGCCGCCAAGGGCGTCGGCGGCAAGCTGGCGGCTGCGCTCAAGGTACCGGAATGGCAGGCCGAGTCGGTCAAGGACCTCCGCCAGCAGAGCCTGTACCCGGTGTTCCTGACCGCGATCGACGCCACCCGCCTCGATGACGTGGCGCGGCATCATCTGCGCGCCGCGCCGGAGCAACAGGCCGCCTTCGCGATGGCTGTGGCACAGGCAATCGATCCGGCCGCCCCGCCGCCGCCAGCGCTGGACGCCGATACTCGCGGGGTCGCCGCCGAAGCGGCGGCTGCGCTGCTTGCCGCCGAGCGCCCGCTGATCGTGGCCGGCACTTCGCTTGGCTCGGCGGCGCTGTTGAACGCCACCGCCAACCTGACTACGGCGCTGTCCGCACGCGGCAGAAAGCCGCTGCTGTTTCTGGCGTTGCCGGAGGCCAACAGCCTCGGGCTGTCGCTGTTCTCGGCGCCGCCGCTGACTGACGCGCTGCAACTGGCCGCCGACGGCCAGGCCGACGTGCTGCTGGTGCTGGAAAACGATCTCTACCGCCGCGCCTCACCAGCGCTGGTTGACGCCGCGCTGACCAAGACGCGACTGGTGGTGATCGACCACCAGCTCACCGCGACCGCCAAGCGCGCCGAAGTGCTGCTGCCGGCGGCCACGGTATTCGAAGGCGACGGGATTTTCGTCAACAACGAAAGCCGCGCCCAGCGCCATTACCAGGTATTCCAGCCGGATTTCTATCGCAGCGAGGTGCAGATCGCGGAAGCCTGGCGCTGGCTGGATCGCATCTGCCACGCCTGGCGCGGCGATTGCTGCGGCTGGGAGTTTCTGGATCAGGTCACCGCGGCCTGCGCCAAGGCGCTGCCGCAGTTCGCCCGCATCACCGAGGCCGCGCCGTCAGCCCGCTTCCGCATCAAAGGCCTGAAGCTGGCGCGCGCACCGGCGCGCTACAGCGGCCGCACCGCGATGCGCGCCAACCTGTCGGTGCACGAGCCGCGCGCGCCGCAGGATCCGGATTCGCCGCTGGCGTTTTCGATGGAGGGCTACGCCGCTCCCGACGAACCGGGCCCGCTGGTGCCGTTCGCCTGGGCGCCCGGCTGGGATTCGCCGCAGGCCTGGAACAAGTTTCAGGATGAAGTCGGCGGCAAACTCCGCGGCGGCGATCCCGGCCTGCGACTGATCGACGCGCGCCCGCAATCCGGCTACCGCGCCGTCGACTGTGCCGCGCCGGCAGCCGACGGTCTGCGCGTGGTGGCGCTGCATCACATCTTCGGCGACGAAGAGCTGTCGGCGTTGGCCGCACCAGTCTCCGCCCGCACTCCGGCGCCATATCTGGCTTTGGCGACAGCCGATGCCCGACGTCTGGGCCTGGCGGCCGGCGACATCGTCGACCTCGCCGTTGACGGCACACGGCTGCGATTGACGCTGAAGCTGTCGCCGCAGTTGGCGCCCGGCTGCATCGGCGTACCGCTTGCGCTGCTCGGCCTGCCGGTGCTGCAAACCGTCGTCGCCGGCGATATCCGCAAGGTGGCGGCGGCATGAGCGGCCTACTTCACTGGCTCGGCTCGCCGGGCGTGCTGCCGGTGCTGGTGGGTATCGGCAAGGCGATCACGCTGCTGCTGGGCGTGGTGCTGACCGGAGCGCTGCTGATCTGGGTCGAGCGACGGCTGCTCGGCCTGTGGCAGGATCGCTGGGGCCCCAACCGCGTCGGTCCGCTGGGCCTGGGCCAGGTGGTCGCCGACATGGTCAAGATTTTCTTCAAGGAAGACTGGACGCCGTCCTTCGTCGATCGCCCGGTGTTCGTGTTGGCCCCGTGCATTGCGCTGAGCGTGATGATGCTGGGTTTCGCCATCGTTCCGGTCGTACCGGGCTGGCAAGTGGCCGATCTGAACATCGGCATCCTGTTTTTTCTTGCCATCGCCTCGCTCGGCGTCTACGCGGTGATGCTCGGCGGCTGGGCTTCCAACAACAAATACTCGCTGCTCGGCGGCCTGCGCTCGGCAGCGCAGATGATCACCTACGAGGTGTTCATGGGTCTGGCGGTGATGGGCGTGGTCGTTCAGGTCGGCTCGTTCAAACTCGGCGACATCGTCGCTGCGCAGGCAAACGGCTGGTTCGTGCTGCCGCAGTTCCTCGGCTTCCTGCTGTTCGCGCTGGCCGGGGTGGCGGCCACCCATCGCGCACCGTTTGATCTGCCCGAAGCCGAGCAGGAGCTCGCCGCCGGCTTCCATACCGAGTATTCGGGCATGAAATTCGGCATGTTCTTCGTCGGCGAATACGTCGGCGTCGTCGTCGTCTCGGCGCTGCTGACCACGCTTTACTTCGGCGGCTGGCAGGGACCGTGGCTGCCGCCGATCGTCTGGTTCGCACTCAAGACCGGCGCCTTCATCGTGCTGTTCATCCTGCTGCGTGCGGCGCTGCCGCGGCCGCGCTACGACCAGTTGATGGACGGCGGCTGGAAAGTCTGTTTGCCGCTGGCACTGATCAATCTTCTGGTCACGGCCGCGGTGATCCTCGCCCGGCAGCCGGTCTAGGAGCTCCGCGATGCTTGCGATTCTCAGAGGCATCTGGAGCAACCTGCGCAGCCTGGTGATCATTTTCGCCCACCTGTGGCGGCACAAGGACACCATCGAATACCCCGAGGTCAAACCATATCTGCCGCCACGCTATCGCGGCCGCATCGTGCTCACCCGCGACCCCGACGGCCAGGAGCGCTGCGTGGCCTGCAACCTGTGCGCAGTGGCCTGCCCGGTGGGCTGTATCGCGTTGCAGAAGACCGAAACCGAGGACGGCCGCTGGTATCCGGAATTCTTCCGTATCAACTTCTCGCGCTGCATCTTCTGCGGCCTGTGCGAAGAAGCCTGCCCGACCAACGCCATCCAGCTCACGCCGGACTTCGAGATGTGCGAGTACGACCGGCAGAACCTGGTCTACGAGAAAGAACACCTGCTGATCAGCGGTACCGGCAAGTATCCCGACTACAACTTCTACCGCGTCGCCGGCATGAGCATCGCCGGCAAACCGAAGGGCACCGCCGAGCACGAGGCGTTGCCGGTCGACGTCAAAAGCCTGCTGCCGTAACCGCCTCCGGACCGATCATGGAAATCGCTTTTTACCTCGCCGCCACCGTCGCCGTGATCGCCACCGTCCTGGCGATCAGCAATTTCAATCCGGTACACGGCCTGCTGTACCTGATCGTCTCGCTGCTGGCGGTGGCGATGATCTTCTTCACTCTCGGCGCCCCGTTCGCCGGTATTCTCGAGGTCATCGTCTACGCCGGGGCGATCATGGTGCTGTTCGTGTTCGTGGTGATGATGCTTAACCTCGGACCGGCGGTCGCCGAACAGGAGCGGCGCTGGCTGCGCCCCTCGGCCTGGCTGGTGCCGGCGCTGTTGTCCGGCGTGCTGTTGATCGAACTACTGCGGCTGATCCACGCCGGCCATGACGCGCATCTGAGCGGCCTGCACCAGGTCGACGTCAAGGCGGTGGGCACGGCGCTGTACGGTCCTTATCTGCTGGCGGTCGAACTGGGGTCGATGCTGCTGCTGGCGGCGCTGGTCGCCGCCTTCCACCTCGGCCGGCACGAACTGATGGCGCGTGCCGCCGCGCGCGAGGCGGCGCGATGAACGGCGCGGGCGTGCCGATGGAAGCCGGCCTGCTGGTCGCCGGAACACTGTTCGCGCTCGGCGTGACCGGCGTACTGATCCGCCGCAACATCATCTTCACGCTGATGAGCATCGAGGTGATGATGAACGCGGCGGGGCTGGCGTTCGTGGTCGCCGCCAGCCGCTGGGCGGCGGCCGACGGCCAGATCATGTTCATCCTGATTCTGACGCTGGCGGCCGCCGAAACCAGCGTCGGCCTGGCCCTGGTGATCCAGCTCTACCGCCGCTTCCACGGCCTGGACGTCGACGCGGCGAGCACCATGCACGGCTAGATCGCGTGGACAGACAAACCCTGATTCCAACACGGCTGCAATCCGCAAATGAACGCAAAGAACGCAAATGGTCAACGGAGTTGCAAAACGCAAGACATGAAATACGACCAACCAATCCAGTTTGCGGCTCGGGGCGAGTTCGCAAACCCCAACAACTCATCTTTCCATTTGCGTTTATTCGCGTTCGTTTGCGGACCGCTCTAAATGAACCTGCTGTTTTTGAGCTTCGCGTTCCCGTTGGCGGGCTTTGTGTTCCTGGCGTTCATGCGCGGGCGTATCCGCGAAACGCCGGCGGCGCTGGTCGGTGTCGGCAGTATCGGCTTGTCGGCGCTGGTGATTGCCTGGGCCGGTTATCAGTTTCTGACCACGGTGCCCGCCGCTGGCGCCTACACCGAAGGGCTGTGGCCGTGGATACGGGTCGGCAATTTCGACGTGCCTTTCGCCCTGCACCTGGACGCGCTGTCGCTACTGATGTGCGGCGTGATCACCGGCGTCGGCTTTCTGATCCATCTGTTCGCCAGCTGGTACATGCGCGGCGAGGAAGGCTACGCGCGCTTCTTCTCGTACATGAACCTGTTCGTTGCCAGCATGCTGTTCCTGGTGCTGGCCGACAACCTGCTGTTCCTGTATTTCGGCTGGGAAGGCGTCGGCCTGTGCAGCTACCTGCTGATCGGCTTTTATTACAAAGACCCGGCCAACGGCTCGGCCGCGCGCAAGGCCTTCATCGTCACCCGCGTCGGCGATACGCTGATGGCGATCGGCCTGTTCGTCATCTTCCGCGACCTCGGCACGCTCGACATCCAATCGGTATTGAAGCTGGCGCCGACGTCGTGGGGTGCCGGCTCGGCGACGGTGACGCTGGTCGCCTTCCTGCTGCTCGGCGGCGCGGTCGGCAAGAGTGCGCAGCTGCCGCTACAGACCTGGCTGCCGGACGCGATGGCCGGCCCGACGCCGGTGTCGGCATTGATCCACGCGGCGACGATGGTCACCGCCGGCGTTTACCTGATCGCACGCACGCACACGTTGTTCGAACTCGCGCCCGAGGCGCTGCAGGCGGTCGGCATCGTCGGCGCCGCCACGCTGCTACTGGCCGGCTTTTCAGCATTGGCGCAAACCGACATCAAACGGGTATTGGCCTACTCGACGATGAGTCAGATCGGCTACATGTTCCTGGCGTTGGGCGTCGGCGCCTGGAGCGGCGCGGTCTTCCATCTGATGACCCACGCTTTCTTCAAGGCGCTGTTGTTTTTAGCCTCGGGCAGCGTGATCATCGCCTGCCACCACGAGCAGGACATGTTCAAGATGGGCGGCTTGCGCAAAAAGCTGCCGCTGACGTTCTGGAGTTTCATCATCGGCGGCGCGGCGCTGGCGGCCATCCCGCCGACTGCCGGTTTCTTCAGCAAGGACGGCATCCTGCGTCTGGCCTGGGCATCCGGCGAACACGGGCTGTGGGTCTGCGGCGCGCTCGGCGCCTTCCTGACCAGCGTCTACACCTTCCGCATGATCTTCATCACCTTCTTCGGCGACTACCGCGGCCACGCCGAGGTGCACCGCCCGCGCGGACTGGCACATAACCTGCCGCTGGTGGGCCTGATCGTCGCATCGGCGATCGGCGGCTTCTGGGCGCTGCACCTGATGGTGCTGCCGCCGGCGCCGACCGGCGAGCCGCCGGCGGCGGTCGAATTCGCGCCGCTGTTGCTGGCGCTGGCCGGCCTCGCGCTGGCCTGGCGGCTGTTCCTGCTGCAGCCACAAGCCATACGACGCTTTGCCAACGCCGGCTTCGCCGATCTGTTGCGGCGCTGGTGGCTGGCGGCGTTCGGATTCGACTGGCTGTACGGCCGCCTGCTGGTACGGCCCTTCTACTGGATCACCCGCCTCAACGCGCGCGACGTCATCGACTGGATCGTCACCGGCATCCCGGTGTCTAGCCTGCAGTTCGGCAATGGCGTGCTGGCGCGTTCCGAAAGCGGCCGGCTGCGCTGGTATGCCGCCAGCGTAGCGCTCGGCGCGGTGGCGATCCTGGCTGCGGTCCTGTACTCGTAACCACTGGAAGGACACCTGTGAAGCAAGAGCGGCGATCGACGGAGAAGCGAGCGTGAACCTTGTGCTGCTGTTCCTGCTGCCGTTCGTCGGCGGTTTCCTGAGCTGGCAGACGGAGCGTTTCAGCATCCGCGCACCGCGCTGGGTGGCGCTGATCACGATGTTGACGGTGCTGGCGCTGACCGTCCACCTGTGGCTGACCGGCGATTACTCCGGCACCTGGCTGGGCAATTCACACCGTTGGGCGTTCGATTACCGCGCCGACTGGATCCCGCGCTTCGGCATCAGCTTCCACTTCGCCCTCGACGGTCTTTCGCTGCTGCTGGTTGCACTGACCGGATTGCTCGGGGTGATGGCGGTGGCCTGCTCGTGGCGCGAAGTCAGCCGCCACGTCGGCTTCTTCCACTTGAACCTGCTGTGGAACCTGGGCGGCGTCATCGGCGTGTTCATGGCCATGGACCTGTTCCTGTTCTTCTTCTTCTGGGAAATGATGCTGGTGCCGATGTTCTTCCTGATCGCGCTGTGGGGACACAACATCCCCGGCGGCAAGGATCGGGTGTATGCGGCGACCAAGTTCTTCATCTTCACCCAGGCTTCCGGTCTGTTGATGCTGCTGTCGATCCTGGCGCTGGTGTTCGTGCACTACCGGGCCAGCGGCCGGCTTTCGTTCGACTACCAGGATCTGCTCGGCACGCCGATGTCGGCCGCCGTCGAATTCTGGATCATGCTCGGCTTCTTCGTCGCCTTCATGGTCAAGCTGCCGGTGCTGCCGCTGCACTCGTGGCTGCCGGACGCGCACAGTCAGGCGCCGACCGCCGGCTCGGTGGATCTGGCCGGAGTTCTGCTGAAAACCGCGGCCTACGGCTTTCTGCGCTTCTGCCTGCCGCTGTTCCCGCACGCCTCGGCGCAGTTCGCACCGGTGGCGATGTGGCTGGGCGTGGCAGGCATCATCTACGGCGCGCTGTTGGCCTTTGCCCAGACCGACATCAAACGGCTGGTGGCCTACACTTCGATCAGCCACATGGGTTTCGTGCTGATCGGCATCTACGCCGGCACCGAGCAGGCGCTGCAGGGCGCAGTGCTCAACATGCTGGCGCACGGCATCTCCGCCGGCGCACTGTTCATTCTCTCCGGCGAAATCTACGAACGCCTGCATACGCGCGATCTAAGGCAGATGAGCGGTTTGTGGGCGCGTTTCGCGTTCCTGCCGCCGATCCTGCTGTTCTTTGCCGTGGCCTCGCTGGGGCTGCCCGGCTTGGGCAATTTCGTCGGCGAGTTCCTGATCCTCGTCGGTACGTTCAAGGTGGCGCCGGTCGTCACCTGGGTGGCGGCCTCCGGTCTGGTGCTCGCGGCGGCCTACGCGCTGATCCTGGTGCAGCGTTCGCTGCACGGTCCGCCGCTGGACCCGGAACATCGCCTCGTCGATCTCAACAAACGTGAACTGGCGACGATGCTGACGCTGATGGCGTTGCTGCTGTGGCTGGGTGTCTACCCGCAGACCTTCCTCGACACCTCCAGCGCCAGCATGAGCGCGCTGCACCACTGGTACGCGGAGGCACAACTGACCAACGGGATCGCCGCGCGATGAACCTGAAGCCCGACCAATGGATCGCCCTGCTGCCGATCCTGATCACCAGCGCTACCATCGTCGTCGTGATGCTGGCCATCGCGGCGCACCGCCACCATCGCTGGAACGCCACGCTGTGCGTGGTCGGCCTCAACTTCGCACTGTTTTCCTGCGCCTACGTCTGGCTGAGCGGCGTTGCGCCGCAACCGGTGACACCGCTGCTGGTGATCGATCATTTCTCGCTGTTCTACATGGGGCTGATTCTGGCCACGACGCTGGTCTGCGTGACGCTGTCGCACGCCTACATGGAGGGCTACCAGGGTAACCGGGAAGAGATCTACCTGCTGCTGGCGCTGGCCGGCCTCGGCGGGCTGACGCTGGTCTGCGCCCGGCACTTCGCATCGTTCTTCATCGGTCTCGAGCTGATGTCGGTGCCGCTGTACGGCATGATCGCCTACCCACAGGGCGATCGGCGCGCGCTTGAGGGCGGCATCAAATACCTGGTGCTGTCGGCCGTCGCCAGCGCCTTCATCCTGTTCGGCATGGCGCTGATTTACGCCCGCACCGGCACCCTGGATTTCGCGCAGATGTCACCGCGCCTGCTGCAGGCGCAGAGCCTGCACGACCTGCTGCTGTTGACCGGCGGCGCGCTGCTGCTGGTCGGTATCGGCTTCAAGATCTCGGTGGTCCCGTTCCACCTGTGGACGCCGGACGTCTACCAGGGCGCGCCGGCGCCGGTGGCGGCGTGGCTGGCAACCGCGTCGAAGACCGCGGTGTTCGCGCTGCTGCTGCGCTTTTTCGTCGAAGCCGGCGCTTACCGCTCGCCGCTGTTCGTGAACGTGCTGGCGGCATTGGCGCTGCTGTCGATGATCGTCGGCAATGTGCTGGCGCTGTTGCAGAACAACCTGAAGCGGCTGTTGGCTTATTCATCGATCGCACACTTTGGCTACGTGCTGGTGGCTTTCGTCGCCGGCGGACCATTGGCGGTCGAGGCGGTCGGCATCTACCTGCTGACCTACGTGATCACCACCCTGGCGGCTTTCGGCGTGATCTCGCTGATGTCCAGCCCGAGAGGTCAGGAAGACGCCGAGGATCTGTTCGATTTCCGCGGCCTGTTCTGGCGGCGGCCGTACCTGAGCGCGATTTTGACCGTGGCCCTGCTGTCATTGGCCGGCATCCCGTTGACCGCTGGCTTCATCGGCAAATTCTACGTCGCCGCCGCCGGCGTCGATGCCCGGCTTTGGATTTTGCTCGGCGGACTGATCGCCGGCAGCGCGATCGGCCTGTACTACTACCTGCGCGCAATGGCCCAGCTCTATCTGCGCCAGCGCTGGAGACAGCCGTTCTCGGCGCCGCTGAACTGGGCTATGCGCGCCGGCGGCGTGGTCATGGTGACGCTGATGGCATTGATGCTGCTGCTGGGCGTCTACCCGGATCCGGCGATCAATCTGATCAAGGCCGCCGGGTTGACCGCGCCGACCGCGCTAGC
>JAGWMX010000021.1 GCA_028871525.1 Gammaproteobacteria bacterium
ATGCAGTCAGCGAAGGCGGCGGCGTTCTGTCTACGCGGCGATTTTGTCGATCAACTCCAGGGCTCGGCGCTGGGAGGGAGTGGGAGCCGTGGTCAGATCGAAGGTGCCAGAACGCTCGACGGGTCCGGGCGTGCGGCAGGTGTTACGCATGATCGAGGCGAGGTCTTCGAACAGGGTGCGCAAGCTGTGCGCCGGGGTGCCGTCGGGGAGCGTGTGCGAGTGGACTTTTCGAGCGCCTCCTCGGCGCGCTCGGCGGGCGCGACCGGATCGCGCGTGGCCTTGGCGAGCTGATCCTCGTCGGCGAAGAGCAAGGGCCGAACAGAAACAATTCGCCGCAGCAGGTGACGAACGCGCTGCCCGGCACGAGTCCGAAGGACCGCGCGTCGGCCACCGGCTCCACACTCGGCCCGACCTGAACGCCGCGCTCCTCGTCGAGTCGCCGAGGCAAGGGGGCGAAGCCCTCGGCGCGCAACATTTCTCGAACCGCGGTCGCGCTCAAGGGGATGGAACGCTCCTTGAGGGCGTCGGCGATCTCGTAGACGGAATGATTCTGCTTGCGCAGGTCGATGATCAGATCATGGGCCTTGGTTTTCTTCGGCTGTGCCTGAGGTCCGCCCTTCAGCGAAACGAAGAACTGGGGATCGTGGCGAAATGAATGGCACAGCACGCGAAACGATCCGGGGCTGTAGCCGAACTCGCGTGCGACCTCGTGCGAGGGGCGTGTTCCTCGAGGAAGTAGGCCCGCAGGGCCTCGTACATGCGCTGGCGCGGGTGCGAGGGCTCCTCGAAGAAGCGGCGGCAGGACGTTATGTCTTTCGGTACGCCTATACCCATACACGCATGGTCCTACATACTACCAATAGGCGTCAAGCCCTTTCCGAACCCAAGCGGTAGTACCCTGCGTATCGCAGGAAGAAATGGACGTATGGGAGACCGCCGGCCTGATCCGACCCGATGGCCGGCGCACAATTATGGCTGCCTCAAGATGCTTATCGGCGCACCATCAACTTATGAGTAACGATAACGGAGTGCGATGGAGGCGATCGCAGGGAGAAGGCGACGCAGCAGCCCACTGTCAGCCCACTGTCGTTAGCCTGAAACTGCTCCGTGGAAATTCAGGCTAGGCTTGTCGGACACTCCATCGAAGCCGTTCACGATGCGAACCAGTTTCCGACCTGCAACGGTTTTACGCGACAGGCGGCCGACGCCGGTCGGTGCGCGATGCTGACTGCCGCGAACCGGCCGCTGCGCCGATATCCGCCCGAGCCGTTCAGCCTCGAAATCGGCGCGCTGGAACGCCGCGCTCTGGATCTGGACTGCGGTCGGGTGACCTACCTGCGCCACGGCGCAGGCCCGCCGCTGCTGTTGGTGCATGGCATCCCGGCCCCGACACAGTGCCCGAGCGATGCGAGGTGGGTGCGGGAGGGGCCGGAGGGCTCGCGGAGGAAGGCGCGGGTCGGGGCCCGCGGCTCGCTCCCGCACCCACCGTTCCGGACACCGTGTCGCGAGCTGACCTCGGCGCACCTGTGGGAACCGTTGCTGGGCGATCTCGGGCGGCACTACGACTGCATCGCCCCCGACCTGCTCGGGCTGGGGCGCTCGACGCCGGCCGCCGGCGCGGATCTGGCCAGCCCCGGTCAGGCCGACATGCTGGCCGCCTTCCTGGACGCCCTGGGAATCGACCGGACGTTCGCGGTGTTTCACGATCAGGGCGGCGCGCACGGCCAGCAGATGCTCAAACGCCAGGGACAGCGCCTGCGCGCCGTGGTGTTTACCGACTGTGTCTGCTACGACAATTGGCCGGTGCCGATCGTGGCGGCGATGATGCGCATGCCGTCGGCGGTGCGAGCGCTGGCGGCCGTGCGCCTGCTGCAGCACGGCATGTGCTGGGCAATCTGGCCGCAAACCCCACGCTGCGCGGGCCGATCCCGCGCGCGGCGCTGGCCGACTGGGAATTTGCGCTTGACCACGGAGGCGAAGCCCTGGAGGCCTGGATCCGCTACGTCACCGCGCAGTCGCCACAATGGACGCTGGACGCGGTCCCGGCGCTGCAGGCCTGGCGCAAGCCGGCACGGGTGATCTGGGCCGCCCACGACCGCTTCCTGCCGCCGTCCTGGGCGGTGCAACTGGCGCGCGACATCCCGGGTGCCGACGACCATCCGGTGCTGCTGCCGTTCGCCGGCCATTTCTGGCAGATGGAGGTTCCGCGCAGCGGCGGCGCCGAAACGATCGCGACGTTCTTCAGCGGGCTTTGATCGCCTCACGTGGGGCACCCGCCCGCACCCGGGCGCGAATCTCGTCGGCCCGGTCCCTGACCAGCGCCCGGCCCTCGGCGATCGCCTCCTCGGCGCGGTGAAAATCCATCATCGCGAAATCGGCCAGCCGCGGCGCCAGCATGATGTCCGGCGGATCGCCGGTCATGCGACCGGTGGTGATGCGATCCTGCATGATGTTGATCGAGGCGGCGATGACGTCGAACATGCTCGGCTGGTCGTCGTCGCTTTCGAAAAACCCCATCACCTTCTGCCAGAAGCCGCGCTCCCTGTCTTCGGCGCTCGACGCGGCGGCACGGCCCTCGCGCGAGAAGTGCCGGCCGACCAGCTGCGCATTGAGATTGACGGCCAGCACCAGCTCGGCGCCGGCAGCGCGCGCCGCGGAGACCGGCACCGGGTTGACCAGACCGCCGTCCAGCATCCAACGTCCCTCGTGTTGCACGGGTCGCAGTACCCCCGGCAGTGCACAGGAGATGCGCGCGGCAGCCAGCACCGGTCCCTTGTCGATCCACACCTCGCGACCGCAAGCCATGTCGGTGGCCACCGACACGAAGCGCTGATTAAGCGTCTCGATGTCCGGGTTCTGGTGCTGCTTCTGGAAGAAGCCGAACAGCTTCTCGCCCTTGACGACACCGCCGGACAAGGTGAAATCCATCAGCCCGAACACGTCGCGCACGGTCAGTTTGCGCACCCACTCGGCGAACGCCTCGGTCTGGCCGGAGACATAGACCGCGCCGACCAGCGCGCCGATCGAGGTGCCGGCCACCACCTGCGGCCTCAGGCCGATCGCGTCCAGCTCCTGCAGCACACCGATGTGCGCCCAGCCGCGCGCCGAACCGCTGCCCAGCGCCACGCCGAAGCACGGCTCACTCATCCTTCATCCTTCGCCGGCCATTTGAACAGCTCGAAATAGTCGGCGCCGGTGCGCGCGCAGGCGCGCCAGGCCAGACCGCCTTCGGCCATCGCCGCGCGCAGACTCGGCGCGATCAGCTTCAGGGAACGTGCCGCAGCCCGGTTACGCAGCCGCACGAACCTCCACCGCTGCATCAGTGCCAGCGCCCAGTCCGGCAGCAGCGCGGCGCCGGCGCCGAGAAACAGGCTACGGCTGAGTCCGGCCAGCGGGATCGGCAAGCGGATGGTGTCCAGCACCGCCAACACCTCGCGGGTACGGGCGTCGCAGGCCAGTTCCGGGCGGACGGCGTGAAAGAACGTCTCCAGCTCGGACACGGACTTCGGCACCTGGCGCGCGCCGAGCGCCTCGGCCACGCGCGCCGTCTCGTAAAGGTAGCGGTCCTGCATCGCCGGCGGCACCCGATCGTGACAATAGGTCCGATAGCCGCGCAGGAAACTCCAGGCCTCGGTGCAGTGCACCCAGGTCAGCAGGCGCGGATCTTCGGCGGAATACGCGCGCCCGTCGGGCGCGGTGCCGCGCACCCGGCGGTGAATCGCGCGTACGCGCTCGATCGCCCGCTCGGCGGTTTCGTGCGGTGCGTAAGTGGTGCGGGCGACAAAGGCAATCGTGCGCCGCAGGCGGCCGAGCGTGTCGCCGCGAAAGTCCGAGTGATCCCACACCCCGGCCAGCGCCAGCGGGTGCAGCGCCTGCAGCATCAGCGCGCCGAGACCGCCGGCCATCATGCTCGGGAAATCGGCGTGGATCTTCCAGGTCACGGTGTCCGGACCGAACAGGCCCGGATCGCCGAGCGGGCGGTCGTAGTCGGGCGCCGGCTCGTCGCGCCGCAGCACGCCGATGACCCAACGCCGCAGCCGGTCCCGAGCCGGCGCCGGCAGCAGCCTGACGCCGGGCAGGCGATCAGTCGGGCCGGACGAGCTTCGTCGCGGCGGCCGCAACCGGCGTGGCGTTCCGGTTTCGGGGTGCAGCATGCCTTGCGTCTCCACGGTCGGCGACCGCGTCCAGATTATCTCAGGGACGCAGGCCGATCACGCCGCATGCGCCGCTGGATCGACACGCACGGTCATGCAGCGCTGGTGCCGCCGACGGGCTCGCGGTCTCAGCCGCCATCAGTTTCGGAGACGCGCTGCACCGGCGCGCGCATCGTCACCAGCTCTTCGGCCAGCGTCGGGTGCACCGCCATCGTCGCGTCGAAATCAGCCTTGGTCGCCCCCATGCGCAACGGGATCGCCGCGAGCTGGATCATCTCCGCGGCGTCAGGTCCCAGCAGATGCACGCCGAGCACCCGGCCGGAGTCGGCGTCGACCACCAGCTTGACCAGCGCCGGCTCGTTGCGGCCGGACAGTGTGGCTTTCAGCGGCCGGAAGACGGAGCAATAGATATCCACTGCGCGGCAACGCTCGCGCGCGGCAGTCTCGGTCAGTCCGACGGTGCCGAGTTCCGGCGTCGTGAACACTGCGGTCGGAATCAATTCGTGGTCAACTGGCGCCGAACGGCCGCCGAATTCGGTATCGGCGAAGGCGTGCCCTTCGCGGATCGCCACCGGCGTCAGCGCCACCCGGTCGGTGACGTCGCCGACGGCGAAGATATGCGGCGCCGAGCTGCGCGAGTACTCGTCGACGACGACATGGCCGTTCCATCCCAGCTCGACCCCGGCGTGTTCGAGGCCGAGACCGGCGGTGTTCGGGTCGCGGCCGATGGCATAGAGGACCTGATCCGCCAGCAGCGTGGTACCGTCGCCGAGTTCGCATTCCAGGCCGCGCGGGCCGCGGTCGATGCGCGTGACGTTGCTGCGCACGCGCACGTCGACACCGCGCGCCGATAGTGCGCGATGCAGATGCCGTCGCAGATCGCCGTCGAAGCCGCGCAGGATCTCCTCGCCTCGGTAAACCAACGTCACCGCGCTGCCCAGGCCCTGCAGCAGGCAGGCGAACTCCAGCGCGATATAGCCGCCGCCGACCACGGCGATACGCTCGGGAAGACGTTCGAGATGGAAAATCTCGTTGGAGGTGATCGCGTGCTCGATGCCCGGTATGCGCCGGTCGAGCACCGGCTGGCCGCCGGTGGCGATCAGGATCTTCTCGGCGCTGACGTCGCGCTGCTCGCTCGGCAGATGCACGGTATGGGCGTCGCGCAGGATCGCCCGCGTGGAGTGCAGCGCGACGCCGGCCTTTTGCAGGTTATCGCGGTAAACCGACTCCAGGCGTGCGATCTCACGGTCCTTGGCGGCGATCAGGCCGGGCCAGTTGAAGCGCGGCTCACCCACGCTCCAGCCGAAACCCGCCGCGTCCTCGAATTCATCGGCAAAGCGCGAGGCATAGACCAGCAGTTTCTTCGGCACGCAACCGCGAATCACGCAGGTACCGCCGAAACGGTATTCCTCGGCAATGCCGACGCGCGCGCCGTGACCGGCGGCCACCCGCGCGGCGCGCACGCCGCCGGAGCCGCCACCGATGACGAACAGGTCGTAGTCGAATTCGCGTCCAGCGGCCATGGGCGATCCCCGCTTCAATACAGCAATCGGGTGCGCAGCGTCCCCGGAATCGACGCCAGCTCTTCCTTCAAAGCCCGCGCCTGATCGTCTCCGGCGGCGACGTCGATCACCACGTAACCGATACCGTCGCGCGTCTGCAGATACTGAGCGTCGACGTTGACCGCGGCTTTCGAAAACAGATCGTTGATTCGCCCCAACATGCCTGGCACGTTCTGGTGGATGTGCAGCAGCCGGCGGCTGTTCAGATGCTCCGGCAGCGACACCTCGGGAAAGTTCACGGCGGTCAGCGTCGAACCGTTGTCGCTGTAGCGGATCAGCTTGGCGGCGACCTCGACGCCGATGTTCTCCTGCGCCTCCAGGGTGCTGCCACCGATGTGCGGCGTCAGGATCACGTTGTCCATGCCGATCAACGGCGAGACGAACGCCTCGCCCTTGCCTTTCGGCTCGACCGGAAACACGTCGATCGCCGCGCCGGCCAGATGTTCGCCGCGCAGCGCCTCAGCCAGCGCGTCGATGTCCACGACGGTGCCGCGCGAAGCGTTGATCAGCATGACGCCGGGCTTCATCGCCGCCAGCTCGGCGGCGCCGATCATCCATTTCGTCGCCGGTGTCTCCGGCACGTGCAACGTGACGATGTCGGACTGGCGCAGCAGATCCGCGAGATTTTCGGCGGCGCGCGCGTTGCCGAGCGCCAGCTTGGGCTCGATGTCGTGATACAGCACCTGCATGCCCATCGACTCGGCCAGCACGCCGACCTGAGTGCCGATGTGACCGTAGCCGACGATCCCCATCACCTTGCCGCGTAGTTCGTAACTGCCTTCCGCGGACTTCGACCAGCCGCCGCGGTGGCACTCCATGGTCTTTTCCGGAATGCGGCGCATCAGCAGCACCGCTTCGGCGATCACCAGTTCGGCGACGCTGCGGGTGTTGGAATACGGCGCGTTGAAGACCGGGACCCCACGTCCGGCCGCCGCGTCCAGGTCCACCTGGTTGGTGCCGATGCAGAAGCAGCCGACCGCGAACAACCGCCGGGACGCCGACAGCACCTGGCCCGTCAGATGACTGCGGGAACGGATGCCGACGATGTGCGCGGCCTCCACCGCCGCGACCAGGCGTTCCTCGGGCAGCGACTTGTCGTGATACTCGATGTTGGTGTAGCCGGCGCTGCGGAACGCTTCCACCGCCGTCTGGCTGATGCCTTCCAGCAGCAGCACGCGGAGATCCTGCTTCGGAAACGATGTCCTGGTCATAACTCGTCCTGGGGTCCGGTGACGGGCGACGGCACGGAAACGGCCGCCGATTTTACCCTTCAGGCGTACCCGATGCGCGCGATCAGTGCCTGCGTGAACGCTTCAGTGGTCGCGCTGCCGCCGAGATCGGTGGTACGCACGCCGTCGTCCTTCAGCGTCGCGACCAGCGCCGACCGCAGCCGCACCGCCAGTTCGTCGAGCCGGCAGTGCTCCAGCATCAGGGCGGCGGCCAGCAGCAGCGCGCTCGGATTGGCCACACCGCGGCCCGCGATGTCCGGCGCACTGCCGTGAACGGCTTCGAAGACGGCCGCGTCCAGCCCGATGTTCGCGCCGGGCGCCAGACCCAGGCCGCCGATCAGCCCGGCGACCAGGTCGGAGATGATGTCGCCGAACAGGTTGGTCGTCACCAGCACGTCGAACTGCCACGGGTTCTGTACCAGCTTCATCGCGCAGGCGTCGACGATCACCGTATCGAACGCGATCCGGCCCGCGTACTTCCGGGCGTAAAGTTCGTTGGCGGTTTCCAGCATGATGCCGGTCAGCGCCTTCATGATGTTGGCCTTGTGTACCAGCGTGACCTTGCGCCGCCCGCGCGCGATCGCGTAGTCGAAGGCGAACTCCAGTATCCGGTTCATGCCCTGCCGGGTGTTGACGCCGACGGCCAGCGCCGCGCCGTGAGCGTCGTCGCCGATCGGCACATAGTGTTCGAAGCCGGTGTAGAGACCTTCGAGGTTCTCGCGCACCACCACCAGGTCGATGTCCTCGTAGCGTCCGCCTGGAACCAGCGTGCGTGCCGGACGCAGGTTGGCGTAGAGCTTGAAGGCTTCGCGCAGCCGGACATTGGACGAGCGATAGCCGCCTCCGGACGGCGTCTCCAGCGGGCCTTTCAGCGCCAGCCGTGTACGGTGGATCGATTCCAGCGTCGGTTCCGGCAACGGATCGCCGTGCCGTTTTACCGCAGCCAGCCCGGCATCCTGGCGCTGCCACTCGAACGGCGCGCCGAGCGCCTCCAGGACGGCGACCGTGGCTTCCACGATCTCGGGACCGACGCCGTCTCCCGGAATCAGGGTCGCCGGAATGCGGCGCGTCGGCGCCGCGGTCGCGCCCGTGTCTGCGGTTTGAACCATCGAACACCCCTCGGCGCACCGCCGGCAGCGGCAGCGTGTTGTCTTGTGGCATGCGGGGCGCCGATTCTACGCCGGACTCCGCGTCAGCGCCGAACCCGGCCCAATGTTTTCTTACGGCGCGACGCGCACCGCAGCCATGGGAACGTTCATGCTGCGTTCAGCCGTACTGTCGAGGATGGGGATCGGCCACACTCCGATTTTTGGATCGGGACGTAGTCGTATTGATGCCACCGGCATGGGTGCGCGTCACCATCCACTCAGGAGCCACAACGATGAAACGGAAATTCGCCCCGTTGACTTTCGCCCTAGTGCTCGGCGCAGCGCCTGTGCTGGCCGCCGCCGCCGATTTCTGGGCCGGTCCGTATCTCGGCGGCCAGATCGGCCTGAACGAGGCGGACGCCTCGCATCTGTCATCCGAAACCGCCGTCACCGGCGGCGTACTCGGCGGCTACAACCTCGCGGTACCGATCGGCGGCCCCTATTCGCCGATGATCCTGGGCGGCAGCGTGTTTGCCGAATTCAACGGGCAAGTCACGCATTCGCCACGCGACGTGAACTTCGGCAGCAACGCCTACGGCTTCGATTTCCTGGCCGGCCTGCCGCTCGGCGTGCAGCGGCTGTGGCTGCCGTATGTCAAGGTCGGCTTCGGCAACGTCGACGCCACCGGCGACCTGGGCGGCAGCGATACCAGCGCGCGCATCGGCCTCGGCGCCGAATATCACTGGACGCCGCATATGAGTCTGTCCGCACAGTGGATGCACCAGGATGCCGACCGCATCACCAACGATAATTTCACCGTTGGCGTGCGCTACCACTTCGGCGGTGGCTAGGTGAATACCGCCATGGGCTGCCGGCTGGTCGCCACCGAGACTTCGCCGGCCACCATCAACCTCACCGGCTGACCGGCGTCGCCGCAGCCGGCAATCACCTGCCCGAGATCCGGGCGCCGGCCGCTCGGCTCTCAGTCTTCCTCAAGCGCTGCGGATGCGATTGAATCGCCCGGCTTGGCCATCCGCGTCGGCCGCCGAGGGTATGCTCAACCACGGATTTGAATCCATGCGATGCGATGACGCAACTGACGGCCTGGCCACCACGCACCCGCGCCGACTGCCTGGCCCTGGACCAGGCCGACCCGCTGGCGGCGCTGCGCCGGCGTTTCGCGCTACCGCCGCGAACGATCTATCTGGACGGCAACTCGCTCGGCGCGCTGCCGCGCGATACGCCGGCGCACCTGGCAGCCGTGGTGCGCGAGCAATGGGGACGCGGGCTGATCCGCAGCTGGCCGGCGGCCGGCTGGATCGACGCCCCACGGCGCGTCGGTGACAAGATCGGGCGCCTGATCGGCGCCCGGCGCGGCGAGGTGGTGGTCTGCGACTCGGTGTCGGTGAACCTGTACAAGCTGCTGGCCGCGGCGCTGCGCCTGCGACCGCGCCGACGCACGATCCTGTGCGAAGCCGGCGACTTTCCGACCGACCGCTACATCGCCGAGGGCCTGGTCGACCGGCTCGGCGACGGCTATCGCCTTCGCTGCGTGGCGCCGACCCGGCTGGCCGCGGCGCTGGACCGCGATACCGCAGTGCTGCTGTTAAGCCACGTCAACTACCGCAGCGGCGCGATGCACGACCTTGCCGGACTGACCGCCGCCGCACACCGCTCCGGGACTTTGGTGCTTTGGGATCTGTCGCACTCGGCGGGCATCGTGCCACTGCGGCTGGCCGCCGCCGAGGTCGATTTCGCCGTTGGCTGCGGCTACAAGTTCCTCAACGGTGGCCCCGGCGCACCAGCTTTCGCCTACGTGGCGCGACACTTGCAGCCGCGGCTTGTGCAGCCGCTGCACGGCTGGTTCGGTCACGCCCGGCCGTTCGCTTTCACAGCAGATTACCGACCGGCAGCCGGTATCGATCGACTGCTGGTGGGTACGGCGCCGATCCTCGGCCTTGCGGCACTGGAATCCGCTATCGATCTGCTGCTGCAGGTGCCGATCCGGCAGTTGCGCGAAAAATCATTGCGGCTGTCGACGCTGCTGATACGACGGATCCAGGGCGAGTTGCAGCACTACGGCCTTTCCATCGTCACACCGTCGCACCAGGCCAGGCGCGGCAGCCAAGTCAGTCTGCGCCACCGGCGGGCTTGGCCGATCTGCCAGGCGTTGATTGCCGCCGGCGTGATCACCGATTTCCGTGCGCCGGACGTGCTGCGTTTCGGTCTGGCGCCGGCCTACCTGCGCTATGTCGATGCCTGGGACGCCATCACCCGGCTGCGCCGGATCATGCGCACCGAAGCCTGGCGCGATCGGCAGTATGCGCGGCGATCGCGAGTGACCTGATGCGCAAGCGCCGAGCGTGCGCTGAACTCGCTCCAACGGATACGCAGACTGTTGCGGGAAGGCAAATCGCGTACCCTATCGCGTCACCGGGCGTCGCCGGCTTCCAACCGGGCACGCCCTCCGGCAACCACCGATGGAGACCAATCAGATGAACACTGTAACGCGCGTCGCCGTGCTGGCGGTAGCGTTGGCGCTTTCCGTACCGGCGCTGGCCGACAAGGCGCCCGCCGCCGGCGACCAGCACGACCAATCCTCCGGGGAGCAGGCATTCAAACCGCAGCAGTCCAACACTGCGGGTTCGGTTACCGTGGAAGGCCAGCGCATCGACTACCAGGCGATCGCCGGCACCCTGGTGCTCACGCCCGAGGATCTCGGCAACGAGCATCCGGGCAAGGATGCCCCGACCGCCAGCATGTTCTACGTGTACTACGCCAAAAAAGGCGGCGGCGACAAACGGCCGATCACGTTCCTGTACAACGGTGGGCCGGGCTCGGCGACGATCTGGCTGCACATGGGCGCGTTCGGCCCCCGGCGCGTGGTCACCGCGGACGATACGCATACGCCGGCGGCCCCGTACCAGGTGGTGAACAACGACTACAGCCTGCTCGACGCCAGCGACCTGGTGTTCATCGACGCTCCCGCCACCGGCTTTTCGCGGGTCAAGGGCAAGGACGCCGACAAGACGTTCTTCGGCATCGACGGCGACGGCAAGGCGTTTGCCGCCTTCATCACCAAGTTCCTGTCCACCCACGGCCGCTGGAACTCGCCGAAGTACCTGTTCGGCGAGAGCTACGGCACCACCCGCTCGGCGGTGCTGGCCAACCTGCTCGGCAACGAAAACGGCGTCGACCTGAACGGCATCGTCCTGCTGTCGCAGATCCTCGCCTTCGCCAACAGCCCGGATTATCCGCAGGCCGACCCGAGCGTCGACCAGGGCTACGTGCTGGCGCTGCCGACCTATGCCGCCACCGCCTGGTATCACGACAAGCTGCCGAACAAGCCGGCGCAGCTCGAACCGTTCCTGCAGCAGGTCGAGGCTTTCGCCCTGGGCGAGTACATGCAAGCGCTGTCCGCCGGCTCGACGCTGTCCGCCGACCGCAAGCAGGCGATCGCCGGCAAGCTGCACGACTACACCGGCCTGCCGGCCGACTACTGGATGAAGGCCGATCTGCGCGTCAACGGCGGTCAGTTCGAGCATGAACTGCTCAACGACCAGGACATGACCACCGGCCGCCTCGACACCCGCTTCTCGGGTCCGAGCATCGACCCGCTGGGTGAGCAGGCCGAGTACGACCCGCAGGCGTCGGCAATCTCCTCGGCCTACATCGCGGCGTTTAACGACTATGTGCGCAAGACGCTGGACTTCGGCAAAGAGCAGAAGTACCTGCCGCTGGGCCACCTGTGGCGGCACTGGGATTTCCGCCACCAGCCGCCCGGGGCGCCGTTTCCGCTGCCCGGCGCCACCAACGTCATGCCGGATCTGGCCGCGGCCATGAAGCAGAATCCGACGCTTAAAATCCTGCTGACCGGCGGCTATTTTGACCTGGCCACGCCGTTCTTCGAGGGCGTCTACGAGATGCATCACCTGCCGATCCCGGACAGCCTGCAAAAAAACATCGACTACCACTACTACGAATCCGGGCACATGGTGTACGCCCACCAGCCCTCGCTGAAGCAGTTGCACGACGACGTCGCCGCGTTCATCGCGCGCACCGACAATCTCGCCGGCAAATGACCGCCCCGGTGCGCGCCGGCCCGACAGAGGTACCGGCGCGCACCGGCTTATTCGGCCGGAAGTTGCTTGTGGCTGCCGTCGCAAAACGGCTTGTTCGCTGAGCGCTTGCAGCCGCACAGCCACAGCCGCTCGCTGCGCTCGGCGACGAAACGCGCCGGCGTGAATACGGTGTCGCGGTGCGAGCCGTCGCAGAACGGCTGCGTGTGGCTGCGCCCGCAGGCGCACCAGAAATAGGTTTTACCGGCCTCGACTTCCACCGCGAACGGTATCCGGCTGGCGATCTGCGGCTGCGTCATCACTGATTTCTCCATCCGAATCTGCAGCCGATGCTAACTCCAATCCGTCGGCGGAATACTCGCAGCCGTGCTAGCCTGCGCGCCCGCGCCAATCCCGCTGCCGACAATGTGGTTCAAAAACCTCTGCGTGTTTCAGTTGCAGGACGACTGGCAGCTGACCGCCGGCGCGCTGGAAGCCTTGCTGACAAAGCACCCGCTGTTGCCGTGCAGCGGGTTGAACCTGCATAGCCAGGGCTTCGTGGCGCCGCGCGAAGGCGGCGCGCTGGTGGAAAGCGCGGATCGCCATCTGCTGATCGCCCTCGGCCTGGAAGACAAGCTGATCCCGCGTTCCGCGCTCGACGAGCAAGTGCGCCAACACGCTGCCGAATACGAACGCCGGCACGGCCTGGCACCGGGGCGGAAGTTGCGCCGCGAACTGCGCGAACAGGCGCTGGCGGAACTGGCGCCGCGCGCACTGGCGCGCCGCCGCACGGTGCGCGCCTGGATCGATCCCGCGGCACGACGTCTGGTGGTCGACACGGCCAGCCCGGGCGCCGCTGAAAAACTGGCGACGGCACTGCGCGAAGTACTCGAAAGCCTGCCGCTGATACGGCCGCAGCCGGCCACCGCCGTCGCCGTGCGGCTGACCAGCTGGCTGGCCGCGGGTCGCGCGCCTGCCAATTTCACGCTCGGCGATGAAGTGGAACTACGTGGTGGAAAACCGGAAACACCGCGGGTGCGCTGCGCCAACCAGCCGTTGACTGCGCCGATGGTTCGGCGTCTTTTGCAGGATGGCCTCACCGTCGTGAAGCTGAGCCTGCACTGGCGTGAGCGCGCCGCGCTGACGCTGGACCAGACGCTGCAACTGCGGCGCCTGCGCCCACTGGAGACCACACCGGCTGCCGCCGACACTACCGACCCGGCGCAACGCTTCGATGCCGATCTGCGACTGATGATCGGTGACCTGGGCCAGCTGATCAAAGATCTCGGCACCGCATTGGCGGTATCGCTGTAGTAAATAAAGCGCTCGGGAGCAGGGTCGCCGCGAGGTCGATTGTCTGCCGTGTACAGCTGCCTTTATACTTGCGGCCTTTTCGCCGTAACCTTGCTCGGTCAAGGTCGGCTTGCCACCTGAACCGGAGGGTTTCGTATCAGCGCGGAACGTCAGGATCGCCGTAACGAACAAATCACTGCGCCGCGCGTGCGCGTCATCGGCGATGGCGGCGAGCAGATCGGCATCCTGTTGACCGCAGATGCCATCGCCAAGGCTGGAGCAGCGGGGCTGGATCTGGTGGAAGTTTCACCGACCGCCGACCCCCCGGTCTGCAAGATCATGGATTACGGCAAATACATCTATCAGAAAGACAAGGCCCAGCAGGCCGCCCGCCGCAAACAGAAACAGGTTCAAATCAAGGAAGTCAAGTTCCGGCCGTCCACCGATGAAGCGGATTATCGAACCAAGCTGCGCAAGATGCTCGGTTTTCTTGAAGAGGGCGACAAGATCAAGGTCACGGTGCGCTATCGCGGCCGGGAAATGGCGCATCAGGAGCGCGGCCTGGAACTGATGGACCGCATCCGCGGCGAGCTTGACGACATGGCGTTGGTCGAACAGTCGCCGAAAGCGGAAGGGCGACAGACCGTGATGGTGATGGCGCCGCGGCGCCGTTAAGACCCGAAACAAAACGACGCGATAGCTTTAGCTTTTGGAAGGAACATCGACATGCCGAAAATAAAATCCAACCGCGGGGCCGCCAAGCGCTTCGCCCGCACCGGTGGCGGTGGCTTCAAGCGCAGCCACTCGCACAAGCGCCACATTCTGACCAAGAAACCGGCCAAGCGCATCCGCAAGCTACGCGGGCCGACCCAGGTGCACGCATCCGACGTGCGCGAGATCAATCAACTGCTGCCCTACGCTTGACGGCGCCGGGGGAACAGGTTACTGCAGAAGGCGTCACAACAGAGGCTATCCGTCATGGCAAGAGTCAAGCGGGGCGTCACCGCACGCGCCCGGCACAAAAAAATCCTCAACCGGGCCAAGGGTTATTCCGGAGCACGCTCGCGCACCTTCCGCGCCGCCAAGCAACAGGTCACCCGCTCCGGTCAGTACGCCTATCGCGACCGGCGGGTCAAGAAGCGCCTGTTCCGCGGGCTGTGGATCGTGCGCATCAACGCTGCGGCCAACGAGCATGGACTGTCCTACAGTCGATTCATGCACGGGCTGGCCGCTGCCGGGATCGCGCTTGACCGCAAAGTGCTGGCCGATCTTGCGGTCAACGACAAAACTGCCTTTGCGCAACTGGCAACCCAGGTCAAGACCAAGCTCGCAGCTTGAAATCCCGACCGCCGCCGCACCGCGGTCATAACGCTTTAACGAGGAGACGGCGCGAGTCCGGCCTGTGTACGATGTTCGGCCGCAGGCCGGTGAGCGAAGGGAAGGCCGGGAGGCTCGCGCACTTTCCCCGCCGGGGCCGCTCGGGCCACAGCCACGCCTGTCGGCAGGTGTCGCGAGCCGGTCCTTGGTTTTTGCTGGGAGAGGCGCATGCAAACCGATCCGGCGCTGAAGGATTTCGCTGACCAGGTGCGTGAGCAGATCGCACGGACGGCGGACACCCGCGCTCTGGAAGCGCTGCGGGTGCAGCTGTTCGGCCGCCGCGGCAAGCTGACGGAGTGGCTCAAACAGCTCGGTAAACTGCCGCCGCAGGCACGGCGAGAGCGCGGCGAGACACTCAACCACCTGCGCGACGAACTCACCGCGGCGCTGCAGACACGGGCGACGGCGCTGGCGCAAGCCGAACTCGAGCGCCGCTTGGCCGCCGAACGTCTCGACGTTACCCTGCCCGGGCGCGGCGAGAGCACCGGCAGCCTGCACCCGGTCAGCCGCACCATCCGCCGCATCGAGCGGTTGTTCGGCGCGATGGGCTTCGCCGCCGTCGCCGGCCCGGAAATCGAGGACGACTGGCACAACTTCGAGGCGCTCAATATCCCAGCCTGGCACCCGGCGCGTGCGATGCAGGACACCTTCTATGTACTCGACGGCCGCAGACTGCTGCGCACCCATACCTCGCCGGTGCAGGTGCGCACCATGCAGCGCCAGGCACCGCCGATCCGCATCATCTGCCCGGGGCGTGTCTACCGGCGCGACTTCGATCGCACCCACAGCCCGATGTTCCATCAGGTCGAAGGGCTGTACGTGGCCGAAGACGTTTCGCTGGCCGATCTCAAATACGATCTGCAGCGCTTCCTGAGCCTGTTCTTCGAACGCGAAGTCGAGGCGATGTTCCGGCCTTCGTACTTCCCGTTCGTCGAGCCGGGCGCCGACGTGCATATCCGCTGGGGCGAGCGCTGGCTGGAGGTGCTCGGCTGCGGCGTGGTGCATCCCAACGTCCTGCAGGCGGTCGGCATCGATCCGCAGCGCTACAGCGGCTACGCCTTCGGCATGGGCGTGGAACGGCTGGCGATGCTGCGCTACGGCGTCGACGACCTGCGCCGTTTCTTCGACAACGACCTGCGTTTCCTGGAGCAGTTCGTATGAGTACATCGACCTTGTGGCCAGCAGCGGCCGGCAGGGAGCCACGGCGATGAGAGTCCCTGTCACCTGGCTGCGCGAATGGGTCAATCCACCCGGCTCGCCGACCGACTGGGCCGACAAGCTGACGCGAGGCGGCGTCGAAGCCGTGGCCTGCCCGCTGCTGCCGGCGTTGCCGCAGCGCGTGGTCGTCGGGCGTATCACCTCCATTGAGCCGCACCCGCAGGTCGAACGGCTATCGGTGTGCAACGTCGACGCCGGATCGGATAAACGGCTGACCGTCGTCTGCGGCGCACCGAACGTGCGCGTCGGGCTGCATGCGCCGCTGGCGCTGCCAGGTGCGCGGCTGCCCGACGCTCGCACCATCGAAACCACCGAACTGGGGGGAGTGTGCTCGCAGGGCATGCTGTGTTCGGCCGCCGAACTGGGATTGGCCGAGCGCTCCGACGGCCTGCTGGAATTGGCGCTCGAGGCACGTTGCGGCAGTTCTATCGTTGAACACCTGCAACTCGACGACTGGCTGCTGGAGCTGGAGCTGACGCCCAACCGCGGCGACTGTGCCAGCGTCCTGGGCGTGGCGCGCGAGCTATCGGCGTTGTACGGCTGCCGATTGACACCGGCGACGGCGACGCCGGCCGCAGTCGGCGTCAGTCAAACCGTCGAAGTCGGCATCGACGACCCACAAACCTGCCCGCGCTATGCCGGCCGCGCCCTGGTCAGGTTGTCCGGCGGCGGCACCAGTCCGTGGTGGCTCCGCGAGCGGCTGCGCCGGGCCGGTCTGCGCACGATCCATCCGCTGGTCGACGTGACCAACTACGTGATGCTGGAACTCGGTCAACCGCTGCACGCCTTCGACCTCGAGCGGCTGGCGCCACCGATCAGCGTGCGCCGCGCTGCGGCCGGCGAGCGCCTGCAGCTGCTCAACGAGCAACAGCTGGTGCTGACCGCCGACGACCTGCTGATTGCCGACGCGCGCGCGCCGCTGGCGCTGGCCGGAGTGATGGGCGGCAGCGGCTCTGCGGTCGACTCCGCGACCACCGCGATTTTCCTGGAGAGCGCCTGCTTCGACCCGGTGTGTGTCGCCGGCAGCGGCCGGCGTCACCACATTCTCTCCGACGCCCGCTACCGCTTCGAGCGCGGCGTCGATCCAAGCCTGCAACGGCGGGCTCTGGAGCGAGCCAGCACGTTGATCCTGCAACTGTGCGGCGGTGTCGCCGGGCCGGTCAGCGAAGCCGGCAGTGCTCCGCGCGAAGCGCTGCGCATACCGCTGCGCCAGCACCAGATCGAGCGGCTGCTGGGGACGCCGATTCCAAGCGATCAGGTGGCATCGCTACTGGAGAGACTTGACATCAAGCTCCAGACCGACGACCGGGGCGACTGGCTCGCCAGCGTCCCCACCCACCGCTACGACCTGCGCATCGAAGCCGATCTGGTCGAAGAGATCGGGCGGCTGTGGGGCTACGAGCGCATCGCCCCGCGCGCCTATCGCCCGCAACTGCCACCGATCACGGTGCCGGAAACGCGGCGTGATCCCGACACCGTCTGTCAACGGCTGGCGGCACGCGGCTACCGTGAGATCGTCAGTTACAGCTTCATCGATCCCCAGTGGGGCGAATGGCTGGCGCCTGGTACCCCCAAGATTGCCGTTGACAATCCGATCGCCGAAACGCTGGCGGTCATGCGTCCGAACCTGTGGCCGGGCCTGCTCGGTGCCTGGCGCTATAACCGGCAGCGGCAAACGCCACGGGCACGGCTGTTCGAACTCGGTATCGGCTTTGCATCCGGCGACGACGGCCTGCCGCGAGAACAGCAACGATTGGCTGCACTACTGGCTGGCTCGGCGCTCCCGGAACAATGGGGCAGCGCCCGGCGTGCCGCCGACCTGTTCGATCTGAAAGCCGACATCGAGGCCACACTGGCGCCGTTACCGGCGAATTGGCATTGGCGGGCCGAATACCACCCGGCACTGCACCCGGGCCGTAGCGCCAGGCTGTACGTCGGGCAAAGCCCTTGCGGCTGGCTCGGCGAACTGCACCCGCAATTGGCCGAGCGGCTCGAGGTCGGCGCCGGCGTACAGTTGCTGGATCTGGATTGGCAGATCGTCGCAGACGTGCCAGTGCCGCGCTCCGTGCCGCTGCCGGAGCAGCCGGCCACGCGCCGTGACCTGGCGCTAGTGGTGGATGAAATGGTGCCAGCGCAGGCGCTGGTGGAAACTGCGCGTCAAACCGGCATCAGCTTTCTGCGCGAGGCGTTCGTGTTCGACGCCTGGCGCGGCGATGAACTCGAAGCCGGATACAAGAGCATTGCTTTGGGCTTGATTTTTCAGCATCTGTCGCGCACCCTAACCGACGAAGAAGTCGATACTGCAGTAGCTGAAATCACTGCGCGGCTGGCGGCCTTGCACCGGGCCGACCTGCGCAGAGTCTGAAAGGGGGTTCGCGGTGGCGCTGACCAAAGCCGAGCTGGCCGATGCCTTGTTCGATGAACTGGGACTCAATAAGCGGGAGGCCAAGGAGTTCGTCGACCTCTTCTTCGAGGAAGTTCGCGAGCGTTTGGAACACGGCGAACCGGTCAAGCTGTCCGGCTTCGGCAATTTCGAACTACGCGACAAAAACCAGCGCCCGGGCCGCAATCCGAAGACCGGCGAGGAGATCCCGATCTCGGCGCGCCGCGTAGTCACCTTTCGTCCCGGCCAGAAACTGCGCCTGCGGGTGAGTGTTGATGAGAAACCGCGCTGAACTGGCAGTACTGCCAGAAATTCCGCACAAGCGCTATTTCGCCATCGGCGAAGTCAGCGAACTGTGCGCGGTCAAACCCCACGTACTGCGCTACTGGGAGCAGGAATTCCCGCAGTTACGGCCGGTGAAGCGCCGCGGCAACCGGCGCTACTACCAGCAGGACGACGTGCTGATGGTGCGGCGCATCCGCAGCCTGCTCTACGAACAGGGCTTTACCATCACCGGTGCACGCCAACGACTGCGCGAACTGGACCAGGAACCGGAGGCGGCCAACGACGCCGTCCGCCTGCCATCAGGCGACACACCGTTGCCGATCCCGCGGCGGCGGCGCGAGCTGCAGTCAATCCGCTTCGAACTCGAGGAACTCCTCGCCCGCTGGCCGCATTGATTGCGCGGCGCTCGCAAATCGCGGCGACGAAACCCTGAATCATCGCCTTCGGAGGGCGCCGCAACGCTGGCAGCGCATCCGCATGCAAGTGAGGTTTCGCGCTTTGGTGATGACTCAATGTCATCGCCGGCGAAGCCGAACGCCGCGGACAGAAAATCTGCGGCCGGGTCACTTGGCGAAGCGGCAGCCAAGCCTAGTGACAACCTGCACCCCGAACAGCCGCGTGGCACAATAACGATCGAGTCGGGGCGTGGCGCAGCCTGGTAGCGCACCTGCCTGGGGGGCAGGTGGTCGCAGGTTCAAATCCTGTCGCCCCGACCATTGCGTTTTTCCGCGAGGCCTTTTGCCAGAACCGCAGCAGCGCCCTCGTGCCGATTTCGAATGTGACCAAGTGCTTGACGAGGTGCTGGTTCCGCCTACGTCCGCAAGCCGGCAACCGGCTGTTGTGGCTACTGGCGCTGGCCGCAGCGGCGTTCGCGCTGCTGCGACCGCTCGCTCCCGGCGATTGGCTGCGCCTGATCGACTGGCCGACACTGCAGGCGCTGGCGGGACTGCTGGTGCTGACCAAAGGCATCGAGCGTAGCGGAGCCCTGCAGCATGCCGCCGGACAACTGCTGATCCACCTCCACACCCAGCGTTCGCTGGCGCTGGCGCTGATGGTGCTGTCGGCGCTGCTGGCGGCATTTTTGACCAACGACGTCAGCCTGTTTCTGCTGGTACCGCTGACCGTCAGCCTGGCCAGTCTGGCGCAGCTCCCGCTTGAGCGGCTGGTGGCGATCGAGGCACTGGCGGTGAACACCGGCTCGGCGCTCACCCCGATCGGCAATCCACAGAACCTGTTTCTATGGCAGAGCAGCAACCTCGGCTTCGGCGGTTTCGTCGCCATGATGGCCGCACCGGTGGCGCTGATGGCGTCGCTGTTGGCGCTGACCACGCTGCTTTTGTTTCCGCCGCGACCGGTGAAGCTGCGCGAGCGCGCAGCACCGGCACGGCGCGATCCACGGCTGCTGACGGTGTCGGTGCTGCTGTTTGCCGGCTTCGTCGCCGCACTAGAGTTCAAGCTGGCACTGCCGGCGCTGCTACTGGTGTTGCTGGTGTTTGTGCTGTTTGACTGCCGTTTGCTGACGCAGGTGGACTGGACTCTGCTGGCAATCATCGCGCTGATGTTCGTCGATCTCCGCCAATTGGCGTCGGCGCCCGGGGTCGACCAATGGCTGGGACGCCTGCCGATCCGGCATGGGTTGGGCACTTTCCTGGCCGGCGTGGCCTGTTCGCAACTGATCAGCAACGTGCCGACCGCGATCCTGCTGCGCGCTCACGTCGGCGATCTGCCGGCACTGGCCGCCGGCGTCAGCGTCGGCGGCTTCGGGTTGGCGATCAGCTCGCTGGCCAATCTGATCGCACTGCGCCTGGCCGGCAGCCGGCGTGCGCCCGGGCTGCTGCACTTGATCGCACTGCCGTTTCTTCTGCTGGCGACCCTGGCGGTCGGTCTGTTGTTTGTATAGCCAGCCGCTGGAAATCTCGGCGGCCCAAGGGTAGCGCAAATCCCGTAAGTCCAGTGCTGGAAACCGCGCGGCGAAATACTGCGAATGCGTCTCATTGGACGCAACTTTTCCAACTCCTTGCTAATCTTAAATCTACCAATTCACAAGGACGATGCGAACATGAAGGTTACTCCCTCACTGCCGCGGCGGCGTTTTCTGACCACGCTGGTGGCCGGCGCAGCCGCGATCCCGCTAATGCGCATTGGCGCCGCCAGCGCTGGCGATCTGCCGCACCTGTCGCCGAGCGATGCGCAAGCCAAAACCTTCGGCTACGTCGACGAGGCCAGCACGATCGATCAGACAAAGGAAACCGCTTACAAGGCGGGCAGCCGCTGTGCGAGCTGCCAGCTCTATCAAGGCGATCGCAAGGCAGCCTGGGGACCCTGCGCAATTTTTCCCGGCAAAGCGGTCAAAACCACTGGCTGGTGCCGCAGCTACGTTCCGGTATCGTAAAAAGCTTCGCAGCAGTTCGATCGAGGGCCGCATGACGCGGCCCTCGTCTTGTGCGGGCTATGGGCAATTACCGGAAGCTGGAGCAGCCGCCGATTTGACGCCAAGGTGAAATTGGATCCTGCGCCGTCGCACGCGATACCACCAGTGTCCTGGGCTGCTCTGCGGTAGCGGCGTAAATCCTGTCGCCGTAATGCAGGCAGCATCAGTCCAACCTGATACGAACGACGCCAGCGTGCACGCGCCCTTCGCCGCCCGTTCAGCTCATGCGGAGCGATGGTGTTGCGGCGGCAGCCACTATTGATTGATGCGGCATCGAAACAGTATTACCCGTGGTGCCGACGGCAGCCAGGCGACGGCGGGCATACTCGGTGCGGCCGCATCAACAGCACGGGGCATCATTGGATTATTGAACCGGCATGTCTGCGGCGACCCGTACGGTTCAACGACAATGCCGGCGGCGTATGCGTTGAACCTGTTGACGTGCCGGTTCAATAGCGCTACAGCACTTCCTGCGCCGGCGTGTAGTCGTAGCCGAGTGCCGAAGCCACCGCTTGGTGCGACACCACACCCTGGTGGACGTTGAGACCGGCGCACAGGTGCTCGTCGTTCAGCAGCGCGCGACGATAACCATGATCGGCCAGTGCCAGCACGAATGGCAGCGTGGCGTTGGTCAGAGCGAAAGTCGAGGTGCGCGCCACACCGCCGGGCATGTTGGCGACACAGTAGTGGACGACGCCTTCTTCAATGTAGGTCGGATTCTGGTGCGTGGTCGGACGACTGGTTTCAAAGCAGCCGCCCTGATCGATCGCCACGTCCACCACCACCGCGCCATCACGCATTTTGCGCAGCATCTCGCGCGTCACCAGCTTCGGCGCGGCAGCGCCGGGCACCAGCACCGCTCCGATCACCAAATCGGCGCGGGTCACTGACTGCTCCACCGACTCGAAAGTTGAAAACAGCGTCTGCAGGCGGCCTTCGAACAGTTGATCAAGCTGATTCAAACGGCTCAACGAACGGTCCAGCACGGTGACCTGCGCACCCATGCCAACCGCCACTCGCGCCGCGTTGTAGCCGACCACACCGCCGCCGAGCACCACCACTTCCGCCGGCGTCACGCCCGGCACGCCGCCGAGCAGCACGCCGATGCCACCCTGTGCCTTTTCCAGAGTATGCGCGCCGGCCTGGATCGACATGCGCCCCGCGACCTCGCTCATCGGCGCCAGCAGCGGCAGCCCGCCGCGCGCATCGGTGACGGTTTCATAGGCGATCGCCACGCAACCGGATTCGATCAGCGCTTTGGCCTGCTGCGGGTCTGGTGCCAGGTGCAGATAAGTGAACAACACCTGCCCCTCGCGCAGCATCCGGCACTCGGCCGGCTGCGGCTCCTTGACCTTGACCACCATCTCGGCGCGCGCGAACACCGCTGCGGCATCGGTGACGATCTCCGCGCCCGCCAACTGATATTGCTCGTCGCTCAAGCCGATGCCCGCACCAGCCTGCCGCTCGACGATCACCTGGTGGTTGCGCGCGATCAATTCCCTGACGCCAGCCGGCGTCAGACCAACGCGGTATTCGTGAACCTTGATTTCCTTCGGCACGCCGATCAGCATCGAAACCCTCCAAAAATTTTTGCGAAGTTTAGCCGAAGCCATGACCGCACCACCTGGCCTGCCACCGCCAGCTCTGCGTCAGTCGTTGCGAAAACCGCTGACCTTTCTGCTGGCCGCGCCGGTTTCGGCCCGTGCCTGTGGTACGGGCAAAGCTGGCTGGCGCTGCCGCGCTACAACGACGCCGCAATCGAACGCTCGACCGAACTCAAGCTGCTGCTTAGACCTCATCCGGTTACCGGCCAGCGCCCAGCCAGACGCCGATCACCGCGTCGCACTACTGGCGCGCGAACGCCAGGATGTGCTCGACGACAACAGCCTGCGGCGCCAGGAAATTCACACCAGCTTCGGCACCGGCCTAATCCTACTGGTGCTGGCTCTCAGACATTATCTCTTGCCTTTTGCCCGCTGGCAGCACCCCTCGGCCAACGCAACCGGAGGACCGCATGAAGTGCCATAAGAAGCACGCCCTCGTAGCTCAGTGGATACGACCGCACGCCCATCCTGTTCGACGCTGCGCAGCATCTCGTACTTGATCTGCACCAGATCGTTCGGATCGAAGAACGCACTGTCGCGGAAGAGAGGCAGCCTTTGCGCGAAATTTGGCTGCCGCTCCCGAATCGTTCGAACTGGTCGTCGCGGAATTGTCGCTGTTCTTGATGGCGAAGGCTCGCGAGGCGCGGAAGGTGGTGGACGTCAACTAAATGCTGCTCGATTGCGGACGAGGTAAACAGCGTGACCGAAATCTACGTGAGCACTGACGTTGAAACCGATGGCCCGATACCTGGGCCACATTCCATGTTGAGCTTTGGATCAGCGGCGTATTCCGAGTACAAGCAACTGATCTCCACGTTCAGCGCCAATCTCGAAACCCTGCCTGGTGCTACAGCGCATCCCAAAACCGCCGAGTGGTGGACTTCCCAGCCCGAAGCCTGGGCGGCGTGTCGGCGCGATTTGGAGGCCCCTGAGAAGGCTATGGCGCGCTACGTGGCGTGGCTCAAAGAGATTCCAGGGAAACCAGTCTTCATTGGTTATCCGGCGAGACTTTCTGTTCGTCTACTGGTATCTGATCCGCCTCGCCGGCGAGAGTCCGTTCAGTCATTCCGCGCTCGACATCAAGACCTATGCGATGGCGATGCTGGGAACGAGCTATCGGGGGAGCACGAAGAAGAACATGCCGAAGCATTGGTTTGATCCTCACCGGTATACGCATGTGGCGCTGGATGATGCGCTCGAACAAGGAGCGTTGTTCTGCAACATGCTGCTGGAGCGACACCGCAACACCGCCGCGAAGAACAATTGAAATGGCGCGCCCGGCAGGAATCGAACCTGCGGCCCCCGACTTAGGAGGTCGGTGCTCTATCCACTGAGCTACGGGCGCCCTACCGAATTTTAGGCTAAGCGGCGGGCAAGCTCTTCGGCTCGCAGATGGGTATGGCGTTTGAGCATCTGCAAAGTCTTGTGGCCCCGTGACAGCTGTCAAGGCCATAACATCGTTGCCGAGTCGTTCTGCCAGCCGGCTGGTCGCTTCGTAGCGCAGATCATGCCAGTGCAAGTTTTCCAGTTGAGCACGTTTGGAGACGCGCCGGAAGGCTTGAGACAGGGTCCCCGACTTGATCTGCAACACCGCACCACCGCGGATCGGTCGAACCAGCGCAGACAGCAGGGTAATCGACCGACCGCGGAGGGGCACGTCCCGCGACTCGCCGTTCTTGGTCACGTGCAGGTGCGCCACGCGGCGATTCATATCCACGTCGGCCCACATTAAGCGGCACACAGACCCTTGATGCCATCCTGGTCGCCCTGGTGGACCGAGTCGACCCGGATGAAGCCGGGCCTGCCGGCGGGCTCGGGCCGACGGCGCTGGCCGATGGTCACAGGCGTGGGCCGGGTCACCGTCCACACACGGCGCACGGACAGATAGCCGGCGCGGCGGCGCAGGTTGTAGAGGTGCGCCACGGCAATGCCGGCCAACCTTTCAAAGCGCGCATCGGCATAGACGCGATAGGCCCGCTGCAGCAGCACCCGCGTGGCCGGCCCCGACAGGGTACCGTGCAGGCCGTCCACCTGTGCCAGCAGGCGCGCGTCGGCCTCGGTGTAGCGGCGTGTGAAGCCGGCTTTGGGCGGGGCATAGCGCTGCACCGCGCGGCCGGTCTCCCGGCACTGGCGGATCAAGCGCGCCACCTGGGTGCGCGAATAGCCGGTCGTGCGTATCAGGTCGTGCCGGAGCAGGCCCTTGTCCGCGCGCCCGAGATGCCGGTAGTCGAACCGGGCCACCACCGCGGCCACGAAGCGGTAGCGGGTTGCGTCGTCGGACAACGGGGAAAACTGCAAAGCCGCCGTGCCCGCCAGAAACTCGCGGACCTGGTCCAGGGTCGTGAGCTGCACATCGTTCATGTCGATCACCGTCGCGCGATGATCGGTCCATGAACGCCGCTTCAGGCTCAAACCTTGTTGGAATCACGCACCCCCGCTCAGGCACAAACTATATTGGAACAGACTCCGGTCCCAATGCGGTGATACCTTTGCTCATGGCGTTCCTCTGCGTTTGCTGACGCCGTGTCTTGGTTGGTGCCAAGCTGGAGACTACGCCTCCTTCAAATTTCCATCACGTTCGCGACACCGCCCGCTCATCGAATCCCCTCAACTTCCTGACACCACCCAATCGCCATGCTCTACCGTAGTATTGCGGACGCCCTCGCGAAACAGATCGCGGAGGGAGTTTATGTAGCGGGAGACCGGCTCCCCTCGATTCGCGATGCATGCGAGAATTTCAGAGTCAGCATATCGACAATCCAGCGCGCTTATTGGGAACTCGAAAATCGTCGTCTAGCGGAAGCGCGCCCGCAATCCGGCTACTACGTGCTGCCTCGGAACTGCTGGCCCGCGAGCGCTGAAGTCCCGCCTAGTGCCGACGATCTGCCTGAACCGGTCACCATTAACCAGGGGGTGTTCCACCTCTTCTCGCGGCAGCAAACCGAAAACTTTCTGAACCTGGGTCTCGCTTACCCTTCTCCCGAATTTCTGCCCGTCACACAGATCCGACGTATCCTGCGCAAACTTTCCCGGTTTCATCTCGAGGGCATCCTCACCCCTGATGGTACGGCGGACGTGGGGCTGAAACTCCGTCGTCAGCTTGCCCAGATGATGCTGAACGCCGGTTGCGAAGTGAACTGCGATGAGGTGGTAACGACTGCCGGATGCAAGGACGCGCTCGCATTCTGTCTCGGAGCGATCGTACATCGCGGAGACATCGTCGCCGTCGAGACACCCACTTTCCCTGGTTTTCTTCAACTCCTTGAAGCGCTCGGCGCGCAGGCACTCGAGATTCCGACCGACCCCGTGAATGGCATCGGCATCGACGCGCTCGAACTCGCGCTCGAGCAATGGCCGATCAAAGCCTGCGTACTGGTCCCCACTTGCCACAATCCGGTCGGCTTCACCATGCCCGAAGACCGTCGACGTCGGTTGGTCGATCTTGCCCACGCAGCCCAGCTACCAGTCATCGAGGACGACATCTACGGCGACCTCAGCGTGCCGACACCGCGCCTGCGGGCGTTAAAGGCCTATGACCGCGACGGCCTCGTGCTCTACTGTTCGTCGGTATCGAAATCGATGGGCGGAGGCTTACGAGTCGGCTGGGCCTGCCCCGGCAAATTCATCAGCGAGGTACGTCGTCTGAAGGCCCTTCACGGGGTTGCGGAAAATACGCTTTCGGGAATGGTGGTCACGGAATTTTTAGCCAGCCGTGGCTACGAACGGCATATGCGCCGCTTGGTTACCCAGTTTCAGCGTGTGGTGTGCAAAATGATCGCAGCGATCCATGCCTACTTCCCTGAAGGCACTGCGGCCAAAGTGCCTACGGGTGGTTATGTAGTTTGGGTACAATTACCCCACGTGGTCGATAGTTGGGCACTCTACCGGCTCGCCTTAGCCAAAAATATCCTGATCCTACCGGGGCGCCTGTTCGCTGCTTCCGGCCGCTACCGTTCACATTTTCGGATCAGTGCCGCCGTGCCCTGGAACCAACGAGCTGAGGATGCAGTCCGCTGTCTCGGCGCGTTGGTCAGCGACCTCGTACGGCAAGGAAGGAGCTCTCCGCACCCCCAAAAACGCGGTACAGTTTTAACAAAGTAGCACGATACATCTGCCCGGACCTACAAACTGTATCGCGGGAAATAGGGGGTTCTACATCTTTCGGCTAACCCTCAAACCAAGTAATTTCCTCGAGTCGGCATCGTTCACGTCTGCACCCACGTAGGAAGGCCGAATGCGCATTGTCGTTGATGTTCATACTCATATGTTTTCACGCCGCTGGCTCGAGCTGCTCGACGAGCGGGGTGGACCGGACCTGGAAATCCGGGAGAGCGTTGACAGCCCGCTGACTCTCTACCAGCGCGGCGCCAGCTTCTGTGTGCTGGAAGACGCTCATTTCGACTATGCAGCGCGGATCCGCAATATGAACGCTGCGGGCGTCGATGTGGCCGTGATCACCCTTCCCGCACCGAGCGTATTCTGGGGCGATGCAGAGACAAGCAGTGCCGCCGCCCGACTCGCAAACGACGAATTCGCACAAGCTGCAGCGAAATATCCAGACCGCATCCGCTGGATGGCATCACTGCCTTGGCAATATCCGGAACTCGCGATCGAGGAACTCGATCGCGCCTGCCGCGCGGGAGCAGTGGGTGTTCTCACTCTCGGTAATATCGCGGGACAGAGCCTCATTGCCCCTCATTTTGTCCCGGTCTGGGGCGCAATTGATGAGCGCAGGTTACCCGTGCTTCTCCACCCCACGGTACCGCCCGGCATCGATGCGCTTGATCTAAATCGCTACGCACTCGTCGCTTCAACCGGTTTCATGGTGGACACAACGGTCGCGGTCGCGAAGATGATTTTCGATGGTTTCTTCGATCGCTTTCCAAACTTGAAGCTAATCGCCGCCCATGCCGGTGCAACATTGCCCTATCTCGCCGGGCGCTTCGACCGCGTATTCGAGCGTACGGATCGGGCGAAGACGCATATCTCACGGCCGCCGAGCGAATATTTGAAACACATTTATTACGATGCTGTCACTTATCAAAAAGAGACGCTGGATCTTTGCATTTCGGTCGCAGGCGCAGAGCACGTTCTCTACGGCTCTGATTATCCATTCAATATTGGCGACATGGCGGGCTGTCTCGAACGAGTTAACCGTCTGCCTGCGGATCAGCGCGGACTGGTGGGTGGGGAGAATGCGAGAACCATTTTCGGCTTTTAGCGGCACAAATATCGAGTGCCGAGGCCGTACGGGAACCCGATCCCAGCCCTCGTTCGTTCTCGCGGTGCTCGGCAGTGCCATAGGGTTCGGCAACATCTGGCGTTTTCGCCATGAGGGAGGAGGACGATGAAACTCAGTGCACAGGGCAAGCTTCAGTTGGCGGCAAAGCTCGTATTTGCGACCGGCGCCAGTTCGGTGCTGGGCGTAGCGCACGCGACAGCGACCAGTGATGTCCCGGCCAGCGGCGCCTCCGCATCGGATTCAAATCTGAAGGTCGCTCAGGCTGGCGGAACCGCGCCCTCGACGGCGACCGCCGGCGCCAACGCGGCGCCGGTGCAACTGCAGGGCGTCGAGGTCACCGGTTCGCGCATCAAACAACCGACGTTGACGGGTTCCGCGGCGCTGCAGTCGATCAACAACAAAGAACTCAAGCTCGAAGGTACAGTCAGTGTCGATTCACTGCTGAACAACTTGCCGTCGGCGTTCACGACCTCGGCCACGGCAATCGACACCGGCGCCAGCGTCGCCACCGTCGATCTGCGCAGACTGGGCGCCAACCGCACTTTGGTGCTGATCGATGGCAAACGCATGGTGCCCGGCGATCCATCCTCGACCGGTGGCACTGCGGCTAATCTGAACTTCATCCCGGCGGCATTGGTCGAGCGCGTTGATGTACTGACCGGGGGCGCGTCAGCGGTATACGGCTCGGATGCCATCTCCGGCGTCGTCAACTTCATCATGAAGAAAGATTTCGACGGCTTCAGCATCGACGGGCAAGGGAGCCGAACCGACAGCGGCGATGCGACCAACTACACGACTAATCTCATTTGGGGCAGCAACTTCTCCGGTGGCGCCGGCAATGTCACACTGTATGCCGGCTATACCCGGTTCGATGCATTGACAGTCGGCGCGCGGGATTTTTCGAAATTCCTGCTTGGCACCAACCGCGCCGGCACTCAGCACTTCCTATTGGGCTCGTCCAACATTCCAGATGGCCGATTCGTCAGTTACGATGAACCGCCGGGCTCGAATGTAATGATCTTGGATCCAAACGGTTCCAGAACATTTGTCCCGGATGATGGCCGCGTGTTCAGGACTCAGGCCACCGCGTTGCAGCGGCCGGACAAGCGCTACACGCTGGGCGGCTTCGCACATCGGCAGTTCGATTCACATTTCGACGTCTACGGCAGCGCGATGTTCATGACGGATACAGTGAGCAATCTGCTGGCGCCCGGCGGGACATTCTTCCGTACTTTCAACATCAACTGCGATAACCCGTTGTTGTCGGGTCAGGAACGGGGGTTTTTGTGTCCGAATGCAGGTCAGACCGAGGCGAACGTGTCGATTGGCAAGCGGACGGTCGAATTCGGAGCCCGACGGGACGACATGCGTAACACTGAATATCGCATCGCTTTCGGGCTTCGCGGCGATATCGTCGACAACTGGTCTTACGATGTTTCTGCGCAGCGCAGCGAAACCATCTTTTCGCTGGCGCACTTGAACGACGTCTCAGCGCAGCGCACGCAACAAGCCTTGCAGGTCACCACCGATAGTAGCGGCAACCCGGTGTGTATCGATCCAACCGGGGGCTGCGTGCCGCTGGATCTGTTCCAGGTCGGCCAGATTACCCCCGCGCAAGGGAATTTCGTCTCGGTCCCGGCCGTCCAACAAGGCAACACAGTGGAGCAAGTAGTAACTGCCTCGATTACCGGTGATCTCGGGCGGTACGGACTCCGCAGCCCATTCGCGAAACGCGGCACACAGCTTGCCGGCGGCTTCGAGTACCGAACCGAGGCCCTCGACTTCCGCCCAGACCAGGAGTTCGCCTCCGGTGACCTCGGGGAGGGTTTAGTGACTCCACCAGTCAGCGGACGCTTCAACGTTCGAGACTGGTTCAGCGAACTGCAGTTGCCGATCGCTGAAGGACTGCCGTTCGTCAAGCTGCTGCAGCTCGATACTGCCTACCGCTTGTCCGACTACAAGATCGCAAGCCGCTCCAGCGAACTCTTCACGCATGCCTACAAATTTGGCCTGCGTTACGCACCGGTGGATGACATCGCCTTCCGCGCGAGTTGGAACCGAGCGGTACGCGCACCGGATCTCAACGAACTATTTTTCCCGACTTCGCTGCAGGTCTTTAACGGCAGCGATCCCTGCGCCGGTTCGACGCCGCAAGCGACTCTGGCCCAATGTGAGCGCAGCGGAGTCACACCGGCACAGTTCGGAAACATCCTGAACTGCCCCACGGGTCAGTGCAACTTAAAATTCGGAGGCAACACGAATCTGAACCCCGAGAAAGCCATCACCCGCCAGGCGGGAATCGTACTGACGCCACGCTTCCTTAAAGGCTTCACCGGCACCATCGACTACTACAATATCGTGTTGAGCGGAGCGATCGGCACGATTGCACCCCAGACCGTGCTCAGTGAGTGTCTGACCAACGGACAGTTCTGCGAACAGATTCATCGTGGCGCGGCGGGCCAGTTGTTCGGCGGACCGACCAATTTCGTCGGCGCCACCAACTTGAACACCGGATTCATCAAAGAACGCGGGGTCGACTTCGATTTCAACTACAGCCGCTACCTGAACGACCTGGGCCTGGGTGACAACGGTCGAGTAGATATCAATTTCGTTGGCACTTACTTAAATTCATTTCAGCGCAAAAATACGCCGACTTCGTCGGCGTTCGAGTGTGCCGGACGCTTCGGCGTGGTCTGTGGAGTGCCTTTGGCGCGTTGGCGTCACAAGATGCGAGCGACCTGGGAAAACCCGCTGGGCATGGTGCCCGGCTTCGCGCTGTCGCTGCAGTGGCGCTATATCGGCTCCGCTGCTCTGGACGCGAATCAGAGCAGCAACTCTCAACTCAATCCAACGGGAAGCTCCTTCAATCGGATCGACGGCGTGATCCCGGCCAAGCAATATACGGACTTGACTATGACTTACCGGCTGCCGATCAGCACCCAGGATGTGACGTTGCGGTTCGGCATCAACAACCTCGGTGCCGAAGGCCCGCCAATAATCTCCGTCTTCCAGCTGCCGTCAATTTCAACAACCAGCATCGCGCCCAACACCTTTCCGAGCGTCTATGACACCCTGGGTCGGGTTTTCTTCCTCGGCGTGACCGCCGATTTCCGCTGATGCTCACAGCAATTGATGCATATACCCATGCCATTGAAGGGGCAGGCCGACTGAATAAAAACAATCTCCACGCACTGCACACCCGCGGGTAGAGTGCATCGGCAAAGTGCCAAGACCTTGCGCGCACATGATATACGCCACCCCGAAGCTGGAATCGCCGATGGCCGGTCTGCCGTAAGGAGGGCGCCATGAGCGATCAAAGTCGAGGCGATGACTGGGCATCGCTCAGCCTGTCCGAAGACGAGATGCGGCGGCTCGGCTATGCCGTGGTCGACCTCATCATCGCCTATCACCGCTCGCTCGGTAGCCAACCGCTGGTGAACGCGCCGGATTGCAGCGCTCACAGCGTCGATATTCAATCATCATCACCGTTCCCGGAGGTTGGGCAAGCGCCCATGCAAGTGCTGACCAAGGTTAAAGAGGCGGTTCTCGCCGACATGATTCACGTCTCTGACCCGCGTTTTTTCGGATATATCCCCAGCCCCGGCAACTTCGTGGGCGCAATGGCGGACGCGCTGGCTTCCGGCTTTAACGTTTTCGCCGGCACCGCCAGCCATTGCCGCGGACCGACGCAGGTGGAAACCGCCTGCTGCCGCTGGCTCGCGTCGCTGGCGGGCCTGCCGGACACGGCCGGCGGGACGTTCGTCAGCGGCGGCTCGGTCGCCAACCTCACCGCTGTCGTTCTCGCCCGTCATCGGATCCTCGGCGACAGCATTGCCGATGCCCGGGCCTATTGTTCCGATCAGACGCATTCCTCGCTGGACCGCGCCTTCAGGATCTTGGGTTTCGGGAACAACCAGCTCGTCCGCATCCCTTCGGACACGGACTTCCGTGCCGATCCCGAAGCACTGTGGTCACGGCTCCGAACCGACCGTGCGGCAGGATTACGGCCTTTCCTGGTGATCGGCAACCTGGGGACCACCAGCACCGGCGCCGCCGATCCGCTCGGCGCGCTCGCCGAGATTGCAGTCACCGAAAACATCTGGTTGCACGTCGACGCCGCCTACGGTGGCGGCGCGCTGCTGAATCCGCACAAGCGTGCGGAATTTGCCGACGTCGGGCGTGCGCACTCGGTCACCATGGACCAGCACAAGTGGTTTTTCCAGCCTATCGAATGTGCCAGTCTGCTGGTCCGGGACATGTCGTGGCTGCATGAATTCTTCCATGCGACGCCTTCCTATCTGAAGGACTCTGCTGCGGCAGAAGAGGGGATCAACTATCGGGACCACGGAATCCAACTCACCCGTGGCTTCCGCGCCCTGAAGCTGTGGATGTCGCTACAGACCTTCGGCGTGCAGGCTTTTGCCGCGGCTGTCGAGCACGGTCTGCGCATGGCCGAGGAAGCAGAGTCACTGCTGCGCGCACGACCTGGCTGGAGCATTATATCGCCGGCGACCCTCGGCATTGTTTCATTCCGTTTTGAAATGGTCGGCCTCGGCGAGCTGGCGCTGGATAGGCTCAATGAATCGATTAATCGCGCGCTCGTGTCCGAAGGCAAGGCCTTTACCACCACGACTGAACTCCGCGGCAGGAAAGTTCTGCGTCTGTGCACCATCAATCCCCGCATGGAACTCCGACATATCCGGCAAACGATCGGGCGGCTGGACGCAATCGCCCGGCAACTCACCAACCCGCACTAGGAGTCTACGATGAGCCACTTGAATCCTTTGCCGCGAACTGCGAACCCGGAACTCGAGGAAGAATTCGCACTTTTAGAACGAATCCTCGGCTTCGTCCCCAACAGTGTTCTGACAATGCAGCGGCGGCCAAAAATTGTGAAGGGGTTCGCAACATTGACACGCAGCGTCATGGACCCTGAGGGTGAAGTTGAACTCGGCTTCAAGCGGCTGCTCGCCCATATGGCGAGCGCGGCGGCAGGCTGTCAATACTGCGCGGCTCATAGCATTATCGCCGCCCGCATCCACGGCATCAGTGATGAAAAAGTGGAGGCTCTCTGGAATTACGAACACAGCCCACTCTACAGTGAAGCCGAACGGGTCGCACTCGAGTTCGCTCGGTGTTCCGGCGCCGTTCCCAATGCCGTGACGCCAGAACTCTTCGAACGACTTCGTGCCCACTGGAATGAAAAGCAGATTGTGGAGATGCTGGGGGTGGTAGCCCTTTATGGATTCCTCAATCGCTGGAACGACAGTATGGCCACTGATCTCGAAGCTCCGGCACTTGCGACCGGCGAGCGATTCCTTGCAAAACACGGCTGGAATGCGGGGAAACACAGCGGACGAGGCAGGAAGGCAACAAGCGGATCGTAAACGAACCATGACAATGACTCGCCGCGCTTTTACCGGTCTTGCCGGGCAAAGTCTGCTGCTGCCCTTCACTTCATCGCTTGGCGCCGCCACCACGCCATCCGCCCCCCTGTTCCGCATCCGAACCATCACCGCCGGCATCACTTTACGCAGCGCACGTGATCACGAGGCGATCGAAAAGGCCGCGCATTTCCTCGGCAGCGCCCGCGCCCGGTACGAGGCAGAAGGCCATGAGGTGCAGACGGTGCGGATCGCCACTCAGCCACTGACCCGCTTTCTTCCCGATTGGGACAGCGATCGGGCATTTGACCTCCTGAGGTCGCTCGACCGGCTAGCGAAGGAGCTCGGATTTATACTCGCGTTGGGGCCGGTGATCGAAGATGATCAATCCGCACAGCATCTGGCGCCCTTTGGTGCGCGCCTTGTTACCGAGACGTCTAGACTCAACTTTTCGGCGACCGTCGCCTCGGCAAAGGGGGGAATACATCGTAAAACGATTCTGGCCGCGGCCGAGACCGTGGCCGCACTCGCCGCGGTCGGCGAGAAAGGACAGGAGAATTTCCGTTTCGCGGCAGCGGCTCAAGTTCCACCCGGTTCTCCCTTCTTTCCTGGCGCCTGGCATGAGGGACCCGCGAACTTCGCTCTTGGGCTCGAATCCGCGAATCTTCTCACCGCCGTGTTTCGCTCAGCGGCAACGCCGGAAGCGGCGCGCATATCCCTTATCGAAGCTCTGGACACAAGTTTCGCCGGCCTCGCCGACACCGCCACCTCCCTTGCCGCCGAGCATGGACGGGCCTATCTCGGAATCGATACCTCACCCGCGCCCGGCCTCGATGCCAGCATCGGCTCCGCCATCGAGAGACTGTCGGGTGTGCCGTTCGGTGCCCCCTCGACCCTTGCTGCCTGTGCCGTCATCACCGATGCGCTTAAAGGCGTAAAGACCAGGAGCTGCGGCCTCTCAGGGCTGATGCTGCCGGTTCTCGAAGACCCGGTGCTAGCGCAGCGGGCATCTGAAGGGCGGTTCGACTCCGCTCGCTTGCTTCTGTTTTCGAGCGTTTGCGCCACCGGGCTCGACATGGTCCCGCTTCCGGGGAACATCGGCACACCAAAGCTTGCTCGCATCATTTTGGATGTGGCAGCGCTTGCCACCAAATATCGAAAACCGCTTCTCGCGCGGCTCCTTCCGATTCCAGGCAAGGACGCCGGCGATGATGTGACTTTCGACAATCCGTTGCTGGCGAATTCCCGTGTGCTTTACCCCTGAACCACCTTCTGGAAAATCAGCCTTTGCGAAGCGCGGGGTCATGCCAGCGCAGTCGTGTGGCCTCGGGCCGCGCCGCTGTCCCGAAAGAACCCCCATACAGTTTTGGCGAAGTAGCGCGATACACAGGTCCTTATGAGCAAACTGTATCGTCCAAAATGAGGTGGCGCTACATCTTTTGACCGATTTCAAGACACCAGTAAGATTCCACTGTGTCGGCATCGTTCACGTTTGGGATCAGGTAGGAAGACCGAATGAGCATCATCACCGGAAACCTGCGCGAGCTGTTCGATCTGGCGCGCACCGACATCATGGCCAAGGTCGACGAAGCCAGGCGGCTGGGACTTCACCCGCCGCTGTTCCCGCCGAAAACAGAAACGCCCGCGCCGGTCCGCTCGCCCAAAGAACAGGCCGCCAAAGAACA
>JAGWMX010000110.1 GCA_028871525.1 Gammaproteobacteria bacterium
GCCTGCAGTCGCAGTCGCTCAGCGTCCGACAAGTCGATGCGAAATGGGCATTTTCTTGGCATACATCTCCCTCCCTGGCTCCCGATTTTGCCATGGGAGATGGAAGTGTGCCAAATTTATACGTCTTCATATTTATGAAGTTAGGTACTAAGCGGCGCGCGCCATGTCACTCTCGCTTTCGGAACGCGCCAACAGCGCGTCGATACGTGCATCCTTGGCTGCCCACAAATCCGATAGCCACTGATGGAAGCGGCGGCGGAAGGCCGGATCGCTCTCGTAATCGCCGTGGAAGAACTCGCCCGGGATCGTCAGACCCCTGACCTCGACGATCACTCGGCGCACGCGTCCGGCGAGAAACGCCCACAGGCTCTTGGCGCCTTCGGGATAGACGATGGTCACGTCGAGCAGATGCGAAAGCCGTTCGCCCATCGCCGACAACGTGAACGCCAGCCCGCCCGCCTTCGGCTTCAGCAGGTGACGGTAGGGCGAGCCCTGCCGCGCGCGCTTTTCCGGCGTGAAGCGCGTGCCTTCGACGAAGTTCAGAATCGCCACCGGCAGTCGGGCGTATTTTTCGCAGGCGCGGCGCGTAGTCTCCAGATCCTGACCGCGCAGCGCCGGATTGCGTTGGATCTGCTCGCGCGAGTGACGCTGCATGAACGGATAATCCAATCCCCACCACACCGGCCCCAGCACCGGCACCCAGATCAGTTCCTTCTTCAGAAAGAATTTGAAGAACGGGGCGCGTGAGCCGAAAGTCTTGATCAGCGCGTGAATGTCGTTCCAGCTCTGATGGTTGGCGACGACCAGATACTGGCCGTCCGGCCGCAGCTGCGCCGCCACGCGCAGCTCCCAGCGCGTCGGCAGCAGGCGGTCGCCGACCCAGACGTTGATCAGCGCCCAGCGCTGCGCGAAATAAGCCGCCAGCCGCGAGGCGCGGTCGCGCCAACGGCCGGCCGGGACCAGCAGCTTGAGGCCGATCGCCGCGTAGACCGCGACAGCCCAGAGCAGGGTGTTGCCGACCAACAGCACGAACATCAGCGTGCCAAGCAAAATCTGGCCGCAGCGTCTCATCGCGTCTGCGCGCGGTCTGCCGGCCGGATCGGTGCCCAGGCGATCCACTGACCGGCGGTGCCGGCATGCCCGGTCCGGGCGGGAACAGGCTCCGAGCTGGAATTGACCGCGCGGCAAGTTCCGCGGGGAGAAACAATCGTCATCGGCAGTTTCCGGTTATCGGCTCTTGGTCGATACGGCGCCCGTCGCCGTCATTTCGATAAGCATAACGGCAGCCGCGGCGATATGTCTGCCGCGGGCCTTGAACCGCGCATCGCCGCCCCCACATTTTTCGCCGAGCATGAAGCCCGAATCGGGCCGTCAGGAGAACGACCATGAGCATGATTCGCTATGAACCCTGGTCCCTGCACCGGGACCTGATCAATGAGGTCAACCGGCTGTTCGAACGCAGCGCCGGCGACGACGCCTCCAGCGGCGCCACCGCCGATTGGGCACCGCCGGTGGACATCGAGGAATACACCGACAAATTCGTGATCGAGACCGACGTGCCGGGGATCGAACCGGATTCGATCGAGGTGACGCTGGAAAACGGCATGCTGACGTTGTCCGGCACGCGCGAACGCCGGGCGCAGCATAACGGCGTGCAGGCACGGCGCGAAGAACGCGCCAGCGGGCGCTTCTACCGCCGCTTCAACCTGCCGGACACGGTGGATGCCGACGCCGTGAGCGCACACGGCAAGAATGGCGTGCTGGAAATCGTGATACCGAAACGTCCGACTTCGCAACCGCGCAAGATCAACGTCAACCGCTGATCGTCGACGCGGCCGCGAATGCCGTAATCTGGCGGGGCGCGCAAGCGCCCCGCTTCGTTTGAGACGGTACCGTGGAATACAAGGACTACTACAAGATCCTGGGCGTGTCGCGCGGCGCCTCGGCCGAGGAGGTCAAGCGTGCCTATCGCCGCTTGGCGCGCCAGTATCACCCGGACAAGAACAAGGCCGCCGGCGCCGAGGATCGGTTCAAGGAAATCAACGAGGCCCACGAGGTGCTGTCGGACCCGGAAAAACGCCGCGCTTACGATGCGCTCGGCGCCAACTGGAAAGCCGGCCAGGGTTTCACCCCGCCGCCGGGCTGGGATTTCGGCAGCGCCGTCGGCGGCGCCGGCCGCGCACGGCACTCGCGCGCCGAGGATTTCGGCGGCTTCTCGGATTTCTTTTCGACCTTGTTCGGCAGCGGTCTCGACGGCGGTTTTTCGCAAGGCTACGAGGACTTCGGCGAACGTGGCGCCGCGGGGCGCACGGCGCCGAACCAGCGCGCGCAGCTGACGATCACGCTCGAGGACTCCTACCACGGCGCGGCGCGGCAGATCGCGCTTGCCGGCGGCCGCCGGCTCAACGTGCGCATCCCGCGGGGCGTGACCGCGGGACAGACCATCCGGCTGGGCGGTCAGGCCACGGGCGGCGGCGACCTGCTGCTGGAAATCGCCTTCGCCCCGCATCCGCAGTTCGTCCTGGACGGTCGCGACGTGCAGTCGACGCTGCCGATCACGCCTTGGCAGGCCGCGCTCGGCGCCAAGCTGCCGGTCGCCACGCTCGGCGGCAATGTCGAACTGCAGGTGCCGGCCGGCGCGCAGAGCGGTACGCGCCTGCGACTGCGCGGCCGCGGCCTGCCGGGCAAGCCGCCGGGCGACCAGATCGTGCAGCTGGCGATTCACACGCCGCCGGCGGCCAGCGAAGCCGATCGGGAGTTCTACCGCGAGATGTCGCGCCGTTTCGCCTTCGATCCGCGCGGATCCTGATCCTGGCTGGCGTATCAATCTACAGCGGCGGACGGCGCTGCGCCCACGGCTGGGCGCGCTCGATCTGGGCCGCCAGCTGTAGCAGCAGGCCCTCGCCGCCGTGACGGCCGACGAACTGCACACCGAGAGGCAGCAGATAGTCCTGACCGCCATCATCCGCGGCTTGCGGACCTTTCGCGCCGACGGGTTCTGACCCGACCGTCCCCGGCCGGGCGTTGGATGCCGCCGGGCGCGGTGTATCCGCAGCGCAGCATCTCACCCAGTGCAGCGGAACGCTCATCGCCGGAACACCGGTCAGGTTGGCGAGCTGCGTGAACGGCGCCCATTTGAGATTGTCGTGCGCCATCTGCTCGACGACACCGGCGGCCGCCAGCAGCGGCGCCGCGCGCAGCGCCAACACCAGTTTCAGTACCGCCTGCTGCCAGCGCGGCGTGGCCACCTCGCCGATGCGCGGTGCCGGTGCCGCCACCGTCGGCGTCAGGTACAGGTCGTAGTCTTGCTGAAACCGGGCCAGCGCCCGCAGGTAATCGTTCCAGCGCAGGCAGGCGCCAACGTAGCGATCGGCGCGCAATGCCCGTCCGATCGCCGCCATCGCCCGCGTGTCGAGCTCGAACGCCGACCCGCCGCAGCCGGTCAGCGCACGCACCTCGGCCACCGACGCGGCCAAGTGGGCGAACCAGACGTTGAGGAAATCCTGCGCCAGTTGCGCGCCGTCCAGCTTGGGTTCGGCCGGCTCGACGCGGTGGCCCAGACTCTGTAGCAGCCGGGCCGCGTTTTCGACCGCGGTCACCGCCTGCGGATGCACCTCGGTGCCGATCGGCGAGCGGGTGGAAAAACCGATGCGCAGCGGCAGCGGATCGCGTTGCAGCTCCTCCCGGTATGGCCGCTGCGGCGGCTCGATACGGCACCAGGAGATGTCTTCCGGGCCGTGGCTGGCATCCAGCAGCGCCGCCGAATCGCGTACCGAACGGGTCAGCACGTGGTTCATCGCTGCACCGTGGATCGATTCGCCGAGCCGCGGCCCCCACGGCGTGCGGCCGCGGCCGGGCTTCAAGCCGAACAGCCCGCAATAAGCCGCCGGGATGCGGATCGATCCGCCGCCGTCGTTGGCCCCGGCCATCGGCACGATAGCGGCGGCCACCGCCGCCGCCGAACCGCCGGAAGAGCCGCCGGTGCTGTGGTCCGGATGCCACGGATTGCGGCTGGGACCGAAAGCTTCCGGCTCGGTGATGCCCTTGGCAGCAAACTCGGGGGTATTGGTGCGGCCGAAAATCACCAGTCCGGCGTCGAGCCAGCGGCGCACGATCTCGGCGTGCTCGCGCGGCGTGTGGCCGGCGCGCTTCAAAGCTGCGCAGCCGTAGTAGCAAGGCACACCGGCATACTCCTGGAAGAAATCCTTGACCAGAAACGGTACGCCGGCAAACGGGCCGGTCAGCGGCTGTGCGGCACGCGCGCGTGCGATATCGGTCATCGGCGTGATGATCGCGTTGAGTTTCGGGTTGACCGCTTCGGCGCGCGCCAGCGCCGCCTGCAGCAACTCGTCCGGCGTCACCTGCCGGCCGGCCACCAATGCAGCCAGACCGGTGGCGTCGTAATCGGCGTACTCCTTGAACATCGCGCACCCCTGTTCGCCGCGCCGCTCAGGGCGCACGAGTTTTCTAAGCTGTTGGAATTAGAGTAACCTTTGCGCCGCTTCCGCACGATTCCGGCACCGCGCCAGAACTTAAAGACTCGAATGGCCAGCGTCAATCCGGTTTCAATGACCGCAGCGAATCGCGGCTTGGGCGGCACGCAAATGTTCCCGACTGGCCGGTTTGTGATTCCGGTGGTGGGCTGCGGCCGTGGAAATTTTCCCGAATGATCAGCTTGCAGAAAACCGGCACCTTCTTCCGCGCCAGGCACCGTCGATGATGGACGGCGGCGCCGACCGTAGCGCGGTAACGCCGTTGCCGGTCGCCGACGCGACCCGGCGCTGGCGACAGCGCCTGGCCACCGCGCTGCGGCGGCTGTCGCGGCTGGCGGTAGCGCCGCTGTACTGGTGGTACGCACGCCGGCTGCAAGCGCAGGTCACCGTCGGAACGCCGCTGCCGCACCATCTCGGCGTGATTCTCGACGGCAACCGCCGCTACGCGCGCGCGCTGGGCCTGTCGACCAGTGCCGGGCACTCGATCGGCGCGCAAAAAGTCGAGGCGCTGATCGAGTGGTGCGCCAAACTCGGCATCCCGCGCGTCACGCTGTGGGTGTTTTCCACCGACAACCACAGCCGCGACGAAGCCGAGGTGATGGCGTTATACCGGCTGTTCGCCGACCACGCGCGGCGCATGACCGTCGATCCACGCATCCACGCCCAACGCATCCGCGTGCGCATGATCGGCGACTTAGGGCAACTGCCGGGCGAGGTCCGCCGTTCCTTCGCCGCACTCGAGCGCTCGACCAGCGACTACGACGGCATGCAGTTGTACGTGGCGGTCAGTTACGGCGGCCGCGAGGAAATCATGTCCGCGGTGCGCCGTGCGCTCAAAACCAAGCAGCGCGACGGCCTGACGCTGGCCGAAGCTACCGAATCGCTGACCACCGAGGACATCAGCGCGCACTTGTACGCCGCACCGTGCCCGGACCCGGACTTCATCATTCGCACCAGCGGCGAGGTGCGGTTGTCCGGGTTTCTGCTGTGGCAGTCGGTCTACAGCGAGTTCTACTTCTGCGACGTCTTCTGGCCGGAGTTCCGCTGGCTGGACTTCCTGCGCGCGCTGCGCGCCTACCAGAAACGCCAGCGCCGCTTCGGCCGCTGAATCGCGGCCGGGCCGCACTTATCGGGGCTCAGGGCTGCGGCCGGTCCGGCGCCAGCAGCGGTTTGATCAGATCCAGCGGCAGTGGGAACACCACCACAGAGGACTTGCCGCCGGCGGCCATGTCGGCCAGCGTCTGCAGGTAACGCAACTGCAGCGCCTGGCCCTGCTGCGACAGCATCGCCGCCGCATCGCGCAGTTTCTCGGAAGCCTGCAGCTCGCCTTCGGCGTGGATCACCTTGGCGCGGCGCTCGCGCTCGGCCTCGGCCTGGCGGGCGATGGCGCGTACCATGGTCTCGTTGAGATCGACGTCCTTCAACTCGACGTTGGTGATCTTGATGCCCCAGGGATCGGTGGCCTCGTCGAGAATCGACTGCAGCTTGTGGTTGATCGACTCGCGCTGCGAGAGGATCTCGTCCAGCTCGTGCTCGCCCAGTACCGAGCGTAGCCGCGTTTGCGCCAGTTGGCTGGTGGCGGCGTAGAACTGCGACACCTGCAGCACTGCCTTGTCCGGCTCGACCACGCGGAAATAGACCACCGCGTTGACCCGCACCGAGACATTGTCGCGGCTGATCACGTCCTGCGGCGGCACGTCCATCACCGTCACCCGCAGATCCACCCGGATCATGCGCTGCACGAACGGGATCATGATGATCAGCCCCGGCCCCTTGACGCCGGTGTAGCGGCCCAGCGTCAGCATCACGCCGCGCTCGTACTCCGGCAGGACCTTGATCGACGAAAACAGCACGATGGCGCCAAGTACGACGATGACTCCGACAAATCCGAACATGATCAGATCTATATGGACGCCTCCCGTTTGCCAAGATCGGTTTTGGTGTGTTGGGCGAGAATAGGCTGCAGTTCTATATCCGGCCTGTTTGTGCAGGGAATGCCTGCTGGCCCTGATGGAATCCGCTGACCCGCGCCTCATTCTCCTGGAGGACTCG
>JAGWMX010000111.1 GCA_028871525.1 Gammaproteobacteria bacterium
GACCCCGGACGCGCTGATCCTAACCGCCGCCTTGCTGGGCCTGTTCGTGCTCGCCGGCGGCGGCTACGGCGGCTTGTACAGCGTCGGCCGCCTGCGCTCCAGCCACCGGCTGCGGGTCACCGGCTATGCGCTCTATGCGGTGCAGGCGGCGCTGCTGCTGGCGGTCTGGCTGCTGACGCCGCTGTTCGTATTCTGGAAAGTCTTCATCACGCTGAGTTGGCTGGCCTATGGCGTCATACCGCCGGTGACCTGCAAATACCTGGAAGGACTGCATCGGACTACGGGAGAAGCGACGTGATCGCCAATCTGATCAATACCGCACTGGGCCTGGTTCTGGTGTATTCCGCGATCCTCGATCCCGATCTGTTCGAGGGCAAGGCCATTCGCATCGGGCTGTGCGCGGCGGCCGTGTTCGCGCTGGCGCTGTGGGCGCGGCGTTCGGACGCCTATCGCTGGCAGAGCAGCGCCGACATGCTTCTTGCCGCGCTGCTGCTGGCGCTGGCGCTACTGCAGTTCCGGTCGCCGGCCCTGCTCACGTTCTGGGGTTTGTTCTGGATCGGGATCCTGGTTTCGGTGTTGGCGCTGTGGGCGGTGATGCATCGGCCTGCCGGTGCCCGTACTCATCCTTCGCCATCCCAGTCAAGCGGATGACGAACCGTGCGTTCCATTCCCGGCTGTAGGAGGCCGTGCATGATCAAGCTCCGTTACCTCGCTGCCGCAGTCGTCGCCACCGGCGCCATTCAGGCCGCGCCTGCCGCCGATCTGGCGGCGGGGAAGGCGTTGGCGCAGAAAACCTGCGCGGCGTGCCACGGCGTCGACGGCATCGGCATCGTCGACCTGTACCCGAACCTGGCCGGCCAGAAGGCCAGCTATCTCGCTGCCCAGCTCAAGGCTTTCCGCGCCGGCAGCCGCAACAACCCGATCATGTCGCCGATGGCGAAGTCGCTGTCGGACGCCGAGATCGAAAATGTGGCGGCCTACTACGCCGGCCTGAGTCAACGCTAGGAAATCGGCTCACAGGTGCGCGCAGTGGTGCAGACCTTGGGCGTTCAGTACCTCGATGAGATTGCCGCCGACCGCGATCAGGCGGCGGTCGGACAGCGCGCGCAGCGCGCGCGACAGTGTTTCCGGGGCCAGCCCGAGCTGGGCGGCGATCTGCGTTTTGGGCGACGGTAACAGTACCGTCGGCGAGCTCGCCTCGGGCATCAGGCTCAGCAGGTAGCGTGCCACGCGCGACTGGCTGCCGTGCAGGCTCAATGCCTCGATCTCGTCCCAGTGCGCGTGGATGCGGCAGACCATCTGCGCCATCACCGCAAGGCAGGTGTCGAACGACTCGCGCAGCAGCTCGAGATAGGGCCCGCGCTCCACCGCGGCCAGCAGGCTGGCGGACACCGCCTGCGCGTGCACCGGATAGCGCGGCGGCTCCGAGAACAGCACGCTTTCGGCGAAACTCTGGCCGCCGCGCACCAGGCGCATGATCTTCTCCAGGCCCTGCATCGAGTCGAGGCACAGCTTGATATTGCCGGAGCAGACGACGAAGAAACGCGCCGCCGGCTCGCCTTGACCGAACAATGGCTGACCCGCCGCCAGCCGCTGTACGCACATCGACGGCAACAGGCGCCGCCACTGCGCGTCGTCGAGCACGGCGAACAGATAATGCTGGCGAAGATCGCGTTTCAGCATAGCGTCCACCGGGTCTCCGCCGTCCTTGTGTCCAGAGAACTTGCCGTGCGGCTTGGCGGCCGTCAAGGCGATCCGGTTCGCACCTGGCGAGACTGCCGCGTCGAACCGAAGCGTGCCGCGCCGCTGGCGCTGGTCGGGCCCGATTTCGCCGATGTCGCGGTGTGGATCGGCGGCTGCGTATTCGCCGCCAGCATCGCGCTGCTCTATCGCTGGGCTGCGCATCTGGAGCGTGCGGTGGGTTACTCGTTCCCGATAGAACCTCCCGCGCCGCACGGCGGGCTTGACAAGCGCGCGCCCTTCAACAATAGTAGCTATACGTATTACTACTAACGGCTTGGCGATGGAGATTCTGCAGGCGCTGCAGGCGCTCGGATTCACCGAATACGAAGCGCGCGCTTACCTGGCGCTGGTTGACGACGGCGAGCTCAACGGCTACGAGCTGGCTAAGGCGTCGGGGATTCCCCGCGCCAACGTCTACGCTGTCGCCGACAAGCTGCTGCAGCGCGGAGCTGCACAGCGCCTGCAAGACGCCGGTGGTCTGCGCTATGCGGCGGTGCCGCCGGCGCAGGTGCTGCACGGCATCGAAAGCGGCCAGAAGCAGGCGCTGACCGCGGCAAGACGCGCCCTGGCGCGGCGGCCGCGACGCCGCCAGCCGGCCGCGGTGTTCACCCTGCGTGGCGATGAGTTGCTGGCCAAGGCACGGCAACTGATCGACGCCGGTGAAAGGACCCTGCTGATTGCGATTCAGCCCGCGGAAGCTGCGCGGCTCGTCGCCCCCCTACGGGCGGCGCGCGAACGCGGTGTCGCCATCACCACGCTGTGCCTGGAAGCCTGCGAACTCGAGTGCGGCGGCTGCCAGGGTGAGATTCACCGCTATCGACTGGCGCCGGGCGGCGATGTGCGTTGGCTGGTGCTGGTCACGGATCGGCACACGGCGCTGATCGGCCAATTCGGCGCTGCGGCCATCGAGGGCGTGGTCACCGATCAGCGCCTGGTGGTCGAACTGGCTAGCGCCTACATCCGGCAGAGCTTGGCACTGGCCACGCTCGGCAGCGCGCTGGCCGGACGCTTCGAAGGGCTGCTGTCGCAGGAGGCGCAACGGTTGCTGGACCGGCTGCATCCGGGCGGGGATTTCCCCGCGTATATCCAAAGCCTAAGCGGTTCCGCGTCGTCCTGATTCGGAAACCCTTAAGCATACAACTGAAGAGAGGTTAACAAGATGAAGATGACAAAACCATTTGCGGCGCTGGCCGCGAGCCTGAGCCTGCTGTTGAGTGGCGCCGCGTTTGCCGGTACTTACGGCACGGCGACGAGCAACTGGTTCGGCGGCCCGATCTACAGCGGTGCCCCAGCGTTGACGGTGACCGCCGCCCTGGTCAAGGCCGGAGGTGGAGCCGAACACTTCACGTTCTCGACAGCGCTGGTGTCCATGCTCGGCGAGAAGACCGTCAACACCGAGGTCGCCAAGCTGCAGAAGCAGTATGGCGACAAGGCCGTGACAGACTTTATCGACGGCATGACCTGGGCTGTCCGCGACGGGCTCAAGCGGGCCACCGAAGCTGGCGTCAAGCTGCCGACCGCGCCGGCCGACCTGAAGGGCGTCAAGCTGGCCGGGACGCTGGTGGACGCCGGGACCGTAACCGGCACCTGGTGGTCCGGCTATCTGTTCGACAAAGCGTTGTCGCACGCCATCCACGTCCAGGTGATGGCCGATATCGACGCCAAGTTCGGCCACGCTAGCGACGAAAACACCCACAAGATCCTCAACCAGGCGATGTATGACGTGGCCCACGCGCTGGGGCACAAGAGCGTCAAGCTGGCTGTGCTGCACTAGTCAGAAATACGTGATCACAGGGCGCAGGCTGGTCATCCAGCCTGTGCCTTGCCGGTACGGTGCTACCGTGACCGGCGCAGGTGTGCTGAATGTTCGATATTGCGACTAAGCGAATTTATCTGCCGGCAGCCGCGGGTGACGGTTGCCGAGTGTTGGTGGATCGCTTGTGGCCGCGCGGATTGAAGAAGGACGCCGTGCGCCTGGATTATTGGTTGCGGGAGTTGGCGCCCTCCGACTCGCTGCGCAAATGCTTCGGCCACGAGCCGGCGAAGTGGGACGAATTCCGCCGGCGCTATCACGCCGAGCTGAAAGCCAACAAAGCCGCGCTGGCGCCGCTGCGCGGGCTGCTGCAGAAGCAAAAGAAAGTCACGCTGCTGTTCTCCGCCAAGGACGAAGAACACAATAACGCGGTGGCGCTGGCGGAGTATCTACGTTTGCGCCATTGACGCGCCCGGCGCTCGCCACTTTTCCCGACTGCGCCCATGACCATCCTCGATCTCTGGTACGGTTTCATCGTTTCGCGGCCCCATCTGGTCGCCGCGTTCGCCGATCGCGATGGCCAGCCGCAGGTGACGCTGCGGAGCCACCCTTACGTCGAGGATGATTTCCGAGCATCTCCACCCCGGCGCCCGAGTGGCGCACCACGGCTTGGCTGAATACCGATGTGCCGCTGTCGCTCGCCGCGCTGCGCGGGCGCGTGGTGGTGCTCAAGGCTTTCCAGATGCTGTGCCCGACCTGCGCGCTGCACGCGCTGCCGCAGCTCCTGCGCCAGCGACCTTTGGCGGCGGTCGGCCTGCACTGTGTGTTCGAGCATCACGAGGTCGTGACGCTCGAAGCGCTGCGGGTTTTCCTTAACGAGTACCGCATCCGCTTCCCGGTCGGCGTGGACGCGCCCGACGAAACCGGCGGCCGCGCAGACCATGCGCGCCTACAGCATGCAGGGCACGCCGAGCACGATGCTGATAGACGCCGCCGGCCGCCTGCGCCGGCAGTGGTTCGGCGCGGTGGACGATCTGGAACTCGGCGCCAAGGTCGGCCGCCTGCTGGTCGAGGCGGAACACGCGCCTGCTGCCACGACCTCGCTCGTGGGCGATGTGCGCTCCGGTTGCGACGCCTCGGGCTGTGCGGTTTGAGTCAGGTCTCCTGGCTCGATCCGGTCAGGGCGAAAGGATAGGTGATGCGCGTTTCCTCCACGCGGGCGAAGGGCGTCAACCGATGCAGTTCGGCCTTGTGCGCTGAGACGATGTGGTAAACCTCGACGCCGCGCACCGTGAGCGTGTCGGCGATCAGGCTGCGATGGCAGCGCCAGGGGACTGCTTCTGCGCACATGATCGCCGTCGGCTTAAGGCGGGCGAGTTGGATTAAGCCTTCCAGTGCGTGAGCGAAGATCGCGGTCTGCATGTGGTCGGCGAAGCCGCGGAAACTGGCGTTGCGCCAGCCGTCGTTGGGCGAGTCCTTGCGCGGATGGCGCAGGCCGCCCAGGTCTTTGAAATGCATGTATTCGATGCCGGTGGCGGCGAGCGCGGCGGGTAGCGTGTCGATGTTGAACTGCGGGTTCTTGCGCGAGCGCGGGATGCTGCGCACGTCGGCGAGCCGGAGGATATCGTACGACTTGAACAAGGCGACGAACTCGGCCAGCGGACGGGTGGAGTGGCCGAGGGTCCAGACGCATCGTGGTTCGTGCGGCATGACGTAAGGGTAGCGGAGTCGATGACAGTAACGCGCAATACACGACTGGTGTTGCCCGTACGCGCGCCGTTCCGGCTGGGTTTAACGGCCTGGGTCCTGCGCCGACAACCGCACAACGCCATCGATTGCTGGGACGGGACGAGCTGGCGCCGCGTGCTCGCGTTGCCCGGCGGCGCGATCGAGGTCGCCGTGCGTCAGGCCGGCTCGGCCGCCGCACCGCGCCTGCTCGTGACCTGCAGCCGGCCGCTGCGCGCGAACGAGCGCCGACAGGTGCGGGCGCTGCTGCGTACGACGCTGGGGCTCGGCGTGGATCTGGCCGATTTCTATCGGCGGGCGCACGGCGATGCGCGGCTCGAAGGCCTAGTGCAAGCTTTCATCGGCATGCGCCCGCCGCGCTACCCGAGCCTGTTCGAGGCGCTGGCCAACGCGGTGGCCTGCCAGCAGGTGAGCTTGAACGTCGGCATCGTGCTGTTGAACCGGCTGGCCGAGCGCTACGGGCTGCGCGCGGGTGGCGGCTTTGCTTTTCCTCGGCCGCGGGATTTGGCCCCCGCGCAGCCGGCCGACTTGCGCGCATTGGGCTTCAGCCTGGCCAAGGCACGTTCGCTGTTGGAGCTGGCGCGGCGCATCGTCGGCGGTCAGCTCGACGCAGGGTCGCTCGAGCGCTTGGATCCCGACGCAGTCCGCGCGAGCTTGATGGCGCTGCCCGGCATCGGTCGCTGGAGCGCGGACTACGTGCTGCTGCGCGGACTGGGCCGGCTTGAGGTATTTCCGGTCGGCGACGTCGGCGCGCGCAAGCATCTCGGTTTGTGGCTGACCGCACGCCGGACGCTGGACGACGCGGCGGCGGCGCGTCGCCTACGCGCGTTCGCGCCCTACGCCGGGCTGGTCTACTTTCATCTTTTACTGCACCGGCTGGCGGCCGGCGGGCTGCTGACCGGCGCCGCCCGGTAAAAACCCGCGGCACGCACACGCGACGGGCGCCGCGCGCGGGCATCGTGCACGCCGCGGGAACCAGGCTACACGCAGGCTCAGCCGGGTTAGACGCGACCGATTTCGACGCGCCAGGTGGACGGCCCCTGTTCCAGATACTTCCAGCTGAAGTGTCCCTTGTGCTCGGCGTCGAACTGATAGTAGAGCGGCTTCGGGTCGTGGTCGTTGACCAGCACGAAGGATTCGCCGGGCTTGAGTTTGTGATAGGTCTCGAAAATCCGGCGATGGCGCTCCATCGGGATCAATT
>JAGWMX010000022.1 GCA_028871525.1 Gammaproteobacteria bacterium
ACCACCAAGGCCGGCGGCCTCCGCCTTGCCTGGCGCGATTTGGACCACAACGCGGCGGTCGAACAATTGTCAACAGACCCTAAGCCCCGCCGGCGTTGGGTACGGCGTGACGAGATTTCACGCCTTTTCTTCCTCGACCACCACGCCGAAGCCCACCGTCACCTCGGAGTGCAACTGCACGGCGACGGTATAGCTGCCGATCGAGCGGATCGGCCCCGCAGGCATATCGATCTCGCTCTTTCTGATTTCGAGCCCGGCGGCGGCGGCGGCATGGACGATCTCGGCCGGGCCGACCGAGCCATACAAGCGCCCTTCCTCGGCCGCCAGCGCGCGCACGGTGACGCTCTTGCCGGCAATCTGCTCGGCGCGTATCCGCGCGGCGTTCAGCGACGCCTCCGATTTGCGCACCAGCTCGCTCCTGCGCTGTTCGAAAATGTTGCGATTGCCCGGCGTGGCCGGCAGCGCCAGACCACGCGGCAACAGGTAGTTGCGGCCGTAGCCGGAGCGCACTTTGACGGTATCGCCAAGATCGCCAAGGTTTTTCACTTTCTGCAATAAAATCACATCCATCGCGCTCTCCGGATCACTCGTGCCGATCGGTGTACGGCAGCAGCGCCATGTAGCGCGCGCGCTTGACCGCCGTCGCCAACTGGCGCTGATAGCGCGCGCGGGTGCCGGTGATGCGGCTGGGAATGATCTTCCCGTTCTCGCCCACGTATTGTTTTAGCGTCGCCAGATCCTTGTAATCGATCTCGATGACGCCCTCGGCGGTAAAGCGGCAAGACTTGCGTTTACGAAAATAGCGCGCCATGGCTTATTTCTCCGCGGCGGTGTCGCCTTCGGCCGCCGGAATAGCCTCGGCGATCTCGGCGGACTCGCCGGATTCATCATCGGGCTCATCGGGCTCATCAGCGTTGCCCCCGCGCACACCGCTGCGTGCCTCCTTGCGGTCGTCGTCAGGCGCCTTATACAGCGGCGAGGGGCCGGTATCGGCGTGATCCTTGCGGACCACGAGCCGGCGCAGCACCGCGTCGTTGAAGCGGAAGGCCCCTTCCAACTCCTCCAGCACCTTCTCGCCGCACTCGATATTCATCAGCACGTAGTGCGCCTTGTGCAGCCCGGCCACCGAGTAGGCGAGCTGGCGGCGGCCACAATCCTCCAGACGATGCACGATGCCACCGTCGGCTTCGACCATGCTGCGGTAACGTTCGACCATGGCCGGCACCTGTTCGCTCTGATCCGGGTGCACCATGATCATGATTTCATAGTGACGCATGACACCTCCTCGTGGATGCCGGCGACGGACGCCGCCGCGACAGTCCCCCGCGGGGTCACGCAGTGGGACAAGGCAAGAGGTGCGGATTCTAGGCGATCGCCGCCTCGTCCGCAAAGCCCGGACAGATTTCCGGCGCTTCTTTCAGCAGTGGATCTTCGCGGGCAGGCTTTCGCCCATCAACTCGTGCTCTTCACGGATGCGCAGGAAAATTTCTTCACGATGTACCGAAATATCGCGCGGGGCTTTGACCCCGAGCCGAATCTGGTTGCCCTTGACGCCCAGTACCGTAACCGTGACTTCATCGCCGATCATCACCGCTTCGCCGATTCGCCTTGTCAAAATTAGCATCCGAATCCTCCGTGACCTTGGCACGGATGATCGGTACCGTCGGATGCGGGCGCCAGTCGGTAAAACAGACTACGCCGTCTTTGAACCTGCTCATAAGTGACTGAACAAGCTAGAAAGATCACGTAGACGTCGACGCAGCTTCAAGACCGAAAGCCTTGTGCAACGTGCGCACCGCCAGCTCGAGGTATTTATCCTGGATCACCACCGAAATCTTGATCTCGGAAGTCGAAATCATGCGGATGTTGATGCCCTCGGCCGCCAGCGCAGTAAACATTTTCGAGGCAATGCCGGCATGGCTGCGCATGCCGACGCCAACCAAGGATACTTTGACGATATCGGTGGCGCTGCGCACGCCTTTGGCCCGGAGTTCGGCGGCGATGCGCTGGGCGACTTCGCAGGCGCGCTCGTGGTCGTTGCGGTGGACGGTGAAGGTGAAGTCGGTGGTCGAGTCGGCGGCGACGTTCTGTACGATCATGTCGACCTCGATGTTGGCCTCGCCGATCGGTCCCAGAATCGCGGCGGCGATGCCGGGGCGGTCGGGTACACCGGCCACTGTCAGCTGCGACTCGTCGCGATTGAAAGCGATGCCGGAAATCAGCGCGTCTTCCACGGACTCTTCCTCGAACGTGATCAGCGTGCCCGGGCCTTCGACGAAAGTCGACAGCACACGCAGGGGAACCTTGTACTTGCCGGCGAACTCCACCGAGCGGATTTGCAGCACCTTGGAACCCAGGCTGGCCAGCTCCAGCATCTCTTCGAAGGTGATGCGGTCCAGCCGCCGCGCCCGCGGCTCCACGCGCGGATCGGTAGTGTAAACGCCATCGACATCGGTGTAGATCTGGCATTCGTCGGCGTGCAGCGCCGCCGCCAGAGCCACGCCGCTGGTATCCGAGCCGCCGCGCCCCAGCGTGGTGATGTTACCGTCCGGATCGATGCCCTGGAAACCTGCGACCACCGGCACCCTGGCCGCGGCGCAGTCGGCCAGCAGACGCTCGGTATCGATCGCCTGAATGCGCGCTTTGTTGAACGCGTCGTCGGTGTGAATAGCGACCTGTCCACCCAGGTACGAACGCGCCGGTACGTCGCATTTGCGCAGCGCCATCGCCAGCAGGGCGATGCTGACCTGTTCGCCGCTGGACAGCAGCTGATCCATTTCACGCGGGTCCGGCCGCAAGTCGATCGCGCGGGCAAGCTTCAACAGGCGATCGGTTTCGCCGGCCATCGCCGACACCACCACCACGATCCGGTGACCGCGGCTGCGCGCGGCGGCGATCTTATCGGCGACGTGCTCGATGCGTTCGACGCTGCCCACCGAGGTACCACCGTACTTCTGCACCAACAGCGCCATGTCTTTCTCGATAGCCCGCGATTGAATCTTTTGAACTTTTCGCTACAGCCGGAAACGCTTGTCTTAATCCGCCAACCGCTGAGCCAGCCATTGCCTGGCGGCTTCAAGCGCCGCATTCAGCGCCTGCGGCCGACTGCCGCCTGCCTGCGCCATGTCGGCTCTTCCGCCACCCCGCCCCCCAACTTCCGCGGCCGCGACGTTGACCAGTTCTCCAGCGGCGACGCGCGCGGTCAAATCCTGCGTCACGCCTGCGATCAGGTTGACCCGGTCCGCCGTCGCCGAACCGAGCAGAATGACTCCCGAACCGAGTTGCTGCTTCAAGCGATCGACCATTGCGCGAAGTGCGGCGGCATCGACGCCGTCAACACGCTCGGCGACGACCTTCGTGCCGCAGACGGTGTCCGCGCGGGCCGCGAGGTCGGCACCGGCGGTGGCTGCAATCCGCTGCTTGAGCGCCGCCAGCTCCCTGTCCAGCAGGCGGATGCGTTCCAAATGAGCGTCGAGCTTGTCCACCACCTCGGCGCGTCCGCAGCGCAATCGCCCGGCAACCTCGTCAAGCCTGTTTTCGATCTCGTGCAGGTAACTCAGCACCCCTTCGCCGGTCACCGCCTCGACGCGACGCACGCCGGCCGCCACCCCGGACTCGGCGATGATCTTGAACGCGCCGATATCCCCGGTGCGGGCGACATGGGTGCCGCCGCACAACTCGGTGGAAAAATTGTTTTCCGGGGTGCCCATCCGCAGCACGCGCACCCTATCGCCGTATTTTTCGCCGAACAGCGCCATGGCTCCGGCCCTGATCGCGTCGTCGTACTGCATCACCGCGGCGGTGACCGGCACGTTGGCAAGCACGGCACGATTGACGCGGCCTTCGATTTCCTCGATCTCGCCGGCGGTCAGCGGCGCGTTGTGGGAGAAATCGAAGCGCGTGCGGTTTTCATCGACCAGCGAACCCTTCTGCGTCACATGCTCGCCGAGCACCTCGCGCAGTGCGCGGTGCATCAGGTGAGTGGCCGAGTGATTGCGCATGGTGGTACGGCGCAGGCTTTCGCGGACAGATGCCCTGACTTCGTCTCCAACGCGCAAAGCGCCTTTACTTACAAAACCGATATGCCCCGGCTGCCCACCGGACTGCTTCAGGGTATTCACCACGGCGAATACGGCGCTGTTATCGATAGCCGCGAGTTCGCCCCGATCGCCGACCTGGCCGCCGCCTTCGGCGTAAAACGGGGTTTTATCAAGCACGACGACGGAGTGCTTTTGCAACTGTGCATCCGTGACTTCCCGGACGCTTACTCCATCATGAATAAGACCGACCACGCGCCCCACGTCGGTCAATTTCTCATATCCGGTAAAAGTGCAGTCGGCATCAAAAGATACGCCGCGGGACAGGCCGACAACGAAGTTGCTGGCACTGCGCGCCCTCTCGCGCTGCGTTCCCATCTCACGCTCGTAGCCCTCCAGATCCAGCGACAAGCCGCGCTCGCGCGCGATGTCTGCGGTCAGGTCCACCGGGAAGCCGTAGGTGTCGTAGAGTTTGAACACGACGTCGCCCGGAATCACCTTGCTCCGCAGCGCGGTGATCGCCGAATCGAGTAGCTGCATGCCTTTGCCCAGCGTCTGGGCAAAGCCGGCCTCTTCGGTGCGGATGCAATTCTCGATCAGCGCTCGCTTGTCGTTCAGCTCCGGGTAGGCGCCGCCCATGATCTCGGCCAGTGGAACAGCCAATTTATGGAAGAACGGTTCAATCAGCCCGAGCTTGTGACCATGGCGGATGGCCCGCCGCATGATCCGCCGCAGCACGTAACCTCGACCCTCGTTGGACGGCAAGACACCGTCGGCGATCAGGAAAACGGCGGCGCGAATGTGATCGGCAATCACCTTCTGCGAAGCGTTGGCGTATGCGGTCTGACCGGCAAGCGCGGCGACGGCGCCGATCAGGTGCTGGAAGATGTCGATGCGGTAATTGTCATGGACGCCCTGCATTACCGCGGCGATGCGCTCCAGACCCATGCCGGTGTCGACGCTGGGTTTTGGCAGCGGCGTCATGCTCCCGTCGGCCTGACGCTCGTACTGCATGAACACCAGGTTCCAGATTTCCACCCAGCGATCGCCGTCGGCGTCCGGCGAACCCGGCGGGCCGCCCGGGATTCCCAGGCGGCCGTCCGGGTCGTGGTCGTAGAAAATCTCGGTGCACGGCCCGCAGGGGCCGGTATCGCCCATCGACCAGAAGTTGTCGGAGGCGTAACGGACACCGTGTTTGTCGCCGACGCGCACGATCCGCGATTCCGGCAACCCGACGCGACGGCGCCAGAGGTCGTAGGCTTCGTCGTCTTCGGCGTACACGGTCACCAACAGACGCCGCGGATCGATGGCCAGATGATTGCGACCGGTGACAAACTCCCAGGCCAGCTCGATCGCCTCGCGCTTGAAATAGTCGCCGAAGCTGAAATTGCCGAGCATCTCGAAGAACGTATGGTGGCGCGCGGTGTAGCCGACGTTCTCCAGATCATTGTGCTTGCCGCCGGCGCGCACGCACTTCTGCACCGAGGTGGCGCGCCGGTACGGCCGCTGCGAAGCGCCGGTGAACACGGCCTTGAACGGCACCATGCCGGCGTTGGTGAACAGCAACGTCGGATCGTCGGACGGCACCAAGGGAGCCGACGGCACGATGGTGTGCCCGCGGGCGGCGAAGTAGTCGAGAAACCGGCGGCGAAGATCGTTGCTGTGCATGGCGCGGTGCGCGGGCAAAGTTTTGAATGATAGCGGCGCCGCAGGCGGCGCGGCAAAACCAACCAACCGGGCGTTATGGCTCTATATCTTTCGGAGCACTATCTTTCGGAGCACTGCGCAGCGCGGCACTGGCCTGCTCGGCGGAAAAGCCGCGCTGGACCAGAAAACGATACTGGCGCTGCCAGTCGGCGGCGCACCGTGGCGGTGCGCCGAAGCGTCTGGCCCGCAGCTCGGCGGCGCGCTGTACCCAGTCGGTCTCGGTAACCGCCAGTGCCCGCCGGATCAGCGGGGTCGCCACATCGGCAGCTGCCAACTCGGCAGCTATACGCAGCGGCCCATAGCTCTGCATCGTTCGTTGGCGGAGCATGGCTTCGGCATAGCGCGCATCGCTCTGCCAACCGTGCTCGGTGCACTCGCGTACGGCCTGATCGGCCAGCGGCGCGGGCACTCCGCGTGCAATCAAGCGTCGCCGCAGTTCGGCGGCGCTGTGCTCGCGCCGGGCAAGCGCACGCACCGCGCGCACGCGCGCGCCGGAAGGGCTGTCGGTCGGTGGCTGGCTACTCCGCCGCGGCACGATTGCTGGGCCGAGGCGTCAGCAGTTTGGCGCGCAGCTGACGGTCGATCTCGTCGGCGATCTCGGAGTGCTCGCGCAGGAACTGGCGGGCGTTGTCCTTACCTTGACCGATCTTGTCGCCCTGGTAGGAGAACCAGGCGCCCGACTTCTCCACCAGCCCGTTGGCCACCCCCAGATCGATCAACTCTCCGAGCCGTGAGATACCTTCGTTGTACAGAATCTCGAACTCGGCCTGCCGGAACGGCGGCGCCATTTTATTCTTGACCACCTTGACGCGGGTCTCGTTTCCGATGACCTCATCACCCTTCTTGACCGCGCCGGTGCGGCGGATGTCCATCCGCACCGAGGCGTAGAATTTCAACGCGTTGCCGCCGGTAGTGGTCTCGGGGGAGCCGTACATCACGCCGATCTTCATGCGGATCTGGTTGATGAAAATCACCAGCGTATTGGAGCGTTTGATGTTGGAAGTCAATTTTCGCAGCGCCTGGCTCATCAGCCGCGCCTGCAGCCCGGGCAGCGAATCACCCATCTCGCCTTCGATTTCGGCTTTCGGCGTCAGCGCCGCCACCGAGTCGACCACCACCACGTCGACCGCGCCGGACCGCACCAGCATATCGGCGATCTCCAGCGCCTGCTCGCCGGTATCGGGCTGGCTGATCAGCAAGTCGTCGACCTTGACGCCGAGTTTTTCGGCATAGCTCGGATCGAGCGCGTTCTCGGCGTCGATATAGGCCGCGGTCCCGCCGCCTTTCTGCGCGTTGGCCACCACCTGCAGGCACAGCGTCGTCTTACCCGAAGATTCCGGACCGTAGATCTCGACCACGCGCCCGCGCGGCAGGCCGCCGATGCCCAGCGCCACATCCAGCGCCAGCGAGCCGGTCGAAACGACATCGATGTCGCGCGCCGGGTCGTTGGCACCCATGCGCATCACGCTGCCCTTGCCGAACTGGCGCTCGATCTGCCCCAGCGCTGCCTCCAGCGCACGCTTGCGGTTATCGTCCATCGCCACCCCCGAAGAATTCTTGGCCATGTTTATTTGCCCACTCTGGCGAGGTATTCACCGCTGCGCGTATCGACGCGGATCACCTCCCCTTGTTGCACAAACAGCGGCACGCGCACCACCGCCGCGGTCTCCAGCTTCGCCGGCTTGCCGCCGCCGCCGGAAGTATCGCCGCGCACGCCGGGATCGGTCTCGACGATCCGCAACTCGACGAAGTTCGGCGGTGCCACCGACAACGGCACTTCGTTCCAAAGCAATACCTTGCAGGTCTCCTGACCCTTGATCCACTGTGCGGCGTCGGCAACGGCGTGCTTGTCGGCGGTCAACTGCTCGAAGCTGGTGGGATCCATGAAATGCCAGAACTCGCCATCGTTGTAGAGGTACTGCATTTCGACCTCGACGACGTCGGCCGCCTCGGCAGAATCGCCGGACTTCCAGGTCCGCTCGATGACGCGACCGTTCTTCAGATTGCGCACTCTGACGCGGTTGAACGCCTGGCCTTTGCCGGGCTTGACGTATTCGTTTTCGAGAATCGCATACGGATCGCCGTCGATCAGGATCTTGACCCCCGGCTTGAATTCGTTGGTGCTGTAAGTCGCCATTTCAGTCGGTTCGAAAAACCTGAGCGGAGGCTGCGCGCCGGTGATGGGCGAGTTTAACCCAAGCCCGGGGCCGGCTGCGCCCCGGTTGAGCACGAATAGGGCCAGCCCCTATACTGTCCAACCTGAGTCTGTGGGGCCATAGCTCAGCTGGGAGAGCGCTTGCATGGCATGCAAGAGGTCGCCGGTTCGATCCCGGCTGGCTCCACCATATGGATCTGGCCAAGTCTCGCGCAGCCATTCTTAGCGCAGCGTCGGCGGTTTCGAAAAACCCACGCTCGCCATCCATGGCTCGCGGACTTGGCAAGCGCGAACGCCCGACACGCGTTCGCGCTTGCCAAGTCCCCATCGTCTAGAGGCCCAGGACATCGCCCTTTCACGGCGGTAACGGGGGTTCGAATCCCCCTGGGGACGCCATCTCCGCCGCGGCCACCGACTCCGGCTGCGCGCGCCGCGGTGGCCGGCTCGGCTATGCTGGTGGTTGTACTCGAACGGATTCCTCACCACATGAGTTCCCGGCGATCACTGGCGCTCGTAGCGCGGCGGCGATCCGCTTGGCTCGCGACCGTGATGCTGGCCGTTGGCTGCACCAGTTGTGCCGGTAACGCGGCGCGAAGCTGTCAAGTATTGGCCGGCCCCGGCTGGGATCGCACCGCGGCGCCCGCTGACGCCACGGCCCTGATGGCGCTCGACGGCCTGCAGGAGGACGGCAAATTGATCTGGCTGCAGAAAGGCGAGGATCAACTGATGGCCTGCCGCTACGGCGGGCCGCTGGTGTCTCCCGGCTGCCAGACCTCGCACGCCTATGCGTTCAAGCGCAGCAACGGAGCCTGGCACGCTAATGGCGAGCTGCTCGACACCTGCGGTGATTAATTCATCGATACCGCCTCCGCGCAACGAATACCTATAGCCGAATGCCCCGCAAAACCGCACCTCCGCCGTTCGACGCGCTGAGCGCGCTGCGCGAGTGCGCTTTCGAGTTGTTCGGTCGCTACGGCCACGACGGTGTGTCGATCGGCGACATCGCCGGTGCCGCGGGCTTGTCCAAAGGTGCGTTGTACTGGCACTACCGCGGCAAGGAAGCGCTGTACCTGGAATGTCTGCAAAGGCTGCACACCCTCTTCGACCAATACATATTCGCACCGATGCGGGCGCAGAACGATCCGGTGCGCGCGGTCCTGCAGCTGTTCGCCGGCCTGCATCGGTTGCAGCAGGATCCGCTGGTGGGAAAAGGCATCGCCGGCTATTGGCTGATTCCGAAAAATCCACAGAGCAGCGCGCTGACCCAGGCCCAAACCAGATTCGAGGCCGACTCGCGCGCGGTGATCGAGCAGACACTCGCCCGCGGTGCGGCGGCCGGAGCATTCGATCTGCACGACGACCTGGAAGAGTTTTCGCGCGCCGTGATCTGTCTGGTTGAAGCGGTGGTATTGCCGCTGCGACGGCAGAGCGCGGACGAGGTCGGCCGCATGCTGGCGGTGCTGGCACGCACCCTGTTTCGCGCCTACGCGCGAGATCCCGCTACCGCCCGGACGCTGGTCGGAAACATCGCCGACACCGCTTCAATCCACACTCGCCCGCTCGAGCGTCAATCGGCACCGGACTGAATCCTGCGCGGCGCAAACTGGGGTCTGTTAACGCCATGGCGACACACCGCGGCGGCGGTCATTTTCGTCCAGGCGCAATGGCGAGGAGCACCCATAGTGGTTCTATGGGTGCGACGAACGAAGCCGCGATGGACGCCAATATCAATAATGGGGACCCCGCCCCTGCCGGTTGCGGCCAAAATCTCGCTCGGCGGCGTTGCGCGGCTTGCCCATAGAACCACTATGGGCTGCGCCACGCGCCTGGCCTGGCGGGATTCTGGACTCGCAACGCGATGCGCCGGCATGGCGTTAACAAGCCCTAGAATAGCCGCTGCATCCAGCTGGCGCGGAGGAGCGGTTTGCGGCTGAACGCCGAGGCGGTGCTGCGGATCGTGGTGCCGCTGGTCTACGCGCGGCGCCGGTTGACCTTCGCCCTGCTGCTGCTGGCCACCGTGCTGCTGGGTTGGCAGGCCGCGCAGATCCGCACCAGCGCCGGCTTCGACAAGCAGATTCCATACGATCATCCCTACATGAAGGTGTTCGAGCGTTACCGCGACACCTTCGGCGGCGCCGACCTGATCGCCGTTGCGCTGATCAACCACCGTGGCGACATCTATAACGCGCGCTTCCTGCAGCGGCTCAAGCAGGTGACGGACGCGGTGTTTTTCGTACCCGGAGTCGATCGCACGCGCGTCACCAGCCTGTTCACGCCGGGCGTGCGCTACGTGGCCATCGTCAACGGCGGTTTCGAAAGCGGCGACGTGGTGCCGCGCAACTACCATTCGTCGCCGCAGGAATTCGCCCGCATCCGCCGCAACGTCGCCGCTGCTCATCTGGTCGGGCGTCTGGTCGGCGACGATCAGCGCGGCGCGCTGGTGGTCGCCGAACTGCTCGACCACGATCCGGTTACCGGCAAACCGCTGGACTACCGGCGAGTGACCGATCAGCTCGAACAAATCCGCCGGCGCTTCGAAGGCGGCGGCATCAGCGTCCACATCATTGGCTTCGCCAAGATGGTTGGCGACGTCATCGACGCCGATACTCAGGTTGCTGGATTTTTCCTCGTCGCCGTGGTGCTGATCGGTGCGCTGCTGTGGCTATTCTGCGGCGCGCTGCGCTTGGCGCTGCTGGTGCTGTCGGCGGGGCTGGTCGCAGTGATCTGGGAATTCGGATTGATGCGCCTGGCCGGCCTGGGCCTGGACCCGTTTGCGATCCTGGTGCCGTTCCTGATCCTCAGCCTGGGTGTCTCCCACGGTGTCCAGTACATCAACGCCTGGGGACACGAAGTGGCGGTCAACGGCCGCGACAGCTGCCAGGCCTCGCTGCATACGTTCCGCCGGCTGGCGATTCCCGGCACCGTGGCCATCCTCACCGACGTCATCGGTTTCGCTACCGTGGCGCTGATCCATATCCGCATCGTCCAGGAGCTTGCGCTAAACGCCGCGCTGGGCATGGCGGCGATCATCGTCACCAACAAGGCGATGCTGCCGATCGTGCTGTCCTGGGTCCGACTGGGCGATACCGACGCTTTCCGGCACCGTCAGGAACGCCGGCGGCGGCTCGGCGACGCCTGCTGGTGCCGACTGGCGAACCTGACCAGCGCACGCCCGGCGCTGGCTTTGCTGACGATCTGCACACTGGCGCTGGCGTGGGGCATTCACGAATATCCGCGCCTGACCGTCGGCGACACCCGTCCCGGAGTACCGGAACTGCGACCGGGTTCGACCTACAATCGCGACGCGCGGGCGATCGCACGGCATTTCTCCATCGGCGTTGACCTGCTGCAGGTGATCGCCGAAACCGAATCGTATGGATGCGTGGATTATCCGGCGATGGCGGCCATCGATCGCTTCGCCTGGATGCTGCAGAACACGCCGGGCGTAGTCTCGGTGCAATCGCTGCCGCATCTGGCGAAGGTCGCCTGGCAGGCGCAGAACGAGGGCGAGCCGAAGTGGCAGTCTCTGCCGCGGCGCAAGGCTGGACTGGCGGCGTCGGCCGGCTCGATCCCGTCGTCGCTGGGGCTGGCCAACGCCGATTGCAGCGCGATGCCGGTGCGCACCTACCTCTCCGATCATCGCGCCGACACCATCGCCGGCGTGATCCGCACCATCGATGGCTACGTCGCCGCCCATCCGGACCCGGCGGTGCACTTCGCCCTGGCCTCGGGCAACATCGGCGTGATGGCCGCCACCAACCAGGAAATCGAGCGCCGCGAGATCGTCGTCGTCGTCTGGGTCTACGCGGTGCTGCTGCTGACGTTCATCGTCTCGTTCCGCTCCTGGCAGTCGATCGTCTCCGTGATCGGTCCGCTGGCCTGGAGTTCGGTGCTGACCTACGGCTTCATGGCGCTGACCGGAATCGGCGAGAAGCCGGCGACGCTCCCGGTGGTGGCCTTTGGCGTCGGCATCGGCGTCGACGACGGCATCTACCTTTGGGGCGTGCTGGTCCATTATCTGCGACAGGGCCGCGCATTGCGCGAGGCCTATCTGGGCGCTCTCCGGCACACCGGCAAAGCTACCGTCTTCACCTCGCTGGCATTGATCGTCAGCGTCGCCACCTGGCTGTTTTCCGGCCTGCAATTCCAGGCCGATATGGGCCTGCTGCTGCTGTTCATGTTCACGGCCAACCTGTTCGGGGCGATCCTGATGTTGCCGGCGCTGGCCTGGGCCTGCGACCGCATCCGGCCGTTGAAACCCGGAGGCGGACTGGTGATCGAATAATCAGACCCCGGCGTACAGGCGCGCCGCAACCGATGCGGAGGAAGCCGAATGAAGCGCAGAATTTTTGTGCAGCTGGCGGCGCTGGCCGCCTGGGCACGATCACGGCCGCTGCTGGCCGCGGCCGGCGCCGGGCAAGCGGCGCAGCTCGGCAGCACACTGACGCCGCTGGGCGCCGAAAAGGCCGGCAACCAGGCCGGCACCATCCCGGCCTGGAACGGCGGACTGCCGCAGGGCGCGATGAAACGCGGCGCCGACCCGTTCGCCGCCGACCGGCCGCTGTACGTGATCACCCCCGGCAACGCCGATCAGTACGCCGGCGTGCTGACCGAGGGCCATAAGGCGCTGCTGGCGACCTTTCCCGACTATAAAATGCCGGTATATCCCAGCCGGCGCAGCGCATCCTATCCGGACTGGTACTACCAGGCGACGATCGACAACGCAACGCAGGTGAGCCTGACCGATCACGGCTACGGCTTCACCGGCACCGCACGCGGCGCACCGTTCCCGCTTCCCGCCAGCGCCACCGAAGCGATGTGGAATCACATCATGCGCTACAACACCGCCGGCTGGCGCGGCTACCTGAATTCGGCGGTGACCCAGCGCGACGGCGGCTACACGCTGGGCCGCGCCTACCTCCAATTGACCTACATTTACAACAACCGCAACTATTCCGCCGCGCAACTCGATAACCAGAATCTCTACGCGATGATCAAGACCGTGGCGCCACCGGACAAGGCCGGCACCGCGGATCTGCTGCGGGTGCCGATCGACCGCGTCAAGGAAGACACCAAGATCTGGGAGTTCAATACCGCGCTGCAACGGGTGCGTCGGATCGGCAACGTCGGCTACGACAATCCGCTATTCGACGGCCTGATGACGCAGGATCAGGTCGACATGTTCAACGGCCCGCTGGATCGCTACACGGTCAAGCTGCTCGGCAAACGGGAAATGCTGGTGCCATACAACGCCTACCGCCTGTACAGCCCCCGGATCAAATATCGGGACATCGTGCACCCGGGCCATCTCAATCAGGATCTGACCCGCTACGAACTGCACCGGGTGTGGGTGATCCAGGCCGACCTGCGGCCGGGGTTCAGCCACATCTACCGCAAACGCTATTTCTATCTCGACGAGGATTCCTGGCTGATTCTGCTGGAAGATATTTACGACGACCGACTGCAGTTCTGGCGTACCGCCGAGGCACACGCGATCAACTACGGCGACGTGCCGGTGGTGATCGCCGGCGTGCAGGTGCATTACGACCTGCAGTCGCGGCGCTACGTCATTCTCAACATGACCAATGAGGAGAAGGATTTCGTCGAGTACGACTGGCAACGTCCGCCGTCGTATTTCACGCCGCAACAATTGCAGCGTTTCGCTACCGCCGGCGTCGTCTGACGGACTTCGACTTCGGCGCCGGCGGGTCGCGGGCCCGGCGCCGGCAGCGCTCGATCGGCAGGTCGATCCGGCACCGCCGACGTCGAAGGACGGGGCTGCCGCCCCGACGCGCGCGGGAATTACGGCAGCTCCGCCGGATGCGCGTCGCAGATGCGACGTGACGTTTTTATCTATTTCCTCTGGCTCGCACTCTGGCGACCGCCACGCCCGCCGCTGGCCTGCGACTGTTTTGACCTTGAATTGCTTGCGGACCGCGACGCACCGCCGGATCGCGGGGATTCCGCGGACGTGCCGCCGCTGGTGTCGGCGGACGTGCCGCCGCTGGCGCCGCTCACCGCGCCGACGGCGCCGCTGGCCTGGCTTTGCGCGCTACCCGCCACACTTCCGGCTGCACCGGCAGCGGCACTCGTCCCGGCCGGGACCGCGGCGGTCACGCCGCCGGGATCCGCGCCCGCACCGGCCGCGCCGCCGCCGCTTGCGCCGACCGATGCGTTGGCTCCACCGGGGCCGCTGGCGCCCAGCGTGGCGCTGGTGCCGACGTCACCGTCGGCCGCACCCGACAGCGGGCCTGCCTGAGAGTTGAGCGCGCCGCCAGCCGCACCCGTCGCCGCGCCACCCGCCGTTCCGGCGGCGCCGGTCAATGCGCCCTGGGCCCGTCCCGCGGCTCCCGCCGCAGCGCCGCCCATCGGCGGCAGACCCGTGCTCATGCCGGCCTGACCGCCGGCAAAACCGGTGACGCCCGCAGCCGGCGGAAGCGGCATCGGACCGATGCCGCCGCCGAAGCGGCCCACGCCATTGGCCGTCCCCATGCCGGCGGCACCGAAGCCGCCGATTCCGCCGCCGACGCCGTTCATCACGCCGCCCGCGGCACCGCCGCCCAGCAGCTGACCGGCCAACACCGGCATCGTCATCGCGGCTGCGCCGCATAACAAGCCGGCCTGTACCGTTCTGCGAAGAATGATTTTGTTCATCGTCGTACTCCTTATCGCGTGTCTTGGGTGTCGTCCGGCAGGCGCACTCATCACGCCTGCCGTTTACATCCTGACAACGTATGGAGCAGACCTTTTCTTCCAAGCCGCTGCGAAAATGTTTATTTTATATTTTATTATCATTAGCTTACTTGATTCTCCAGCCGTGGGCCCTGGCCGTGCGCTCGCCGGCTGCGTCCAGCGGCGGTCCGGCGATCATGTCCCTGACGACGCCGCGCACCGAATCGGGCATCGCGCTGCCCGCCGGTCGGTAGGGGGCGTTGGCACCGGATTGCGGCGTCACTCCGGCCAGCACCGCGATGCGCCAGTTGCCGCCCTCATGGCAGGCCACCCCCGCCATCGGTGCAGCGCCGGCAGTCTCAAAGCTGCGGCAGTAATGCCCGCTCCTGTCGCGAAAGCTGATGCCGATCCTGGTCTGTGCATCCTGGCTCTGTCGGGCGGCGAGCTGATCGGTCAGCGCAGCGGCCAGCGGCCCGCGGGCGATCAGATTGCCGCCCCCGGAAACGACGTTGGCGCCGCGCAGACCCGTCATCAATACACCGATCGTCACGCCGCAGGCCAGCGCAGCGGCGACCGGCAGGCCCGCCCTCAATAGCACGCGTCGCGTGGCGAACCCGCGCCAGGCTTGCCCGATCCTCCAGCGCAGCGATGGCCGCCGCGTCGCGACCGCCAGCAAGGCGTCCGGCACCGGCGCCCTGAGGATTGCCTCGAATGCATCGCGGACGCCGTTGCGCAGGGCCCGCTGCTGCTCCACGTAGGCCCACAGATCGGGCCGGGTCGCGATTTCGGCTTCGACCCGGCGTGCTTCCTCTGCGGGCAGTTCGCCGTCGACGTAGGCCAGCAAAGCCTCGGTGGAAACCGTCATAGCCCGGTCTCCGGCATTTCCGCGTCCGCTCCGAACACCCGCGCCCGCAATGCCTCCCGCGCCCGGGCCAGCCGGCTCGTCACCGTGCCGATCGGCACCCGCAGAATCTGCGCCGCCTCGCGGTAGGGCACCCCCTCGATCAGCACCAGGGCGACGACCGCGCGCTGCTCCTCCGGCAATTCACCCAGCGCGCGGCAGGTGTCGGCGAGCGTCAGCTTTGCGTCCACCGCGCCGGCGCCGTCGAACACGTGCCTGGCTTCCAGTGCCTCGACCCCGGTCGTCGGCCGCGCACGGCTGGACCTGACGGTGTCGATCCACAGATTCTGCGCAATGCGATACATCCAGCTGTCCAGTCGTGTGCCCCGCTGCCACCGATGAAGATTCTTCAAGGCGCGCTCGACCGTATCCTGCACCAGATCGTCGGCGTCGCTCAGGTTTCCCGTCAGCGACATCGCAAACCGGCGCAGCCGCGGCAGCAGCGCGACGATTTGATCACGGATCTCCTGTTCGGCCATGTGGGGCTCGTGCTACGACAACGCTTGTGCCCGCGCTTTCTTCCGGCAACGCATATCGGCTGCTGCCTCCGGCGCGCTCCCGGAGGGCAGCCGTACTGCAGTCTGGAAACATGACAACATAGCGCAGACCGGACGGCGGCGCGACGGCCGACCGGGCGCTTGACCGCACCGCCGGCACATCGCGATGATCGACGCGATACAGGCGCTCACCGGAGAATCCGCCCCGATTTGGACAGTACCGTAACGATGATACCCAGACGGACGGGCGCGAAACTGCATTTGCGAGCGATGCTCGCAGCGGCTTTGTCGATCGCGGCTCCAGCCGTTCCCGCGCAGTTGTTGCCCCCCGGCGGCGGCTTGCCGTCTCTGCCGGGCGGCCCGATCGTACCCACCCTGCCGCCCGCCACACCTGCGGCACCCGACCTCGGCGGCACGCTGAACCGCACGATGCATGCGGTGAACAACGCCTTGCGCGACCCGGTCGGCCGCCCGCCCGACGATGCGCACGCGCTGGCCCGCGACCTCAACGGCGCGCGCGTCGTCCGCGGCGAAGCCCTGGCCATGGCGCCGACAGAAGATTCCCTGGCGGTGGCCCGCCGGTTGGGATTCACGCTGGTGCGACAGGACCGCCTGCAGCCGCTTGGCCTGTCGGTGGCCGTGCTGCGGGTGCCGGACGGGATGCGGGTCAGCGAGGCACTGGCGGTGTTGCGCAAAGCCGATCCCGCCGGAACCTACGATTACAACCACATTTACGATCCCGGCGGCGGCCTCGATGCCGGTGCACCGGGAACGCGCACGCCGCAAGGCGCGGCCGGAGTCACGCGTATCGGCATGATCGATGCCGGCATCGATCGCCAGCACCCCGCGCTGGCGCAGGTTCGGATCGAGACGAAGGACTTTGCCGCCGATAGGCCGGGGCCGGCGACGGCCCACGGCACCGCCGTAGCCTCGCTGCTGGTCGGACAGGACGACGATTTTCACGGCGCATTGCGCGGCGCGGCGCTGTACGCGGCCGATGTCTACGGCGGCCAGGCTTCCGGCGGCAACGCGGAAGATATCGCCCGCGCGCTCGCCTGGCTGGCCGCCGCCGAAATCCCGGTCACCAATATCAGCCTGAGCGGGCCGCCCAATGCACTGCTGGCGGCGGCGACGGCGGCCTTTATCGCACGCGGCCATGTGCTGGTCGCGGCAGTGGGCAACGACGGTCCGGCCGGATCGGTGCGGTATCCCGCCGCCTATCCCGGCGTGGCCGGCGCCACTTCCGTCGACGCGCAGCTGCGGATACAGATCGACGCCAATCGCGGCCCCGATGTGGCCTTCGCCGCCCGCGGCGTTGACGTCCGGGCCGCCACCTCCGGAGGCGGCTATCATGACGTCACGGGGACCTCCTTTGCGGCACCGATCGTCGCCGCGCGTTTTGCCGTGCTGATGACCGGCGCCGATTCCGCCGCCGCGGTCCGTGCCTGGGCGGCGCTGAAGCACGCCGCCGTCGATCTGGGCGTTTCCGGCCGCGATCCGATCTTCGGTTACGGATACCTGGACTCGCCCACCGCGGCTGCAGCGGTGGATCAACCCGGCTCGACGAAGTAATTCCAGGCTTTCGGATCTCGCGCACGGCCTCCACCTGCGCCCCGCATCGGGCAGATCGACACAGCGGGTACATCCCGCCGCCGCACTCGAAGGATTCAGTGACAATTCAGCTTCGACTGACTAGGCTTGCCGGCAACTGCGGTCAAACCGCGCCGATAACCGGAATCGATTCCGACCGTGATCGAACCACCGCGCGACCCGATGCTGCCGGCACGCCCGTCCCGGCGTTGCGGTCGCAGCGTGCGTGGCGCCATCAATACGCTGGTTCTGCTGCTGGCCGTCGCGGTGGTCACACCGGCGCTGGCCGCGCCGCCGCAGCGGGGACCGGCGCAGGATCGCCGCGGACCGCCGGCCGGCGGTCCGCCGACGCCCGGAGGTCCCTTCGAGCAGCAGTCGCCGTTGCCGCAGCCGTCGGTGCCGGGACAGCCTGGTCCCAGGCTGTCGATACCGCCGGCACCGGAAGCGGGTGGCCAGCCGCCGCGCGGCGGATTCTACGGGCTGCAGCCGGGCCCGCCCCCTTCCCGGCAGCCGACGGCACAGGCCGCGCCGCGTCCGCAGCCGCAACGCCCGTCGATCAATCCCGGCGAAGCGGCGCGGCGTGCGCAGGCGATCAATGGCGGCGGCCGGGTGCTGACGGTAACGCGCAGCGGCGACGGTTATCGTGTCAAACTGATCAAACGCGGCGAGGTCCGCGTCGTGTTCGTACCCGGAGGCTGACCCGGCGATGCGCGCCCTGATCATCGAAGACGACCCGCAGTTACGCGGGCAGATCAACCGCTTCCTCGCCGACGACGGCTACGCGGTGGACGCCGCCGCCGACGGCGAGCAGGGCCTGTACATGGCGGTCGAGTTTCCGATCGACATCGCCATCGTCGACCTCGGCCTGCCGAAGACGCCGGGTATCGACATCATCCGTGCCGCGCGCAAAGCCGGCTGCAAATACCCCATCCTGATTCTGACCGCGCGCGACGGCTGGCAAAGCAAGGTCGAAGGCCTCGAAGCCGGCGCCGACGATTATCTGGTCAAACCATTTCACAAGCAGGAACTGCTGGCGCGCGCGCGTGCGCTGCTGCGTCGCAGCGGCGGCTGGAGCTCCTCGCAACTGACGTCCGGACCGCTGTCGATCGATCCCGCTGCCAAGACCGCCGCGCTCGACGGTCGCCCGGTGGAACTCACCGCCTACGAATTCCGGGTGCTCGAATTCCTGCTGCTGCATGCCGGTGAAGTGGTCTCCAAGACCGCCCTGACCGAACACCTGTACAACGAGAACGAAGAGCGCGACAGCAACGTCATCGAGGTGTTCATCCGCCGCCTGCGCGCCAAACTCGATCCGGACGGACAGCTCAACCCCATCATCACACTGCGCGGCGCCGGTTACCGTTGGAATTTGCCGCGAAACTGACCGCCGCCGCGGTGCGCCGCCATGGCGTTAACAGGCCCTAGTCAGCGGTACCAGCCAGACGTCACACTCGGGCGATGAATTCCTTTCGCGTGCGGCTGCTGCTGGTCGGCTCACTGGTGCTGGCGGTATTCCTGCTGATCTCCGCCGCGGGCATCGATCAAGCTTTCGTGCAGAGCGCGCTGCAGTCGCAGCGGGACCGCATGCAGGGGCTGGTCTATGCGCTGATCGGCGCCGCCGAGCCGGGTCCGGCCGACAACCTGACCATTAATCCCGACGCCCTGCCCGACCCCCGGTTCAAGCACGTGCAATCCGGCCTGGAGGCGGTCATCTTCGACCAGCGCGGCGACGCCATCTGGCGTTCGCCGAATCTCGCCGGTGCCTTGCCGCCGATCCAGGCGCCGCCAGTCGGCAGCGCACTGCTGCGTGAGCAGGGCGGCAGTTTTATTTATTCGTTCGGCATCCGCTGGTTGGGCGAATCCAATCATCCGCGTCGTTTCACCCTGGCGCTGATCGAGAACCGCAGCGCCTACAACGCGCAGATCCAAGCTTTCCGCCGAACGCTGTGGACGGATCTCGTTGCCTCCGGTGCGGCGCTGATTCTGGTGCAATTCTTTTTGTTGCGCTGGGGGGTGGCACCGCTGCGCCGGCTGGCCGGCGAGATCCGCGAGATCGAGGCCGGCGAGCGCGCCAACATAACCAGCCACTATCCGAGCGAGCTGCAGCCGGTGACCGAGAATCTGAACGCGATGATCCGCAGCGAGCGCCAGCAGTTGCAGCGCTACCGCAACGCCCTGGGCGACCTCGCGCACAGCCTGAAGACGCCGCTGGCGGTGCTACGCGGCGTGGCCGAGGATCCGGCATTGCCGGTGCCGTGGCGCCAGCAGCTCAACGATCCGCTCGATCGCATGCAGGACATCGCCGAGCACCAGCTGCGCCGCGCCGCAACGGCGGGGCGCCGCATTCTCGCCGAACCGATGGCGCTGGCGCCGTTGGCCAACAAGGTGATCGCGGCGCTGGCCAAGGTCCATCGTGACAAGAATCTGCGCTTTGCCAACGAAGTGCCGCCGAAACTGCGCGCGCGCGCCGACGCCGGCGATCTATATGAAATGCTCGGCAATCTGCTCGACAACGCCGCCAAATGGGCTCGCGGCGAAGTGCGGATCTGCGCCCAGGCCGGCGCCGGCGGGATCACCATCGAGATCGAGGATGATGGGCCGGGCTTCCCGCCGCAGCCCGAAGTGCTGCTGGAACGCGGCGTTCGCGCCGACAGCCGCGTACCCGGCCAAGGCATCGGCCTGGCGACGGTCGCTGATATCGTGCGCCTGAACGACGGTCGTATCGAATTGGGCGCCAGCACCCTCGGCGGCGCCCGCGTGCGGGTGCTGCTGCCGCGTTGAAAACTTCCTCCGGCTACGGCTCTGGCAACCGCAGCAGATACTGCCGGTAATAACCCAGCTCTGCGATCGAGTCGCGGATGTCGTCGAGCGCCAGATGTCGCGAGGTCTTGTTGAACCCGCCGGCGATCCGTGGCGCCCAGCGCTGGCACAGCTCCTTCAGCGTGGAGACGTCCAGGTTGCGGTAATGAAAATAAGCCTCCAGCCGTGGCATCCAGCGCGCCAGAAAACGGCGATCCTGGCAGATCGAATTGCCGCACATCGGCGAGGCGCCGGCTGGTGCCCAGGCGGCCAAAAACGCCAGCGTGCGCGCCTCAGCCTCGGTTTCGTCGATACGGCTGTCGCGCACCCGCTGCGCCAGACCGGAGCCGGTGTGCTGGCGGGTGTTCCATTCGTCCATCGCCGCCAGCTCGGCATCGCTCTGGTGGATCGCCAACACCGGACCTTCGGCCAGCACGTTCAGGCGTGGATCGGTCACCACGGTGGCGATCTCGATGATGCGGTGGCGCTCGGGGATCAATCCGGTCATCTCCAGGTCGATCCAGATCAAGTTTCCGCGCGCTTCCGGCATAGCGTCTAGCCTAGCAGGAGCGCTGCCGCAGCGTGTTAGGCTTTGCGCAAAATCTACCGGGGACGCCCGATGCCGCGCGACGGCTCAATCATCAACACCATCGGCGACACGCCGCTGGTGGAACTGAAAAATCTCGACACCGGCGTCTGCCGGCTGTTCGTCAAACTGGAGAACCAGAATCCGACCGGATCGATCAAGGACCGCATCGGCCTGTCGATGGTCGAGGCCGCCGAACGCGACGGCAAAATCGAACCCGGCGGCACCTTGATCGAAGCCACCGCCGGCAATACCGGATTGGGGCTGGCGCTGGTCGCGGCGCAGAAAGGTTACCGGCTGATCCTGGTGATTCCGGACAAGATGGCGCAGGAGAAAATCCTGCACCTGCGCTCGCTGGGCGCCGAGGTGCGAATCACCCGCAGCGACGTCGGCAAAGGCCACCCCGAATACTACCAGGACATCGCAGCGCACCTGAACCGGGAGCTTCCGGGAAGCTTCTACGTCGACCAGTTCGCCAATCCTGCCAACCCGCTGGCACACGAAGCCACCACCGGCCCGGAAATCTGGGCGCAGATGGATCACATGCTCGACGCCGTGGTAGTCGGCGTCGGTTCCGGCGGCACGTTGACCGGGCTGTCGCGCTATTTTGCGCGGGTGGCGCCGCACGTCGAGATGCTGCTGGCTGACCCTCAGGGCTCGGTGCTGGCCGACGTCGTGCGCACCGGCAAGATTCAGAAAGAAGCCGGTTCCTGGCTGATCGAAGGCATCGGCGAGGATTTCGTTCCGCCTAACTGCGATCTGTCGCGGGTGCGTACGGCGTACGAAATCAGCGACGCCGAGAGCTTTGCCACCGCGCGCGAAGTGCTGCGCCGCGAGGGTATTCTCGGCGGCTCCTCCACCGGCACGCTGGTCGCCGCTGCGCTGCGCTACTGCCGCGAGCAGCGCGCGCCCAAGCGAGTGGTGACTTTCGTCTGCGATTCCGGCAACAAATACCTGACCAAGATGTACAACGACTACTGGATGTTCGAACAAGGCCTGCTCGAACCCCCGCCGCAGGGCAATCTGGTGGATCTGATCGTTCGCCGCTACCGCGAGGGCGGCGCGGTGACGCTCGGGACCGGGGACAGCCTGCTGCAGGCTTACCGGCGGATGAAGCTGTTCGACGTCAGCCAGGTGCCGGTGATGGAAGGCGACCGGGTGGTCGGCATCATCGACGAATCGGATCTGCTGCTGCACGTCCACGCCGACCCGGCCCGCTTCGGCGATCCGGTACGCACGGCGATGGTCACCAGCCTGGAAACGATCGCGCCCGACGCGCCAGTGTCGGCGCTGTTGCCGATTTTCCAGCGTGACCACGTCGCGATCGTCGCCGACAACGCCGGCTTCGTCGGCCTGATCACCAAGATCGACCTGATCAACTACCTCCGCAAGCAGCTCGGTTAAAGTCCATGGCCATCTCTTCCAGACCTGGATTCGCAACGCGCACCATCCACGCCGGCCAGGCGCCGGACCCGGCCACCGGCGCGGTGATGCCGCCGATCTACGCCACCTCGACCTACATCCAGCAAAGCCCCGGCGTGCATCGGGGCTACGAGTACTCGCGCACGCAGAACCCGACCCGTTTCGCCTACGAGCGCTGTGTGGCCGATCTGGAAAACGGCAGCCGCGGCTTCGCTTTCGCTTCCGGGCTGGCGGCGACGGCGACGATCCTCGACCTGCTGCAACCCGGCGCGCACGTCATCGCCGGCGACGACATGTACGGCGGCACTTATCGGCTATTCGCCAACGTACGCGAGAAATCCGCCGGGCTGAATTTCTCCTACGTCGACCTGCGCAATCCGCAGACCGTGGAAGCAGCGATCACTCCGACTACGCGGATGATCTGGGTGGAGACGCCGTCCAACCCGACGCTGAAGCTGGCCGATCTGCCGGCAATCGCCGACATCGCGCACCGGCATCGCCTGCTGGCGGCAGCCGATAACACCTTCGCCAGCCCTTATCTGCAGCGTCCGCTGGAACACGGCTTCCATCTGGTGATGCACTCGGCCACCAAGTACCTGAACGGCCACTCGGACGTGGTCGGCGGCGTCGTCGTCGTCGACGGGCACGCCGAACTCGCCGAGCGGCTGGCGTTCCTGCAAAACTCGATCGGCGCAGTCGCCGGTCCGTTCGACGCCTGGCTGGCGCTGCGCGGCGTCAAGACCCTGGCGCTGCGCATGGCCCGGCATTGCGACAATGCGCTGGCGCTGGCGCAATGGCTGGAGCGGCACCCGAAGGTCGCGCACGTACGCTATCCCGGTCTGCCCTCGCACCCGCAGCACGCGCTGGCCAAAAAGCAGATGCGCGACCCGGCCGGCACGCCGGCCTTCGGCGGCATGGTCTCGATCGAACTCAAGGGCGGACTCGACGACGCGCGCCGGTTCCTCGAACGTTGCAGCCTGTTCCAGCTCGCCGAATCGCTGGGCGGCGTCGAAAGCTTGATCGAGCATCCGGCGATCATGACTCATGCCAGCGTACCGGCCGACGCGCGCGCCAGGCTCGGCATCAGCGACGGCTTTTGCCGTCTGTCCGTCGGTATCGAGGATTTCGATGACCTCAAGGCCGATCTGGAGCAGGCTTTAAAATGACGCCGGCACTGTAATTTGGAGTGAAAAACGATGAGCGAACTCGCCACCAAGCGTTGCCTGCCCTGCGAGGGCGGCGTTGCGGCACTGTCGCACGCCGACGCCAACCGGCTGATGCACCAACTGAAGCCTCACTGGAAGCTGCTCGACGGCGACCGGAAGCTGCAGGCGACGCTTGAATTCAAAAATTACTTCCGCACGCTGGCGTTCGTCAACGCCGCCGCTTATATCGCCATCCGCGAAGACCACCACCCCGACATCAGCTTCGGCTTCAAGACCGCTACGGTGACCTATTGGACCCACGCCATCGGCGGCCTGTCGGACAACGACTTCATCTGCGCCGCGAAAATCGATGCGCTGACCGACTGACGCGGTGCCGGCGGCACCAGACGTTGCGGACGGAAACCGAACGGGGTAAGTGCCGGTTGCCCTAAGCCGGCGTGCGGCCGGTGAACGCCCGCGCCAGAGTGCCGCCGTCGGTGGACTCCAGCTCGCCGCCCAGCGGCACGCCGTAGGCGATCCGCGTCACCGTCGCGCCGTAGCGGCGGCCGAGCTCGCCCAGGTAATAAGCGGTGGCTTCGCCTTCGACGCTGGGGTTGATGGCGATGATCAACTCGCGCACGCCTGCTCCGGATCCGGGGCTGCCGGTCAGCTCCGACTCCAGCCGATCGAGGCCGAGCTGCTCCGGGCCGATCCCGTCCAGCGGCGACAGCCGGCCGCCGAGCACGAAATAGCGACCGCGGTAGCCGGTGCTGGATTCGATCGCCAGCAGATCGGCCGGCGTCTCGACCACGCAGACCTGCCCGCCGGTCTCGCGCGACGGCACGCAGAAGGCGCAACGGCCGTCCTCGCAGTACATGCGGCAGCGCGGACAACGCTCGATGCCGGCGAGCGCGGCTGCGAGCGCGTCGCGCAGAAACGCCGCGCCGTCGCGGTCGCGGCCGAGCAGGTGAAACGCCATGCGCTGCGCGCTCTTGGGACCGACGCCGGGCAACCGCCGCAGCGCTTCCAGCAGCCGGCTAAGGCGCGGACCGTAAGCGCCGCTCATCGATCGGCCTCACAGCCCCAGGTTGATCCCGGGTGGCAGGCTCAGCCCGCCGGTGGCCTGGGACATCTTCTCCTTGGACATCGTCTCCAGACGCTGGCTGGCGTCGTTGATCGCCGCGGCGATCAGGTCTTCGAGAAAAGCCTTGTCCTCATCCAGCGCCGCGGCGGCGATCTCCACCCGTTTGGCTTCGTGGCGGCCGTTGAGCGTCACCTTGACCAACCCGGCGCCGGCACTGCCGGTGATTTCGGCAGCCGCCAGCTCGGCCTGCAGGCGTTTGATCCGTTCCTGCACCTCCTGAGCCTGGCGCATCAGTTGTCCGATCGCTGCTTTCATCGTGGATCTCCTTGGTTGGCGGTGTCGCCCAGCAGGCGCACCGAGCCGGGCTGGATGGTGGCGCCGAGCCGCTCCTGCAGCGCTCGCACCGTCGGATCAGCCGCCAGCGCTGCCCCGGCCTGTTGCAATCGCTGCGCTTCGGCGCGATCGGCCAACGCCGCCGGCGTCTCCAGCGGCTGATCGGCGATGCGGATCGACAGCGCCGGCGCCGGCTGCAGCCGCTGCGCCAGTGCCCGCTGCAGCGCATCGCGGCGTGGCTCGGTCAGTAAATGGCGGGCGCGTGGATCCAGCAACAGCTCATGGCCACGCTCATCGGTGGCGCCAGGCGTGCAGTTCAGCGCCAGTTGCCTGGTCAGGCCATCCAGACCCAGAGCCTCCACCCGCTGCGCCCAACCGGCCGCGTCATCCGGCAGCGCCGATCGGCCACCAGACGTTATGTCTGCACTCGTTGTAGCCGCGGCGGGCGCTGCCGGCGCAGCCCCGCCAGGCGCCGATCGCGCGGCGGCAGCGCGCGGCTTGGCGCCCGTCTGCGAGGCGGCGTTTGATGAATCGGCAACCGGCCCGTCCACGGGCCGGAAAGCGAACATCCGTAACAGCGTCATCTCGAAACCGAGGCGCGGGTCCGGGGCCCACGGCAGATCGCGGCGGCCGTGAACGGCGATCTCGTAGTAAAGCTGCACCTCTTCGGCCGGCAGCCGTTGCGCCAGTTCCGGCAGCGCCGGGTCGTCGTCCTCGTCGAGCGCATCGGGCAGGATCTGCAGCACCGCCAAGCGTTGCAGCGTCGCCGCCAGCCGATCGGACAACGCCGCATAATCGGGCGCCGCACGCTCCAACGCCTTTAGCCCCGCCAGCAGCCGCGCACCGTCGCCGCCCGCCAGCGCCGCGATCAGTTCGAGCAGTTGCCGCCGACCGACGCCGCCGAGCATCTGTTCGACCATCTCGGCGCTCAGCTCGCCGCCGCCGGCGTAGGCAATACCCTGATCCAGCAACGACAGACCGTCGCGCAGCGAACCGTCGGCGGCGCGGGCGAGTTCGGCCAGCGCCGCCGCTTCGGCCGATGCCGCCTCCTGGCGCAGAACATCGGCCAGCGCCTCGCGGATCACCGGCGTCGGCAGCCGTTTCAGCGAGAACTGCAAGCAGCGCGACAGCACGGTCGCCGGCAGCTTCTGCGGATCGGTCGTCGCCAGAATGAACTTCACGTGTGCCGGCGGTTCTTCGAGCGTCTTCAGCAGCGCGTTGAAACTTGAAGTCGACAGCATGTGCACTTCGTCGATCAGGTACACCTTGTAACGGCCGCGCACCGGCGCGTAGGCGACGTTGTCCAGCAGGGCGCGGGTGTCGTCCACCTTGGTGCGGCTGGCGGCATCGATCTCGATCAGATCGATGCAACGACCGCCGTCGAGCTCGCGGCAGGCGCTGCATTCGCCGCAGGGTTTGCTGCCGACGCCGCGCTCGCAATTCAAACCCTTGGCGATCAGCCGGCCGAGCGTGGTCTTGCCGACGCCGCGGGTACCGGTCAGCAGCAGCGCCGGATGCAGCCGATCCGCGTCCAGGGCGTGGGCCAGCGCCCGTACCGCGTGCTGCTGCCCGCGCACGTCCTCGAAACGTTTCGGCCGGTATTTGCGCGCCAGCGCCAGATAGCTCATCGCGGATTACGATTCGTCATTGCGGGATGGGATTGTCGCGGATCAGGGCGGCGCCCCGCCAGTGCACCGTAACTGCCGCTCGCTACAATTGCCCCCAAACCCGCTGCGGACACCCGGCTTGGAACCCCACGCACTCGTTACCGGCGGCGCCGGTTTCATCGGCAGCCACCTGATCGATCAATTGCTGGCCGAAGGCGCGCGCGTCACCGTGGTCGACAATTTCGATCCGCACTACGACCCGGCGCTCAAGCGCGCCAACCTGGCGCCGCATCGCGGCCATCCGCGGCTGGCGCTGCACGAGATCGACCTGCGCGACGCCGCGGCGCTGAATCGCCTGCCCGGCGAATTCGATCTGATCGTGCACCTGGCGGCCAGGGCCGGCGTACGCACCTCGCTGGCCGACCCGGTCGGCTACCAGGCCGCCAACGTGATGGGCACCGTCCATCTGCTCGAGTTCGCGCGCCGGCGCGGAATTCGCGGCTTCGTGTTCGGCTCGTCGAGTTCGGTGTACGGCGGCTGCCCGCGGCTGCCGTGGCGCGAAGACGACCCGGATCTGACGCCGCTGAACCCGTACGCCAGCTCCAAACTGGCCGGCGAGCACCTGTGCCGGATTTACGCCGAACTGTTCGGTCTGCGCGTCGTCAGCCTGCGCTTTTTCACCGTGTTCGGCCCGCGCCAGCGCCCGGACCTGGCGATTCACAAATTCGCACGGCTGATGCTCGACGACCAGCCGATCCCGGTCTATGGCGACGGCTCGACCGCACGCGACTACACCTACGTCGGCGATATCGTCGCCGGCGTGTGCGCGGCGCTGAGGCGGGTCGAACGCCTGCCGGCCGGCCATCACGAGATCTACAACCTCGGCAACAGCCGTACCGTCCGCCTGGACGCGCTGATCGCGGCGCTGGAGGCGGCACTGCGCCGGCACGCGATGATCGAGCGACTGCCCGAGCAGCCGGGCGACATGCACCGCACCTGGGCCGACATCGGACGCGCGCGGCGCCAGCTCGGTTTTGCGCCGGCCACCGATCTCGAAACCGGCCTGGCGCGCTTCGCGGACTGGCTGCACGCCGGTGCCGGCGAAGCGGCGGCGCGGTGACCGCACGCGCGCGCCGCGTTGCGGCGCTGAATCTGTTGCTGCTGGCCGCGCTGGCGGCGCTGCTGCAGTGGCAGTGGGGCTGGAACCGGCTGCTGGCGCCGTGGCGCGAGCTGCCGCCGGCATCGGTGGCGCTGGCCGCGGCGGGACTGCTGGCCAGCTACGGACTGCGGGCGCTTCGCATCTACTGGGCCGAGCCCGATATTCCACAGGGGCGCTTCGGTACCTGCCTGCGGCTGGTGCTGCTGAACAACGCCTTCAACTGGCTACTGCCGATGCGCAGCGGGGAAGCCAGTTTCCCGATCCTGATGCGGCGCTGGTTCGAGATCCCCGCCGGCCGTGCCACCGGCGTCCTGGTATGGCTGCGGTTGCTGGATCTGCACGTTCTGGCGGCGACCGGCGTGGTCTGCATCGCGCGCGGCTGGCTTGGTCGCCCGTTGGACGCGCCGGCGCAGACGTTGGTCGGGCTGCTGGTCGCGGCACCGATCGCGGTGTTCGCGCTGCGCGCGCCCCTGGCGCGGAAGCTGGCGCCGGGCGGCAGCCGGCCGTTCCTACTGGCGCGACAGGCGCTGGACGGGCTGCCCAAACATGCAGCCGGACTGGCGCGGGATCTGCTGCTGACCTGGAGCGGCTGGGGCGTCAAACTGGCGGCGCTGGGCTGGCTGTTGGCGCGCCTGGCCGCGCTGAGTCCGGCGCTCGGTGTGTTGGGGGCGATCGGCGGCGACGCCTCGACGGTGCTGCCGGTGCATGCTCCGGGCGGCTTCGGCACCTACGAGGCCGGAGTGCTGGCGGCGCTGGCGCCGGCGCGAGCGCCGACCGCACGCCTGCTCGCCGCCGCCGTCGATCTGCATCTGTTCGTATTCGGCAGCGCGCTGGTCGCCGGCGCCGCGGCCTGGCTGAGCGGCTGGCGTTTGCTAGACTCCGCCGCAAAGCCTTGAACGCCTCATCAGCGCCAGCCAAGCCGCCGTGAACCCGACCCCCGCCGCCCGCCGGCCCTCCCTGTCGGTGGTGATCCCGATGTACCGCGAGGCCGACAATGCCGCGCCGATGCTCGAGCGCGTGCACGCAGGGCTGGCAGGCTACGGTGGGCGGTGGGAACTGATCTGTATCGACGACGGCAGCGCCGACGCCACCGGCCTGGAGCTGCTGGCCGGGGCACGTCGCTGGGGCCCGCACGTGCGCATCATCCGCTTCGCCCGCAACCAGGGCCAGACCACCGCGATGCAGGCCGGCATCGACGCCGCCCGCGGCGAGCTGATCGCCACGCTCGACGGCGACCTGCAAAACGATCCCGCCGACATCCCGCGCATGGTCGATGAATTGTTGCAACGCGACCTGGATCTGCTCACCGGCTATCGCGCCAACCGCCAGGACGCCTGGATGTCGCGCAAACTGCCGTCGAAGATCGCCAACCGGCTGATCGGCCGCGTCACCGGCGTACGCATCCGCGACTATGGCTGCAGCCTCAAAGTTTATCGGGCGACGGTCATCAAGCAGGTGCGGCTGTACGGCGAGATGCACCGTTTCATCCCGGTGTGGGCGGCGATGGTCACCAGTCCGGCGCGCATCGGCGAAACCGCCGTCGCCCACAATGCGCGCCGGTTCGGCAAGAGCAAGTACGGCATCTCGCGCGCTTTTCGCGTGATCCTCGACCTGCTGACGGTGTTCTTCTTCCTGCGCTATCGCGCCCGGCCCGGCCATTTCTTCGGCTCGATCGGTCTGGCGATGGGCTTTCTCGGCGGTGCGGCGATGGCCTGGCTGCTGTGGGTCAAGTTCGTGCTCGGCGACGACATCGGCAACCGGCCGTTGCTGATGGCGGCGATCCTGCTGCTGGTGTTCTCGATCCAGTTCTTGACCACCGGCGTGCTGGCCGAGATGCTGACGCGGATCTTCTACCAGCATCGCGAGGGTCCGGCGCAGCTGCCGGCGCCTACAGCCGAAGCCGCCGCCTGGCGCGAACCGGCGGCCGACGCCGACGTGCGTGACTGAGGCGAGCATCCCGCGCAGCCACTGGCTGCTGCTGGCCGCCGCCGCGCTGCTCGGCTTCTTCAGCCAGACCTGGAACACGCCGCTGTTCGATCTCGACGAAGGCGCGTTTTCGGAAGCCACGCTGGAGATGCTGGGTTCCGGCAATTATCTGACCACCACCCTGGACGGCGAGGCGCGCTACGACAAGCCGATTCTGATTTACTGGCTGCAGGCCGCCTCGGTGAAGCTGCTCGGCGCCGACGAGTTCGCTTTTCGCCTGCCGTCAGCGCTATGCGCGACACTGTGGATGTTGGCGACCTTAAGCTTCACGCGGCGTTACGCAGGCGGCGCCCGGTCCGGCCTGTTCGCGGCAATGGCCGTTGCGCTGGGACTGATGAGCAGCGTCATCGGCCATGCCGCGATCGCCGATGCACTGCTGGATCTACTGCTGGCCTTGACCTGCTTCGACCTCTGGCGACACTTGGATTCCGGGCGGCGGCTGCCGCTGTTGCGCTGCTATGCCTGGATCGGCCTCGGCTTTCTGGCCAAGGGACCGGTGGCGATGCTGCTGCCGGCGGCCACCAGCGCGCTGTTCTGCGCCTGGCAGCACCGCTGGCGCGACTGGCTGCGCGCCGCCCTCGATCCGCAGGGATGGCTGCTCATGCTGGTGGTGCTATCGGTCTGGCTGGTGCCGCTGTGGCGCTACGACCACGGCGTTTTCCTCGAGCATTTCCTGATCGCACACAATCTCCACCGTTACGCGGCCACGTTGCAGGGTCACGGCGGACAGCCGTGGTACTACCTCGTCTGGCTGCCGCTCGTCGTGCTGCCGTTCAGCGCGCTGCTGCCGCAGGCCCTGGCGCCGGCGTTGTCGCGCAAGCGCACACCGTTACAGGGCTATCTGCTGATCTGGTTCGGTATCGTGTTCGTGCTGATGTCGGCCTCGGCGACGCAGTTGCCCCACTACCTTCTCTACGGCTGCCCAGGATTGTTCGTGCTGTTCGGTCAGGTCTGCGAGCGGGCGCCGGCACGCTGGCTGGCGTTGACGCCGGCGCTGCTGCTGGCGGCGCTGCTGGCGGCGCTGCCGTGGCTGTTGCCGCTGGTCCATCTGTCGCCGCAGCATGAGTTCGAAGCCGGCATTGTGCATCTGGCCGAACGCCGGCTCGGCAACGACTATCGCTGGCTGGCTTTCGGCAACCTGTTCACCGTACTGGCCCTGATCGCCTGGCCCGGCCTAGCCGCCTGGCGGGCGCTGCTGGCCGCCGCGTTTGCGCAAGGCGCCATCGTGTGGTTCGGCGTGGTGCCGGCACTGGCTGCGGCGCAACAGCAGCCGGTGAAAACAGCCGCGCTGCGGGCCCGCGACCTGGGTCTGCCGACGGTGACTTACGACACCTACCTGCCGAGCTTTTCGGTTTACCGTGGCGCGCCGACCCCGCATCGACTGCCGCGGCCGGGCGAACTGGTGTTCCTGCGCCGAGATCGCATCGATGCGCTGCAGCGGGCGCTGGGCGGCGTCCGGCTGGCGCGCGAATACCAGTCCGGCGGCATCGTGCTGTACCTGTACCCGGCCAACGTGCGTTGATGCGCCGCGCCGAATACATCGCCGGCGAGCTCAACCGCAGACTCCTGAGCTGCCGGCTGCGCCCCGGTGCCGGCAGCGGCATGGTACTCGGCGTCGGCCTCGGCGCCGCAGCGATCGGGCTGATCGGGCTGCTGCTTGGCGGCTATCACGCGGGCTTTCTGGCCGCCAACCGGCTGCTGGCGATGCTGCCCGCCGACGCGGTGCAGATCATCACCTACGCCGGCGACAGCCTGGTGGCGCTGACGCTGCTGCTGTATTTCGCGCGGCGGGCACCGACATTGCTCTGGCACGGCACTCTGGCGGCGGCGCTTGCCGCGCTGATCTCGCAGCTGCTGAAATTCCTGCTCCACACCGCGCGGCCACCGGCGGTGATCCCACATGATGCATTGCGGATCATCGGCCCGGCTTACACCAGTCATGCGTTTCCGTCGGGCCACGCGACCACCGCATTCACCGCGGCCGCGCTGATCGTCTGGGGTTTGCGCTCGACGCCGGCGCGCAGCGCCGTGTTCGCCGCCGCAGCGCTGGTCGGTGTCAGCCGAATCGCCGCCGGCGTGCACTGGCCGCTGGACGTCTTGGCCGGCGCGGCGATCGGCTGCGTGTCGGTGGCGCTGGCGGCGCCGCTGGCACAACGCTGGCGCTGGGGCGTAAGCCTGCGCGGACACCTGCTGCTGGTGATCATCCTGACCGGCTGCGCACTCAGCCTGTGGCTGATCCGCATCCCGTATCCGGCCGCGACGCTGCCGGCGCACGCGCTGGCGCTCGGTGCGTTGGGGTTGACGGCATGGGATTACCTTTGGACACCGCTCGGACGCCGGCGATAGCGCTTCGTCATTGCGAGGGTCGCGCCAGCGGCCCGTGGCAATCTCGATAAGTTAGCACCTCAGTATCCGACGCCAAGCCATCGTCACGAGACCGCCGCAGGCGCTGCGCGCCTTCGCGGCGACGCTGTGCGTCGGCTTCGTCGCAACGCGGCTCGCGATGACGCTCGTAAAGGCGGCCCGCGCCAGCGACACCCCGGCGCCCGGCATCACCGCTACCGTTGCTCCCTTCCGGGCCTGGCGGGGTTCACGGCTCGCCGTCGCGGGGGCACCGGCGCGGACCTGGGCGCAGTATCGCCGCCCGCGTGCGCCGGCTCAAGCATAATTCAGCGATGTCCCGGTAAAGGCGATGGAAATAGTCGATCCCAACCGCCGGCGCGAACCGGTGCGCCGATGAACGAACGCCTGCCCTGTTTCAAGGCCTACGATCTGCGCGGCCGCCTACCCGATGAGCTGAACCCGGATCTGGCCTATCGTCTCGGGCTGGCCTACGCGCGGGCCTTCGCGCCGCGCCGCGTCGCGCTCGGGCGCGACGTACGCCACTCGAGCCGGCCGTTACAAAACGCGGTGGCCAATGGGCTGGTCGCCGCCGGCGCCGAGGTGCTGGATCTGGGACTGTGCGGCACCGAGGAGGTCTACTTCGCCGCGTTCCAGCCCGGTGTGGACGGCGGAATCATGATCACCGCCAGCCACAACCCAAAAAACTACAACGGCATGAAGCTGGTGCGCGCCGGTGCGGTGCCGCTGTCCGGTGATTCCGGCTTGCGCGAATTGGAGGCCGCCACCGCCGCCTCGAGCGCGACCGCACCGGACCACCCGGCGCCAGTTACCGCGTGGGACTTGCGGCCGGCCTACATACGGCACCTGCTGAGCTACGTCGACGTCGATCGGCTCGAGCGGCTGAAGATCGTGGTCAACGCCGGCAACGGCGGCGCCGGACCGGTGATCGACGCGCTGGCGCCGCAGTTACCGTTTCACTTCGTGCGCGTGCATCACCAGCCGGACGGCGATTTTCCCCACGGCATCCCCAACCCCCTGCTGGCGGGCAACCGCGCGGATACCGCCCGTGCGGTGATCGACTCGGGCGCCGACTTCGGTGTCGCCTGGGACGGCGATTTCGACCGCTGTTTCTTGTTCGACGAGCGCGGCGAATTCATCGAAGGCTACTACATCGTCGGGCTGCTGGCGGCGGCGATGTTGGCGCGCGAACCCGGCGCCAAGATTATTCACGATCCGCGGCTGACCTGGAACACCATCGATCTGGTACGCGCCGCCGGCGGCGTGCCGGTACAGTCGAAAACCGGTCACGCCTTTATCAAGGAGCGGATGCGCGCCGAAAACGCCGTTTACGGCGGCGAGATGAGCGCCCACCACTACTTTCGTGATTTCGCTTACTGCGACAACGGCATGATCCCGTGGCTTTTGGTGGCGCAACTGCTGAGCCGAACGAAGGCGCCGCTGTCGGTGCTGGTCGGCGAGCGCCAGCGTCGGTTCCCCGCCAGCGGCGAGATCAATCGCCACGTCGTCGACATCGCGGCGACGCTGGCGCGCGTCGAGGCCCGCTACGCCCCCGATGCGCTGGCGGTCGAACGTATCGACGGGCTCTCCGTCGAATACGCCGACTGGCGTTTCAACCTGCGCGCTTCGAACACCGAACCGATGTTACGGCTCAACGTCGAAGCGCGCGGCGACGCCGCGCTGATGCGCAGCCGCACCGCCGAACTGGTGGCGTTGATCGACGCCGGCTGAATCACCGGCTCAGCACCGTCGGCGGTGATCCGGTGCAACCGCCGCGTTATCGCATAACCGGCAGTCGAGCAGGAGGCCCGAATGCTCGAGCCGGCCCGCTTCGGTCGTCACCCACGGCCGGTTGATGAACGGCGGTCGGTGCCGCAGGTGGAGCTATAACTGAATCTGGTGTATGACCCGGTCTTGAAAAAAGGCGGCGTGCCCTGCTGAAATTCGATTGTCGAGATCTTTTTCAGCAAACAGCGAGGCACGCCATGAGTGACGATACGGTAGTTCGGTTTCCGGTTCCAGGGGTCA
>JAGWMX010000112.1 GCA_028871525.1 Gammaproteobacteria bacterium
CGGCCGGCGGGGTCGTGTCATTCGAACACGACGACGGCCGGCGGTGGACAACGCAGGGTGCTTCACTGCGCCACTGCCCCGCGTCGTTCATTTTCAGCGTGCCAGCGCCGCTCGAATTCACTCGGTGTCCGATAGCCCAACGAGGAATGCATCCGTTCGGTATTGTAGTAGCCGAAGTACTCCATCAGCGCCTGCGCCGCCTCGGCGCGGGTCTTGAATGCGGCGCCGTGCACGCACTCGACCTTGACCGTGCCGTTGGCCGATTCCATCGGCGCCTTGTCCCAGCAGTCGCCCTTGCGGCTCATCGACACGGTGATGCCGCGGGCGGCCTGATCCCGTGTATACGCCCGAGTACACATTCACGGCGACGGATCGGGAATGGCCCGATTCACGAGCCTCCGTCGCGATTCACTCGCTTTGCGCATCGGCACGACCCGGTGACGATGCCGCCGCCGCCGCGCTAAGGTAGCGGCGTCGCCCGGGCGGTGCCGTGGCAGTGGTCCCGGGGCGGCGGATACCGACGGTCAGGCCCGAATCTTCCCGGCGTCGGCTTTCGCGGTCGGCGGTTTCAAGTTGTGCACAACTCCCGGCAGGCAACGCATGAGTCCACAACAGCTGCTCGAAGAGATGTATCGGCAAATCCCGCTTTCCGCGGCGATGCAGGTGGCGATACTTGCCGCCGACGAAAGCCAGGTGCGGCTGGCAGCGCCGCTGGCGCCGAATCTGAACCACTGCGCCAGCGTTTTCGGCGGCAGCCTGCTGTCGCTGGCGATTCTGTCCAGTTGGGCCTTGCTGCGGGTCGCATTACAGTCGGCGGCAGTTGCCGCCCGCGTGGTGATCCAGGATGCGCAGGCCGAGTTTCTGCGGCCGGCCGATGCCGGATTCGAAGCGATAAGCCGGCTGCCGGAGGCCGACTGGCCGCGTTTTCTGTACACGTTGGAGCGGCATCCGCGCGCGCGCATTCTGCTGCCGGCTGAAGTGGTCAGCGCCGGGCAACGGGTGCTGCGCCAACGCGGGGTTTTCGTGGCGCTGCGCGAGGACTCGCGATGAGCCGGCAGTTGCGCTATTGCCCGCGCTGCGCCCGCGAGCTGGTGTTTGCCCCGCGCGCTGAAGGTTGGATGCGCCAGGTTTGCCCGGATACGGCCTGTGGCTTCGTGCACTGGGACAATCCGGTGCCGGTGGTGGCGGCGCTCGTCGAGTACGAGGGCTACGTTGTGCTGGCGCGTAACAAACTGTGGCCACCGAAGATGTTCGGCCTGATCACCGGCTTTCTGGAGCGGGAGGATCCCGATCCGGCCAGCGGGGTTTTGCGCGAGGTCGAGGAAGAGCTGGGATTGTCCGGCGACATCGGTGGTTTTATCGGCCACTACCCGTTCGAACGAATGAACCAGTTGATCGTCGCCTACCATGTACGCGCCGCCGGCCGGATCCACCTCGGCGAAGAGCTGGCCGAGTACAAGTGCATTGACCCGCGCAGCCTGCGGCCCTGGGACGGCGCCACCGGCCGCGCGGTGCATGACTGGTTGGTCGCGCGCGGCATCACGCCACCGGCGCCGGAAGCTCGGCTCCACGATCTACCGCACTATGCCGGTATCGACGCAGGTCTGGCCACCGCCGGTCAGCCGAGCATCGAGCAGTTCCAGCTGGTGGCGGCGGCGGGGTTCGATACCGTGATCAACCTGGCCGCTGCCGATTCACCGGGCGCGCTGCCCGACGAGGCGACGGTGACGCGCAGCCTGGGGCTCCACTATCGGCATTTGCCGGTGGACTTCGCCGCGCCGCGTGACGCGGACTTCGATCGGTTCTGCGAGCTGATGCGCGAAGAGAGCGGACGGCGCGTATTGGTTCATTGCGCGGCGAACAAGCGCGCGTCGGTCTTCGTCTATCTGTGGCGACGGTTGCTGCGCGGCGATGCCGATGCCGATGCCCAGGCGGCGCTGGAACGCGTCTGGCAACCGGACGGCACCTGGGCGCAATTCATCGCACGGCAATTCGAGCGCGCTGATCGGCGCTCAGCCGACGTGGCCGGGCCGTAGCCGGCCGGCGCGCGATACACTAGAGAGGTCCGGGCGCGCCACGAGTGCGCCATAACCTTGCTGGAGCCTGTAATGTCGATGTCCGAGCCATCGCAGCTCGCGGCGGATCCCGATCCGCAGGAAACCCGGGAGTGGCTGGAAGCGCTGGAAGCGGTGATCGAGCGCGAAGGGCCGCAGCGTGCGCATGCCCTGCTCGAAGCGCTGATCGAGAAGGCGCGGCTGTCCGGGGCCTACATACCGTTCTCGCCGAATACCGCTTACGTCAACACCATCCCGCCGCATCTGGAGGCGCGCAGCCCCGGTGATCATGCGCTGGAATGGCGGATCCGTTCGATCATCCGCTGGAACGCGATGGCGATGGTGGTCAACGCCAACCGCCAGCACGAAGGCATCGGCGGACATATCGCCACTTTCGCCTCGGCGGCGACGCTCTACGACGTCGGCTTCAACCACTTCTGGAAGGGGCCGCAGCATCCGGACGGCCCGGATCTGCTCTACATCCAGGGTCACGCTGCGCCGGGTATTTACGCCCGGGCCTTTCTCGAAGGCCGTCTGCCGGAGGAGAAACTGCATCGCTTTCGCATGGAAACCGATGGCGACGGCCTGTCCTCGTATCCGCACGCCTGGCTGATGCCGGAGTTCTGGCAGTTCGCCAATGTGTCGATGGGCTTGGGGCCGATCATGGCGATCTACCAGGCGCGGCTGATGAAATATCTCCATCACCGCGGCCTGGCCGCCACCGAACAGCGCAAGGTCTGGTGTTTCTGCGGTGACGGCGAGATGGACGAGCCCGAAAGCCTCGGCGCCATCGACATCGCCGCGCGCGAGGGGCTCGACAATCTGATTTTCGTCGTCAACTGCAACCTGCAGCGCCTTGACGGGCCGGTGCGCGGCAACGGCAAGATCGTGCAGGAGCTGGAAGGCGTGTTCCGCGGCGCCGGCTGGAACGTGATCAAGGTGCTGTGGGGCAGTCGCTGGGATGCGCTGCTGGCGCAGGATAAAAGCGGGCTTTTGATCAAGCGTTTCAACGAGTGCGTCGACGGCGAGTATCAGGCGTTCAAGGCCAAGGGCGGCGCCTACACGCGCGAACACTTCTTCGGCAAGTACGAGGAACTCAAACGCCTGGTGGCGACGATGAGCGACGATGACATCGCCAGCCTGAACCGCGGCGGCCACGATCCGCACAAGCTCTACGCCGCGTATCACGCGGCGGTGAACCACCGCGGCAGCCCGATTGTGATTCTGGCCAAGACCGTCAAGGGCTACGGCATGGGCGAGGCCGGCGAGGGGCAGAACATCACCCATCAGCAGAAGAAGATGGGCGAAGACGCGCTCAAACGCTTCCGTGACCGTTTCCAGATCCCGATCTCGGACGCACAGATCAAGGACACGCCGTTCTACATGCCAGCCGAAGATTCGCCGGAGATCCGCTATCTGCGCGAGCGCCGGCAGGCGCTCGGCGGATTTCTGCCGCAGCGCCGGCGCCAGGCCGAAAAACTGGAAATCCCGCCGCTTTCGATCTTCGAGCGCCTGCTGAAAGGTAGCGGTGAGCGCGAGATTTCGACCACGATGGCATTCGTGCAGATGCTGCAGATCCTGGTGCGCGACAAGACCATCGGCGCACGCGTGGTGCCGATCGTTCCCGACGAAGCGCGCACTTTCGGCATGGAGGGCTTGTTCCGTTCGATCGGCATCTACTCCTGCGTCGGCCAGAAATACCGGCCGGAGGACGCCGACCAGCTGGCGTTCTACAAGGAGGACATCAAGGGTCAGATTCTCGAGGAAGGCATCACCGAGGCCGGCGCGATGAGTTCGTGGATCGCGGCGGCCACCAGCTACTCCAACCACGGCGTCAGCCTGATCCCGTTTTACATCTTCTATTCCATGTTCGGCTTCCAGCGCGTCGGCGATCTGGCCTGGGCCGCCGGCGACATGCGCGCCCGCGGCTTCCTGCTCGGCGGCACCTCCGGGCGTACCACGCTCAACGGCGAAGGGCTGCAGCACGAGGACGGACACAGCCAGCTGCTGTCCAGTGTGATCCCGGATTGCCGCAGCTACGATCCGGCTTTCGCCTACGAGGTCGGCGTGATCCTGCGCCACGGCATGCAGCGCATGTACGGCGAGGATCGCGATGAGTTCTACTATCTGACGTTGTACAACGAAAACTATCCCCAGCCGCCGATGCCGGACGGCTGCGAGAGCGGCATCGTCCGCGGCATGTACCTGTTCCAGGCCTGCGAGCAGCCGGCCGACACCCATGTACAGCTGCTCGGTTGCGGGCCGATCCTGCGTGAGGTGCTGGCCGCCGCCGAACTGCTGCGGGACGATTGGGGCGTCACCAGCGACGTCTGGAGCGTGCCTTCGTTCACCGAGCTGGCCCGCGACGGCGCCGATGTCGCGCGCTGGAACCGGCTGCATCCGGACGCCAGGCCACGCAAGGCTTACGTGGCCGAGTGCCTTGAAGGCATGGCCGGACCTGCAGTGGCGGCCAGCGATTACATCCGCGCTTTCGCCGAGCAGATCCGCGCCTCGGTGCCGATGCCCTACCACGTGCTCGGCACCGACGGCTTCGGCCGTTCCGACACCCGCGAACGGCTGCGTGGCTTTTTCGAGGTCGATCGGCATTGGATCGCGCTGACGGCACTGCACGCGCTGGCGCACGAAAAGCGCCTGTCGCCGAAGAAGATCGGCGAAGCGATGCGCAAGTACGGCATCGATGCCGACAAAGCCAACCCGGTGACGGTGTGACCATGGCCGAGACGCTCGAAGTCAAGGTGCCGGACATCGGCGATTTCAGCGATGTGCCGGTGATCGAGGTGCTGGTCAAGGCCGGCGATCGCGTCGAGCGGGACGCGGCGCTGATCACGCTGGAATCGGACAAAGCGGCGATGGAAGTGCCGTCGCCGCAGGCGGGCATCGTCAAGGACGTCAGGATCAAGGAGGGTGACAAGGTCAGCCAGGGCGCTGTGGTCTGTCTGCTGCAGATCGAGGCTGCCGCTGCGACGCCGGCCGGGGCCGCAGCACCAGCGGAACAAGAGCCTGCGTCGACCGAGACGGCTGCGCTGGAAACATTCGGCGAACCGCCGCCGCCGGCCGAACGCGTCGGTGCAGTACCCTACGCCAGCCCGGCGGTGCGCAAGTTCGCGCGCGAACTCGGCGTGGACTTGAGCCGGGTGCGCGGCGGCGGTCCGCGTGGGCGCATCCTGCGCGAGGATGTGCAGAGCTTCGTCAAGAAAAACCTAGCGACACCGACCACGGCCGCTGTCGGCAGCGGACTGCCGAGCATGCCGGTCGTGGATTTTTCACAATGGGGCGAAGTCGAGATCAAGCCGCTGCCGCGCATCCGCCGGCTGTCGGCGGCCAATCTGCACCGCAACTGGCTGCTGGTGCCGCATGTCACCCAGACCGACAGCGCCGACATCACGGAACTGGAGGCGTTGCGCAAAGCGCAGAACGCATCCGGAAACGGCGTAAAGCTGACCTTGCTGCCGTTCCTGATGAAGGCCTGCGCCGTGGCGATCCGCGCATATCCGGAATTCGGCGCATCTCTGGACGCCGGGGGTGAGAACCTGGTCCTCAAGCGATACTGCCACATCGGTTTCGCGGCCGACACGGACAACGGTCTGGTCGTCCCGGTGGTACGCGACGTCGATAAGAAGAGCGTGACCCAGCTCGCAGTCGAATGCGCGGAGCTGGCGGTCCGGGCCCGCGACGGCAAGCTCAAGGCCGAGGAGATGAAGGGCGGTTGCTTTTCGATCTCCAGCCTCGGCGGCATCGGCGGCAGTCACTTCACGCCGATCGTCAACGCGCCCGAAGTCGCCATTCTCGGCGTCTCCCGCGCCGCGATGCAGCCGGTCTGGGACGGCAAGCAGTTCACGCCGCGGCTGATGCTGCCGCTGTCGCTGTCCTACGACCACCGCGTTATCGACGGCGCCTACGCGGCGCGTTTCATCACCCATCTGGTCGGATTGCTGTCCGACCTGCGGCGGTTGATTCTCTAGGGTCTGTTGACAATTGTTCGACCGCCGCGTTGTGGTCCAAATCGCGCCAGGCAAGGCGGAGGCCGCCGGCCTTGGTGGTTCCAAGGCCAAGGCCGACAACGCCGCATGGCGCGATTTGGGCCGCAACCCTTCGGGACGGGGCCTT
>JAGWMX010000113.1 GCA_028871525.1 Gammaproteobacteria bacterium
CGGCGTCGACGCTCTTCGGCAGCTCGCGGCGGCCCTTCGGCGCCCGTAGCCCCTGTGCCGGGTTATTCGGCAGTCGATTGCACTGGGCTTCGAAGCGCAGCCAGCCACGGGCGCTGCACAGCATCCGCCGCACGCTGGCTGGCGAAAGACCGCGGCCGCGCAGCGCCGCCAGCCAGGCTCGTAGCAGGTGTGTATCGATATGTTCGGGGATCATAGCCCGGCGCTCGACGCAGAATGCGCACAATGCCGTGAGATCGCGCGCGGTGGCGGCCAGGGTATGCGCAGACAAGCGGCGCGAGGTCAACTCGGCCAGGTAGCCGGCGCACGCGGGTGGCGCAGTCACGACAGCCGGGCGCGCAGCGCTGCCGCCGCCAGTTCGGCCGTCATTTCGACGAACAGCTTGCCTTGTCGTGGCTGGAAACGCTGCGGATCCTTCGCGCCCAGCGCCAGCATGCCGAGCGGACGCTCCTTTTCCAGCGCGACAATTGCCGCCGATTGCGGCGGGGTGGCTGCGCGCGGGAACAGCAGTGCCGCGTGCATGGCGGTCAGCGGCCCGCATTCGGTCAAGCGGGTGCGGAAGAAGTTTTCGAATGTACGCAGGATCGCGCCCCCCGACTCCAACGGCGTCAAGCCGTCGATGTCGTGGCGGCGGAAACCCGGCACCAGCAGGCCGACGAATACTTCGTCAACGGCGAAATTCTCACGCATCACGGTTTTCAGCGCGGCGACGACCGCCGCCAGGGACGGTGCGCGCAGCAAAGTCCGCGCCAGTTTCTGCAGCGCCAGCGCGCGGCGCTCATTCTCGCGCGCGTGTTCGAGCAGTCGCCCCAGCCGGACTTCCAGCCGGTTGTTCTTGCCGCGCAGTAATTCCACCTGGCGCTCGATTAGGCTGACCGCCGAACCACTGTCGTGAGCCAGCTCCAGCGTCTCCAGCAACTCAGGGTAGCGCGACAGCAGGTCCGGATGTTGGCGCAGATAAGCCGCGACCTGGATCTCGTCGAGCTCAGTGGCAGCCAAGTCTTCGGCGTTCACGGCAGGCATCCCTGGTAGACGGTTTCGGCAGGTCCAAACATCGTCAGCGGCTGATCATCCCCAGCCCAGCATACCCGTAACGTGCCGCCGCGCAATTCCACTTCGGCGCAGTCGTCGAGCAGACCCCAGCGGCGGCCGACCGCGAATGCGGCGCAGGCACCGCTACCACAGGCTTCAGTTTCGCCGGCGCCGCGCTCATAAACTCGCAGCCGTAAGCGATCGCGCGCGCCGAACTGTGCAAAACCGACGTTGACGCCTTCGGGAAACAGTTCATTACACAGCTGCAGTTTCTGGCCAAGTTCGCCGACGGGGGCACGGCCGACGTCGGCGACCGCGATCACCGCGTGCGGATTGCCAAGGCCGACGGCGCCGAACTCGATCTCGCCGAAGCCGGGCAGCTGCACCTTATAGCGCCCGCTTGCCACCGCGGTTGCCAGCGGGATCGCTGCGGGTTCGAATTCCGGTGCCGGCAGTATCACGCTCACACTGTCGTCGTCACGGACTTCGACTTCGAGACGGGTGGTGGCGGTGGCCAGCCGCAGACGCCGCTGCGATGACAGTCCACGCGCCAGCGCAAATCGCGCCAGGCAGCGCGCACCGTTGCCGCACTGGCCGACTTCGCTGCCGTCGGCGTTGTAGATGCGATAGCCGAAATCGACTTCGGCGCTGGGCGGTGGATCCAGTACCAGCAGTTGATCGAAGCCGATGCCGCGGCGGCGGTCGGCCATTCGCCTGAGCCAGTCGGTGTCCGGTACAAACGTTTCCCGCGTGGCATCGATGACGACGAAGTCATTGCCCAGCCCGTGCATCTTGGTGAACGACCGGCTCATCGACACAGGTTATCGGCTTGGCCGGCGGGCGTCATGTCATCGCGCGAAGGATTGGCATTGCGTCGTGTGACTCACAAGGTCCGTGGCGGGGTGAGTCAGGCGACTCTTGACAATAATAGGAATCATTATCATTATTAGCCCACTGTAAATTTTGCAGCAGCTCGACCCGATCCGACCATGCTTGCCACTGCACTGATCGTTTTTCGCGAAATTCTGGAGGCCGCGCTGGTGATCTCGATCGTCGCCGCCGCTACGCGCGGCGTGGCAGGACGGGCGCGATTGCTGGTAGCCGGTGTATCGGCCGGGATCGCCGGCGCGGTGCTGGTGGCGTTGTTCGCCGGCGAGATCGCCAGCCTGGCCAGCGGTTCGGGCCAGGCGTTGTTCAACGCTGCGGTGCTGAGCGCCGCCGTGCTGCTGATCGGCTGGCATGTGCTGTGGATGTCGCAGCACGGCCGCGAGATGGTACAGGCGCTGAACGTGGTCGGCAGCGCCGTGCGCGACGGCAGCAAGCCGCCGTCGGCGCTGGCGGCGGTGGTAGCGATCGCGGTGCTGCGTGAAGGCTCTGAAATCGTGCTGTTCGTCTACGGCTTGGCGGCCGGCGGAACCAATGCTGCGGCGCTGATCGGCGGCGGCTTGCTGGGTCTGATCGGCGGCGGCATTGTCGGTTGGGCGCTGTATTTCGGCCTGCTGCGAATTCCGCCGAGCCGCATGTTCAGCGCCACCAACTGGATCCTGCTGCTGGTCGCTGCCGGCATGGCCGCGCAGGCCGGGCAGTTCCTGGTGCAGGCCGATTGGCTGCCGGCACTGGGCAACCAGATCTGGAACACCTCACGCGTGATTGCTGACCGTTCAGCCCTAGGTCATCTGCTGCACGCGCTGGTCGGGTATCAGGCGCGTCCATCCGGGATCCAGGTGCTGCTGTTTGTCGCCACACTGGCGGTGATCGGTGGCGCCAGCTGGCGGCTGCAGCGCAGCGCCGGCACCAGGCGGGCGCCAGCACCGCCGGTCAGTGCCGCTTGACGGCGGCCGTTCCACCTCAAGCCATCCACGTCGAGTCCGAAGCGGTCGAGCCATGTCTTCGACTCAATGATGCGAATCTAAATCATTTGCATTCTTATCGAAAAATGGAGCCGTGATGATCCGTATCCATACCACCGGCCTGGTTGTGGCCGCCCTGTTGGCCGCCAGCCCGCTGCTGGCGGAGGCGCCGCAGGTCAATCTGCAGATCAAGACCCGCGCTTTCGAGCCTGCACAGGTGCACGTGCCGGCCGGCATCAAGATCAGATTGGTGATCCACAACGCCGACAGCGCGCCGGCCGAGTTCGAGAGCTATGACCTGTCGCGCGAGGTGGTGGTGCCCGGCGGCGGCGATTCAGTGGTCTACATCGGCCCACTGGACGCGGGCAGCTACAAGTTCTTCAACGACTTCTACCCGGCGTCCACCGGCACCGTGATCGCCGCGCCGGCCAGCACGCTGTCACCGCCCCACGATTGATTGGACCCTGAAATAGATTCGTGCCGCAACCACGTTTGACCGATCCAAGGAGTTCCCGATGCGTCTGGTACTACTGTATCCACCCCTGTTGATTGCGCTTGCAGCTGCATCGGGGGCCGCCGCAGCCAATGATTTCGTGGTTTATTCGCCCAGTTTGGTGCAAGGCCAAAATGAGCTGGAGACGCGGGCTTTCTACTTTCAAGACGGCAATGGTTCAAAAGACGACGGCGAATACGAATATAACATCGCGGCAGGGCATACTTTCACTTCCTGGTGGAAGTCCGAGGTTTATTTCGTCAACGTCAAGCGCGACACCGCCGCCGGGGAGACGCCGAAGTTCGATCACTACGAGTTCGAACAGACGTTCCAGTTGGCACCGGTCGGCAAGTATTTCGTCACCCCGGGATTTTTGCTTTCCTACGAACCTAGCACTCGCAGCAATACCCCTGACACGGTCGAGTACGGCCCGCTGTTTGAGCGTCAGGACGGCCGCTTCACCCAGCGCTTGAATCTGATCTGGGAGCGTGAGGTTGGCGGAGGAGCTTCTGGCAAACCCGCGTTTCGCAACACTTACAGTCTGAGCTATCGTTGGCGTCCAACGCTGCAGCCGGCGATGGAAGTCTACCTACGGTATTCCGACAACAACTATCACCTAGGGCCGATGATTTACGGCGAGTTGAACACGCCGTATGGCGGCGAGATCGAGTACAAGGTCGGCGCGGTATTCGGTGTCAACCGTGATACGCCGAACGCCACCTGGATCGCCCGCTTCGAGTACGAATTTTTCTGATCAGACGGCTTTGACCCCGTTCAAAGCCGCGTGCTACAACGCAGCGTCTCGCAGCACGGACAGGGAGCAGCCATGCGTATCCTCGGCGCCGACATTGGCTTCGGCTACACCAAGGTCACCGACGGCCGTCAGTTTCAGGTGTTCAAATCGCTGGTTGGCGAAGCTAATCCGGTGCAGTTTTCCGAATCGCTGTTGCCCGAACGAGCCAGCCCGCAACCGCCCCGGCACTTTCAACTCGGTGAGGAGAGCGTGTTCGTGGGCGAACTGGCCGAACGCCAGAGCCGTGGCCGCGGTTTTACGCTCGATCCGGCGTTGTTTTTGGCAAACTATGCCAAGACATTGGCGTTGGCCGCGCTGGCGCCATACGTGGATCACGGTGACCCGGTGCGGTTGGTCACTGGACTGCCTATCAGTTTTTTCCGCAAGCATCGCGAGCAACTGGTCAGCTTGCTGCAGGCGCGCCATCAGGTGACCGCCGTGCATGCCGATGGCCGTGTCGAGGAAAAACAGATCTACATCGAGCGGGTACGGGTGATCCCGCAGCCGTTCGGCTCGCTGTTCAACCTGATGCTTGATGACAGCGGCAAGGTTGCGTCGCAACGCTTCGTGTCCGAGAAGATCGGTGTCATCGACATCGGTTTTCGTACCAGCGATTTCTCGATTGCCGACCGTACGCGCTACTCGGAACGCGGCAGCGCCTCCACCGATTCAGGTATTTCGATCGCCTACGCCGCAATCGCCAATCTGCTGCAGGAGAAAAGCGGGGTCGGCGTCGAACTTTACCGTCTCTATGACGCGGCCGCGCGCGGCACCATCAAGATCCGCGGCAAGCGCTACGATCTAAAAGGTCTGGTGGAAAAAGCCTACAGACAACTGGCTACGCGCATTGCCACCGAGGCCAACCGGCTGTGGGCCGACGACTGGGATCTGGATGCCATCGTGCTGACCGGCGGCGGCGGTGCGGCGCTGGCGCCGCACCTGCAGCCGCTGCTGGAGGGCGAGATCCTGCCGCTGCCGGCGGACGTCGACGCGCGGCTCAACAACGTGCTGGGCTACTGGAAATACGGCGTGCATATCTGGGCCAGCGGTTGAGCCGATAACAGTCGGCGGTTGCGCGTCGCGCGCGATCCGTGTTTTTCTTGAGCTGCATTTCAACAACTGGCCGGGGATGGTTCATCTCGAAGGGCTCGATTACGTCACCCTCGCCCTGTACTTCACCGTCACCGCCGCCATCGGCGTGTTCGCCGCGCGCGGCAAACCCACCGCCGATGATCTGTTTCTGGCCGGACGCTCGCTCGGCCCTCTGGCGGTGGGGCTATCCCTGTACGCCGCCAACGTCTCCTCCGACACGCTGATCGGCCTGCCCGGGGCCGCTTACGCCACCGGCATCTCGGTGGCCAACTACGAGTGGATGGCGGGGCTGGTGCTGATCTTCACCGCGTTCGCCGTATTGCCGGTGTTGACGCGGGCGCGGGTGACGACGATGCCGGAATTGATGGAGCGTCGCTTTGACAAACGGCTGCGCAAATACCTGTCAGCGGTCACGCTGTTTCTGTCGGTGGTGCTGGATACCGCCAGTTCCCTTTACGCCGGCTCGGTGGTGGTGCTGACCTTTATCCCGGGGTTTTCGTTGTGGCAGATGTGCGCGATCGTCGCCGCCTTTACCGCGATTTACACTGCCGCCGGCGGGCTGCGCGCGGTGGTCTACACCGACATGATGCAAGCGGTGGCTCTGCTCGGTGGCTCGATCGTGCTGGCGGTGCTGGTGTTCGGCCACTTTGACTATTCGTGGGCGCAGGTACGCGCCGTCGTGGATCCGGGGAAACTGCGCCTGTTGGAGCCGCTGTCCGGGTCCGGGGTGCCGTGGCTCGGCACCCTGATCGGTCTGCCAGTGGCGGGTTTTTATTACTGGACAATGAATCAGTACGTGATCCAGCGTCAGCTGGGCGCACGCGATCTGCCGGCAGCAGGCCAGGCGGCGGTGATCGCAGCGGGGCTTAAATTGCTGAATCTGTTTTTCATGGTAT
>JAGWMX010000114.1 GCA_028871525.1 Gammaproteobacteria bacterium
AGGCCCCGTCCCGAAGGGTTGCGGCCCAAATCGCGCCATGCGGCGTTGTCGGCCTTGGCCTTGGAACCACCAAGGCCGGCGGCCTCCGCCTTGCCTGGCGCGATTTGGACCACAACGCGGCGGTCGAACAATTGTCAACAGACCCTAGGCGCGCGCCTGCGCCCGCAGCTGTTTGAGCTGCTCGGCGTGCTGCAGCCGCGCCTGCCGGCGCAGATCAGCCTCGGTGTAGCGGCGTTTTTCATCGGCCGTCTCCGGCGCCAGTGCCGGCACCGGCCGCGGGCAGCCGTCCGCATCCAGCGCGACGAAGGTGAAGTACGCCGACAGGATATGCCGCCGCGGCCCGCCGCCGACCGCCTCCGCTTCCACCTTGCAGCCGACCTCCATCGAGCTGTGCCAGGCGCGGTTGACCGCCGCGTGCATCATCAGCACGTCGCCGCGCCGTGCCGGCGCCATGAAGTGCACGGCGTCCACCGACACGGTAACGGTGACGCCGCCGGCGTGACGATCGGCGACCACCGCGCACAGACGGTCCATCTGCGCCATGATCATGCCGCCGAACACCGTGTCATTGGCGTTCAGGTCGTTGGGAAAGACCAAATAAACCTGTTCGCGCACTGCCGAGTGAGCGACGCTGCACGCGTGTTGCTGCTTCACTTCGTCCCCCGTCCGTATCGAATTCGTGTGCGCTGCAGCGTCCGCGGGTTATGGTAGCAGCCCGAACACCGCAACACCGTCGGCCGTACCGACATAGACCTTGCCGTTGGCGATCGTCGGCGTGATGAATTTGTTGCCGCTGCCAACGCGGTCGCGGTCAGCCGGGGCCAGGGCGCTGTTATACAGCTCCTTGCCGAGATCGCCGGCGTCATAGGCGTGCAGCACCGCGGTCGGACCATTTTCCACTGCCCAGACGATGCCGTTGTTGACGCCATCGGCGGACAACCCCGGCGTGGTGCCGGGGTAACCGAACCGTGTTGAGGTGGTCGAGGTCGGGGTGTTCGACAGCTTCGCGTCGCGGATGCTGTAGGCGCGCAGCACGTCGCCGACCGCGCCGTAGTATACGGTGCCGTTGAAGTAGGCGGGCATGCCGAATTCGGCCCCAGCCAGCGCGCCCGGCAACTCCTGCCAGATGGCGTTGCGGTTGGGATCGAATTTGCCCATGTCGTCGCGATCGACCACATAGATGTTCTGATCCTTGCCGGCGCCGACGGCGAGATGGCGGATGCTGCCGCTGCCGTCGACCAGGTCCGGCAGTACCAGCGCGCCGCCCGAGCCGAGATCTTCGTCGACGTCGGATTCAGCGACCGTGTTGAACATGTTGAAGTAGTCGGACACCGCCAGTTTGCCGCCGCCGGTCGACAGCTTCAGGAAAGCATTGCCGTAATCCTGCTGGCTGGGGAAGCCGTTGGCGTCGAGCGTGGTTTCGAAAGTCCCGTTGCCGGCGAGTTGGTAGAGGTTGCCCTGATCGTCGGCGGCCGGTCCGGCGCCGGAGTTCCAGAACGCGGCGTCGTTGCCGTTGGGGGTGATGTCGAGCACGCTGGCCTGCTGCAGAGTGCCGGCGTCGTAGCCGATCACCCAGCCGGTATAGGGACGCTGATCGCAGTGCGAAGCCCAGGCGGTGTAAACCACGCCGCCGGCCAGGGACAGCGCATCGCGCTCCTTGTATTGGCCGGGGTCGAAAATCACCCGGCCGCCGCTGCCGCCGTCGCCGGTGCCGGGGTAGCTGGCCTGGATCTCGGTCGGCCCGCCGTCGAGCCCGGCGCCGGTGGTGACGTCCAGAGCGTGCAGGCGCTGATGGTAGGCGCCGCCGGCATCCTTGGACATCGCCACCAGGTAGATCGTGCCGTGCGGGCCGGCGCCGCGGTCGATCACCGGCGTGGCGGTGATGCCGATTTCGGGCGTCACCTGACCGCAGCCACGGTTGTCGCTGGGTGTCTCGCCGGCTCGCAGCAGCGATACCCGCCACAGCGTCTGCCCGCTGTCGGCGTCGAAAGCGTAGACGCTGTCATGCTCGGTGGCGACGTAGAGCACGTTATGCGTGGCGCCGTTGACGCTCAGCGCCGACAGCACCAACGGCTGCGCGTCGACTTTGCCGTCGACTGCGACAAAGCCGAGCTTGCCAAAACTCGACACGTTGACCTTGGCCGGCGTCAGCGCGGTCTCGCGATCATTCAGCCCGGTGCGCGCGTTATCGTTGTGGTAGGTGGTCACGTCGACGCTGCCGACGGCGGGCGGTGGCGGTGTGGTCGAGGGCGGCGGTGGAGAAGTCGAGGGCGGAGGCGGAGGCGGAGGTGGTGCGCCGATGGTCGCGCTGGTTCCGCCGCCGCAGGCGGCAAGCGCCGGCAACAACGCGGCCGTCAGCACAGATCTGGCGCAAGGCGGACAGCGCATCGAGCATCCCCGGAACCGCCGACGGTTCGAGTCTAGCCGAATCGCGGCGTCGAATTTGTTCTGCGGCGCCGGCCGGGCAGGCAGCGCACGAACCTTGCACCGGTAGCGCCGGGTCGGTATCGGAATCGTCTGCATCTTGGAGATTGAGCCTGTTCCCGCGCAGCCACGGCAGGCCAGGAATCAGCGGATGCGGCTAATATTGCCGGATCGTGCCGGCCGGCGTCCGCCGCCGCCGGCCTCGCCCGAACCGGAGCTTTCCATGTCGAAAAATCTTTTCCTGGTCGCGGCGGCGTTGCTGACAGCCGCGCCGGCAGCCTTCGCGCAGCCGGCTGCCGCTACCCTGCCGCTGGATCACCCTTACCCTGGGGAATTGGTGCTGCAGGTGGATCTACGTGCCGCGCCGCGCAAGGTGTTTTACGTGCGTGAGACGATTCCGGTGTCCGCCGGCGACGTCACGCTCGACTATCCGCAGTGGATCCCAGGCGAGCACTCGCCGAGCGGTCCGGTGGAAGGCGTCGCCGGCTTGAAAATCACAGGCAACGGCGCACCAATCCGTTGGCGCCGCGATCGGCTCGACATGTTCAAAATCCACCTGACCGTGCCGCAGGGTGTCTCGCAGCTGCGGCTGGAGTTCCAGTTCCTGTCGCCGACAGGTGGCGGCGAGTTCGGCCAAAGCGTTTCGGCGACGCCGAAGCTGGTGGCACTGGAGTGGAACCAGGTGGCGTTTTATCCTGACGGCTTCTGGTCGCGCGACGTGCACATCGCTCCCAGCGTATTGCTGCCGTCTGACTGGCAATACGCCACCGCGCTGGAGGCCAACGGCAGCGTCGCGGACGGGGCGATCGGTTTCAAGACGGTGGGCTTCAACACGCTGGTGGATTCGCCGCTGATCGCCGGCGTGCATTTCAGGCGCATCGATTTGGATCCGGGCGCCAAGGTGCCGGTTCATCTGGATCTGGTCGCCGACGCCGAGCGCGATCTGAAAGTCAGCGACCAGCAGATCGCCGAACACCGAGCGCTGGTGCAGCAGGCCTATAAGCTGTTCGGCTCGCATCACTATGATCACTACGACTTTCTGTTCGTGCTGTCGGACAACACCGGCCACTTCGGCCTGGAACACCACCAGTCCAGCGACGATCGCATCTTCGCCGACTTCTTCACCGACCCCTCGACCTACATGACGGCTGCCAGCCTGCTGCCGCACGAGTACACGCATTCGTGGAACGGCAAGTTCCGGCGTCCGGCGGACCTGTGGACGCCGAACTTCAACGTGCCGATGAAAGACGACCTGCTGTGGGTTTACGAGGGGCTGACGAACTATTGGGGCGACGTGCTGGCCGCGCGCAGCGGTATGCGCACGCCGCAGCAGGCGCGCGACGCGCTGGCGGCCACCGCCGCGGCCATGCAGTATCGTCCCGGCCGCACCTGGCGGCCGCTGCAGGACACGGCCGACGAGGCGCAGATCCTGTACTACGCGCCGGGCGCCTGGGCCAACTGGCGGCGCCAGGTGGATTTTTATCCCGAAGGCGAGCTGATCTGGCTCGATGTCGATACCAAGATCCGCGAGCTGACGCACGATCGCCGCTCGCTGGACGATTTCGCCAAGCGCTTCTACGGCATCGACGACGGCAGCTACGTAACCCGGACTTATCGCTTCGACGACGTGGTGGCCGCGCTCGATGCGGTGGCGCCGTATGACTGGGCGAAATTTTTTCGCCGGCGTCTGGATTCGACTTCCGCCGCAGCGCCGCTCGACGGCCTGCGCCACGGCGGCTGGCAGCTGACCTTCACCGATCAGCCCAGCGAGTTCTTCAAGGCCAGCGAAAAACTGCGCAAGGACATCAACCTGTTCTATTCGCTGGGCATCGACGTCGACGCCAAGGACGGCGAGCTGCGCGACGTGCTGTGGGGCGGGCCGGCGTTCGCGGCCGGGCTGGCGCCGGGCATGCACATCGTGGCGGTCGACGAAGAATCCTTTACGCCCGAGGCCGTCAAACAGGCGCTCGTCGACGCTCGGCACGACCGCAAACCGATCAGGTTTCTGGTCAAGAACCTCGATTACTACCGCAGCGTCGAAGTGCCGTACTACGACGGCCCGCGCTACCCTCATCTGGAGCGCTTGGCGGGCGCACCCGACCGACTCGGCGCAATCCTGCGGGCGCACTGACCGGTTGTCGGCCATGGCCCGCCGCCGCAGGCAAGGCAGTTGAACCATGGATGAACCCGACAGCGCGCGCGCCGCCGGAGCCGCACCGGTGCCGTTCTGGCGAACGCGGCCGCTGCGTTTCGCAGATCCGCTGGAACGCGAGTTTCTGCGCCACCGCACACGCGCCACGCTGCCGTTAGTGCGGTTTTCGATCGTGCTGGCGCAGATCTTGTTCGCGGCGCTGCTGCTGTACGACGCCGTGACCGTCCGGCAATTGCAGCATCTTTATATCTACGCCCTGGTGTTCGGCGGCGGCGGCGGCGCGGCAGTTCTGCCCCTGGCTCTGAGTTTCTTCAAGCCTTCCGGTGCGACCTATCGCCGAGTCGGCTACGCCGCGGTGGCGATCAACGCGGCGGCGTTGGTGGCGGTGCAGTTGATCTCGCAGGTGCGCAGCGTGCCGTGGCCGTACGAAGTGCTGTTGATCCATCTCCTGTACGACTTTTACTTCAGCGGCCTGGTGTTGCGTTCGGCCACGCCGCTGGCGCTGGCGACCTGGCTCGCTTACGGCGCAGGTTCGACGTTCACCGGGCTGGAGCCGGGCGTGTTGTGGCACCGCCTGTTCTTCATGGGCGCTGTGATCGTGCTCGGCGCGGTGACGTCATTCATCGGCGAGCGGGTCGAGCGCGTGGCCTGGCTGCGCGGACGACAGCTCGACCGTCTGGCGCACCGCGACGGCCTGACCGGCCTGGCCAATCGCCATCTCCTGAACCAGCGCGCACCGCAGCTGCTGCGCCAGGCTGCGCGCGACCGCAAGCCGGTCGGCCTGCTGCTGATCGATCTCGATCACTTCAAGACGCTCAACGACTGCCGCGGTCATCTGGTCGGCGACGGCGCGCTGCGTACCGTGGCCGGCGTGATCGGGCGCCGTGCCCGCCGCGGCTTCGATCTGGCGGTGCGCTGGGGCGGCGAAGAGTTCCTGCTGCTGCTCTACGACTGCGCGCCGCAAGGGCTGGCCAGCATCGCCGAAGGCCTGCGCGCCGAACTCGCCGCGCTGGATATCGGCAACCCGGATGCGCCGGGCGGGCGGCTGACCGCCAGCATCGGAGGCGTCTGCTGCGTCCCCGCGCGCGACGGTGCACAGCAACAGTTGATCGCCGGCGCGGACACGGCGCTGTACCGCGCCAAGAGCGAAGGCCGGAACCGCGTCGTGCTGGGCGATGTCCCATATTCATCGACGATTCAGCAGTCGGCGGATAGACTCAGCCATGGTGAAGAGACACGGAGCGGATTATGAGCAGTGTTCCTGACCGAGCCCCGCGCGCGGTAATGGTTCTGGTCGCCGCCGCCGCGCTGATTCAGCTTGCGGCTTGTGCGCCGCCGTATCCGCCGGCGTATCAGGCGTATCCGCCGCAGGCCTCCCGCACTCCGCCGCCGCAACCGACCGCGACCACCTACGTGGAGGCCCCGGTGGTCAAAGCCACGCCGGTGTACCGCGACGTCCAGGTCGCCTCTCCGCGGCAGGCCTGCAGGCAGGTGCCGGTGGATAATTCCGGCAATCACGTCGCCGGCGCGCTGATCGGCGGCGCGCTGGGCGGTCTGGTCGGCAACCAGTTCGGCAGGGGCTCCG
>JAGWMX010000115.1 GCA_028871525.1 Gammaproteobacteria bacterium
GGCCGGACATCTCCGGCCAGCAAAGCGTCGAAACCTACTCGGTGGCTTTATCCGACAACCTGCCCAGTTTCGATCTCGGCGTGCGCGCCAGCGCCACCACGACCGATACGGTCACTATCGTTCCCGGCTGCCAGGCCCTGGACACCCAGGTCACCCAGACCTTCTGGCGTGCCTGCGGCCTGATGCAACTGCGGGTGGGCCCCACCACCGATCCGAACACCGGCGCCACCTACGGTCTGCCCTACGATTCCAATTTCACCTACGGCAGTTTCACCATCGTCTGGGCCGACTCGGCCTATGGCGCCGACTACGACGTCGACGCCGTCCAGGTGCTGACGTTCTGCGTCGGCGCCAACTGCTCGAACACGCAGAACGTCACCGATCCGGCGACCGGCGTCACCGTCAACGTCGGCACGCAGATGTGCAGCGGCGTGCTCAACAACAGCAATTTCTGTCAGAACGGACAGTTCAAAAGCAACGCCAATATCCAGCCACAACAGGTTCTGGTACGGACCCAGGGCATCTACGATTCGACCTACATGCCGATGCGCCTGGGCTATTCGGTGGCAGGGCCCAACAACTCGGAAAACGGTTTCCATCAAGGCACCACCATCACCGGTAACGGCGATCTGGCTTACGGCAGCAGCATCGTGCCGCCCCCGACCTGGAACCCGCCGGACGTGGCCAAGTGGAGCACCGGCCCGTCGCAGCAGAACCTGCTGCCGACGCCGCTGTTCCTGGCGGCCAAGTACGGCGGCTTTACCTATCCCAACGGCGCCAGCAACCCACTGCCCACGGACGTCTCGCAGTGGGATCAGATCAACAACGAGACCGGCGCCAAAGGCTCCGACGGCCTGCCGGACAATTTCTTCCCGGTCCGCAATCCGTCCCAGCTCGCCGCCCGCCTGTCGACGGTGTTCCAGGCGATCCTGAAACGCGCCGGCTCGGGAACCGCCGCCGCGGTGGTGGCCAACGAACGCGAAGGCATCGGCGCCACCTATCAGGCGCTGTACGAGCCCAGCCGCACCGACAACCAGGGGCGCAGCGTATCCTGGGTCGGCTCGCTGCAGGCGCTGTTCGTGGACAGCAAAGGGCGCCTGCGCGAAGACCCCAACGGCACCCATCAGTTGGTCGAAAGCGACTTTACCGCCAACCCCGTGGTGCAGATCGTTTACGACACCAATACCAATACCACCGTCGTCCACCGCTGGACGGTGGATCCGGATACCAGCCCGAACGCTTTCGTAACGCTTCCGCTGGACCAACTCGCTGCGCTGTGGAACGCACGCGATCAACTGGCTTCCAATCTGTTGACCGCCGGGATCGCCGCCAATCGCACCTACAGCGCGAATGCCGGCACCGGCCGCTACATCATCACCTGTATCGACACCAGCCTGAGCGGGTGCAGCAACAGCGAAGTGCAGCCGTTTGAAGCCGGCACCTTTACCAACAACAACTACGGCATCCTCAACGTCAGCTCGAGAACCCAGGCCCAGCAGGTCGTCAACTACATTCGCGGCCAGGAACAAACCGGCATGCGAAACCGCACCATCGACTACTTCAACAACGGCCAGACCGAAATCATGCGTCTGGGCGATATCGTCGATTCGACGCCGACGGTGGTCGGCGCGCCGAGTGAATCCTTCGACGTCCTTTACAACGATCAGACCTATCGCAACTTTTTCGAGCAGTACAAAAACCGCCGCAACGTGGTTTACGTCGGCGCCGACGACGGCATGCTGCACGCCTTCAACGGTGGATTTTATAATCAGGCCACGCATACTTTCGACACCGCTCCTCCGAACGGACAAAGCGGAACCGCCGACCCCCTGGGCAGCGAACTGTGGGCCTACGTGCCGTTCAACCTGCTGCCGCATCTGCAGTGGCTGACCGACCCCACCTATACTCACGTCTGGTACGTCGACGATAAACCCCGTGTCATCGACGCGCGCGTTTTCAACGCCGACGCCACCCATCCGGACGGCTGGGGCACGGTTCTGGTGGTGGGCATGCGCATGGGCGGCGCCAATCTGTCGCTGCCCGCGGGAATCCCGAAAAATGGCAACAGAATAAGCGCCAACAGCGGTTTTTCGGATTTCGGCACTGCCCTTTCCGGCGCCAACATCACCCAGATCACGACCCATTCGGCGTACGTGGTCATGGACATCACCAACCCCGAACAGCCGCCGACGCTGCTGGCGGAAATCAGCGATCCCGACACGTCGGCGGCGTCGAAGATCGGCTTCACCACCTCCTATCCGACCGTGATGGCGTTCCGCCCGGATCCGACCGCGACCAGCGGCGATCACTGGTATCTGATTTTCGGTAACGGTCCGACGGATTTGCAAACCGCCACGTCCAGCAACGACGCCAGCTTGTTCGTCTATGACCTGTCGACCCGGCAGCCGGTATCCGGTTTTCCGAAGGATCTGCACACAGCGCTGGACGGCAGCACCGGCACCGCCTACGCCAGCAGTTTCGTCGGCGACCCGGTGTCCGTGGACTGGAACCTGGATTTCGACGCCGATGCCGTCTACGTCGGTACGGCAGGCGGGACGGCCGCCAGCCCGACCGGGCGCCTGGTGAAGCTGACCACCGGCTGCCTCAGCGGCGCCAGCGCCTGCTCTTCGCCGGGCAACTGGACCGTGACCACCCTGCTGAATCCCAACGTTCCGCCGCTGGCCACGCCGACCGTCACCCAGGACGAACAAGGGCACCACTGGATCATGGACGGCACCGGACGGCTGTTCGTCGGCGCCGACAAGGCCAGTTCGACGCAGCAATACCTGTTCGGCGTGATCGACACGCTGGACGGCGGCGCGAGTTCGCCGCCGTCGTTCGCGAACCTGGTGGATACCACGGACGCGCAGGTCGCCACCAACGGCAGCGTCAGCGGCGTCACTTTCTCCGGCCAGAGCGTCACCGATGAGGTCTCGCTGGCTGCGGCCGCTGCAAGCGCCGGGGGCTGGAAGCTCAGCCTTCCGACCAACGGCAGCAATCCGTCGGAGCGCAGTCTCAGCTCCGGCGACCTGATCGGTAATATTTTCTTCGATTCCACCTACGTTCCCGACTTGAGCGATTGCCTGTCGCTGGGCGAATCCTCGCTCTTTGGCTTATTTTTCAAGACCGGAGCAGCGTCCCAGGCGCCGGTGTTCGGCACGCGGCAAATCGTCATCAACGGCAACACGACGACGGTGTCGATCGGCAAGATCGATCTCGGCAAAGGTCTCGGCGCCGCGCCAACGCTGCATCTCGGCACCACAGCCAATGGTCAGGTGACGGTGTTCACGCAGACCTCCACCGGGGCCATCGTGCAGTCCAATGCCCAGGTCGGGCCGTCGGCCAAGAGCGGCGAAACCGACTGGCGCGAGGATCATGGGCCGTGACCGCGCCGCGCCGTTCACCGGGCTTTTCGCTGATCGAGTTGATGGCCGTGATCCTGATTCTCGGCATCCTGGCGGCGGTCGCCTACCCCAGCTACACGCGCTACCGGCTGCGCTCGCACCGCGATGCCGGCACCGCCTGTCTGCTGGAAACCCAGCGGCGCATCGCCGAGGTTTTCGCCCGCACCGGCCAGCAACCGACCGCCGGCCAGGATCTGAGCAGCTTCGGTTTCGGCATCGCCAGCCTCTCCTGCGGCGATCAGGCCGAATATCAGACCACGCTGGACGTGGCCAGCGCCGGCTGCACGCCATCGGCCCATCTGTATTGCCTGGTCGCCACGCCGCAAGGCGCGCAGGCCGCCGACGGGACTCTGCGGCTGGTGGTCAACACCGTCGCCGCCAATCCGAACCAGCAACTCGAACGCCAGCACCAGCCGCCGGGCGGCGCCTCCTGGATCGACACCGACGGCTGGAATTTCACCCCGGGACGCTGATCGCCGTGCACCACCCTGCCGCAGTTGACCGCCGCCGCACGTTCGGCTTCACGCTGATCGATCTGATGGTGACTTTGATCGTCGTCGCGATCCTGACGGCGGTCGCGCTCCCGACCTACCGCAGTTACGTGCTGCGCTCACACCGCGCACAAGCGCGCTCGATACTCGAGGATCTGGCGGCACGCGAAGAGCGCTACGCCATGAACCATCAGGATTACGCCACCAATTTCGACTTCTATCTGGTCAACCCGGCCTCCGGCAGCACTGCCGGCGCCGGCCTGACGGCTTTCTACATCGATTCCGAAGGACGCAACTCGGTGACCGCGAACGGCGATTCGATCTACAAGATCGATTTTGCGCCGGCGCCGAGCGCAACGGCGTTCACGCTGGAGGCCGCGGCGGTCGGCGGCCAGACCGACGACCACGACTGTGCGGTGTTCACGCTGCAGTCGAACGGCCTGCGCGGCGCGCAGAACGCCGGCGGCGGCGGCAATACCGATTCATGCTGGGGACGCTGAGACGCCGATCACGCTTCACCGGCGGCGCCGTGGCCCGGGAAAACCCGAACCCCATGCGATGCTTCAACCACTGCGCGATGAGCGGGCCTGCAGCAGCATATCCATGATCAGCAGACCGGCGCCGGCGGTGATCGCCGCATCGGCCAGGTTGAAAGCGGCGAAATGCCAGTGGCCGATGTAGAAATCGATAAAGTCGACCACGAAGCCACGGGTGACGCGATCCAGTGCGTTGCTCAGCGCGCCGCCGAGAATCAGCGAAAAACCGGCCGCCAGCAGATGCTGGCCGTGGGGGTTGCGATGCAGCCAGTACAGGATACCGGCGCTGACGGCCGCCGCCAGTACCAGGAACACCAGCGCCGGCGCTTGCGCGAACATCGAGAAGGCGGCGCCGGTGTTGTGCATCGTGATCAGATTCAGATGCGGCAGCAGCGCCTGCGCCTGATATGGCGCCAAGCGGTGCGTCACCAGGGCCTTGCTGATCTGATCCGCCATCAACACCGCCACCGAAGCATACAGCCAGCCCCAGTTGTTGCGCGGCAGCTTGTCTTTCAGCTGGATCGACATCGGTAGCCTAGCAGTAACGCCGCTGTTCGCCGGCGCCGAGATTTTCGACACAGCGCGCACACAGCAAAGGATGTGCATCCAGGCCGCCGATGTCGGGCCGCCGCTGCCAACAGCGCGCACACTTGGCCGCCTCACAGCGCCGGATTTCGACCAGCAGACGTCCGCCCCCCTCCAGATCTATAGCCGCCGGATCTTCGATTGCGGCCAGCGGCGCGGCGCGGGCATCCGAAACGATCAGCCAGAAGCGCAGCTCTTCGCCGAGCCAGGCCAGCGCCTCCAGTGTCGGCGTGTCGGCGCGCAGACGCACTTCGGCATCGAGACCGCCGCCGATCGAACCGGCGTTGCGGGCGTCCTCCAGAGCCTTGAACACCGCCTCGCGCACCGCGCGCAGTCGCGCCCACCGGTTCTGCTCCGCGGCGCCAAGCTCGACGTCAGGCAGCCGATACCAGCGCTGCTCGAACAGCCCGGCGTCACCCTTATCCGGCCTGTACTCCCAGATCTCGTCGGCGGTGAACGACAGGATCGGGGCGATCCAGCGCACCAGCGCCTCGACGATATGATGCATCGCCGTCTGCGCCGAGCGCCGCCCCAGGCTTTTGCACGGCATCGTGTAAAGCCGATCCTTCAGCACGTCCAGGTACAGCCCGCCGAGTTCCGTCACACAGTAGTGATGCAATTTCTGGCAGACCATATGGAATTGCGCCTGGCGATAGGCCTCGATCAACTCCTGCTGCAGTGCGCCGGCGCGCGCCAGCGCCCAGCGGTCGAGCGCCAGCAACTGCTCGTGCGGGAGCGCGTCGGCACCCGGATCGAAACCGTGCAGATTACCGAGTAGAAAGCGGGCGGTGTTGCGGATGCGGCGGTAGGCGTCGGCGACGCGCTTGAGTAGGTTGTCGGAGATCGCGATCTCGCCGGCGTAGTCGCTGCCCGCCACCCACAGGCGCAGCACGTCGGCACCCAGCGTCTGCGTCACCGCCTGCGGAGCGATGACGTTACCGAGGCTCTTGGACATATTGCGGCCCTGCTCGTCGTCGGTGAAGAAGTGCGTCAGCTCCGCCTTGTACGGCGCTCGGCCACGCATCGCCACGCAGGTCAGCAGGCTGGACTGGAACCAGCCGCGGTGCTGGTCGGAACCCTCGAGATAGAGTTCCGCCTGCGGCGCCAGGCCGTCGGCGTCCAGCGCTTGCGGTTCGGTGGCG
>JAGWMX010000116.1 GCA_028871525.1 Gammaproteobacteria bacterium
GCCTGGATGCGCCGCTCCCATTCCTGCTGCGGCGTCAGTGCCGCGTGCAGCACGACCGGCCACAGCAGCCACAGCAGCGCCGCCAGCGATAACCCGATGCCGCGGCGCGACGGCACTCCCCGAAGTATCGATGCCATCCCCTCTGCTCCCTGCAAAGGCCCCACCGCGGCAGGATCGTGCGGATCGGGCGGAGGCTTGTCAAGCGCGGCGTCAGACCGCGCGGCGACGGCGGGCGAACACCGCGGCGATGCCGTCGGCGGCCGGCTGGTAGGCAGTGGAGAAATCCTGCAGCGCCTGCAGGCAGCCGGCCAGATTCTCGCCGGCGCGCGGCACGATCACGTCGAATCCGCAGCGGCGCAGGTGAAACACCAGGTCGCGGCCGATCTCGCCGACGGCGCGCAGCTCGCCCTTGAAGCCGAACCGCCGGCGCAGGATCTGCGCCTGCGAGTGGGCGCGGCCATCGCCGTACTTGGGCCATTCCAGCGCCAGCAGCGGACGTCCGGCGATTTCCGGCCAGAGGGTGTCGACGTCCTCGGTGTTGGGGATCCGCACGCCGACCGCCGCCGCCGCGGCCAACAGGGTTGCGCGTTGTTCGCGCCAGCGCTGCAGCGGCACGATCACTTTGGCGCCGGCTGCGGGCTGGGCGTCGTCTGCCAGCGTGCGCCAATCGTCGGCGACGACGGCGTCGCCGCGGATGATCCGGTTCATGCGGCCTCCGCGGCGGCGTCGCCCTTGGCGTAGATGCGTTCCTTGAACGGCGCCATGCCGACGCGACGGTAGCACTGCAGGAAGTTCTCGTCTTCGCTGAGGCGTTGTTCGAGGTAGGTTTCGACGATGCGCTGCACGGCGCCGGCGATTTCGTCGCGCGCCAGCGCGCGGCCGCTGCGGTCGCCCAGCGCGGCGTCGTTCTCGGCCGAGCCGCCGAGCGTCACCTGGTACCACTCCTGGCCGTGCTTGTCGACGCCGAGAATGCCGATGTGGCCGACGCTGTGATGGCCGCAGCCGTTCATGCAGCCGCTCATCTTGATCTTGATCGGGCCGACGTCGTGCTGGTAGTCGAGATCCTCGAACAGGTCGAAGATGTCCTGCGCCACGCCGATCGAACCGGCGTTGGCCAGCGAGCAGAAATCCAGCCCCGGGCAGCAGATCATGTCGGTGATCAGGCCGATGTTCGGCGTCGCCAGATCGAGCGCCGACAATTCCTGCCACAGCGCGTAGACGTCGCGTTCGGCGACGTCGGCCAGCACCAGGTTCTGGTCGTGGGTGGAGCGCGCCTCGCCGAAGGAATAGCGATCCGCCAGATCGGCCAGCGCGTCCATCTGTTCGGCGGTGACGTCGCCCGGCGCCATGCCGTTGGCTTTCAGCGAGACGAACACGGCGTGATAGCCGGGCACGCGATGGGGGTGCAGATTGCGCCTGGCCCAGGAGGCGAAGCGCGGATCGGCCGCGGTCATCTTCGCCAGGCTGCCGTCGCCTGCGGCGGCAGCATCGTAGGGCGGCGGGACGAAGTGCGCGCGCATGCGCTCGAGGTCTTCCGGCAGCAGCCGCAGCGGCGCCTTGTCCAGCCTGGCGTACTCGGTCTCCACCAGCTCGCGGAAGGCGTCGACGCCGGTCTCCTTGACCAGCACCTTGATGCGCGCGCGGTGGATGTTGTCGCGGCGGCCGAGGCGGTTGTAGACGCGCAGGATCGCCTCGGAGTAGTTCAGCAGCTCGGACTCCGGCACGAAGGCATTGATCTGGTGGCCGATCATCGGCATGCGGCCGAGACCGCCGCCGACGTAGAAGGTATAGCCCAGCTCGCCGGCGGCGTTGCGCACGATGTGCACGCCGATGTCGTGCACGCGGGTGGCGGCGCGGTCGCTGGTCGACGACGAGAAGGCGAATTTGAACTTGCGCGGCAGCCAGTTGAATTCGGGGTGAAAGGTGGCCCACTGCCGGGTCAGTTCGCAATACGGCCGCGGATCGATCAGCTCGTCGCGGGCGACACCGGCCAGGTGATCGGTGGTGATGTTGCGGATACAGTTGCCGCTGGTCTGGATCGAATGCATCTGCACCGTCGCCAGCTCGGCGAGGATGTCCGGCACCTGCTCCAGTTTGGGCCAGTTGAACTGTATGTTCTGGCGCGTGGAGAAGTGGCCGTAGCCCTTGTCGTAGGTGCGGGCGACGTGCGCCAGCATGCGCAGCTGTCGGCTGGCCAGCAGGCCGTAGGGAATCGAGATGCGCAGCATCGGCGCGAAGCGCTGAATGTACAGGCCGTTGCGCAGGCGCAGGCCGCGGAAATCTTCGTCCGACAGTTGGCCGGCGAGATAGCGCCGCGTCTGGTCGCGGAACTGGGCGACGCGTTGGTTGACCAGGGCCTGGTCGATTTCGTCGTAGCGGTACATGCAGACAGATTTACGGGCAGATTTACGGGCGGGGTTGCGGGCAGGTTTCAGAGTGGATTCCTGGCCTTTTCCGGTGCTCAGAATCGACTCCCCACAGATACGCTAACCGGCCGTAAGCGTGCCGCACAGACGTATGCTTAGAACCTTTTGTTGCGTCGCGGCGGTCAAAACATCTGCAGTTGGCTGATCCGCTTGGCCACCTGCGTCTGCCGCTCGAGGGTGTCGGCGATGGCGGCGACTTCGTCGATCAGCCCGCGGCTCAGGTGCGGCGCGAACAGCGAGATGAAGTCGTACATGTAGCCGCGCAGGAAAGTGCCGAAGCGGAAGCCGATGTGCGTGGTGCTGGGCTCGAACAGATGATCGGCGCGCAGTCGCACCAGGTCGGCATCGGCGCTCTCGTCGTAGGCCAGGTCGGCGACGATGCCGACGCCCATGCCGAGTCGCACGTAGGTTTTGATCACGTCGGCATCGACCGCGGTCAGCACCACCTCCGGCTTGAGGCCGTGCGCGGCGAAAGCCTGATCCAGTTTGGAGCGGCCGGTGAAGCCGAAGGTGTAGGTGACCAGCGGCTGCTCGGCCAACTGCTGCAGCGAAAGCCGTTTCACCTTCGCCAGCGGGTGTTCGGGGCGCACCAGCACGCAGCGGTTCCAGTGATAGCAGGGCAGCATCACCAGTTGCTCGAAGTGCTCCAGCGCCTCGGTGGCGATGGCGAAGTCGGCCTGGCCTTCGGCCGCCATGCGTGCAATCTGCGGCGGCGAGCCCTGGTGCAGATGCAATTTGACCTTGGGGTAGCGATGACGGAATTTTTCGATCACCGGCGGCAGCGCGTAGCGTGCCTGGGTGTGGGTAGTCGCCAGCGACAGGTCGCCGCGGTCGCTGCGGTGAAAGTCGTCGGCCACCCGCTGCACGTTCTCGGCTTCCGCCAGCAGCCGCTCGACGTAGTCGAGGATGCGTCTGCCCGCCGGCGTCAATTCCACCAGATGCTTGCCGCTGCGGCGGAAAATGTCCACGCCCAGCTCTTCTTCCAGCAGGCGGATCTGCTTGGAGACGCCGGGTTGCGAGGTGTACAGCGCCTCGGCCGCCGCGGTGACGTTGAGCCCGCGTTTGGCGACTTCGTGGACGTAGAGCAGCTGCCGCAGCTTCATCTTCTCCTCCGCGTCGACGATATACGTTCGGGTTATTACACGATACCCAACTATTCCTTCCGTCGCCACGGTGCGAGGCCGTATGGTCTGCGCCGGAGGTTCTATGACCGAATTCCTGTACGCATTGGCGGGTCTGGCGGTTGGGGCCGCGGTGGGCGCCACCGGCGTCGGCGGCGGTTCGCTGATGACGCCGATGCTGATCCTGTTCTACGGCGTGGCGCCGGCGATGGCCGTCGGCACCGACCTGTTGTTCGCGTCGCTCAGCAAGACCTACGCGACGCTGCTGCATGGCCGCAACGGCACGCTGGATTTCCGCCTGGTCGGCTGGCTGTCGCTGGGCAGCGTGCCGGCGGTGCTGGCGACGCTGGTGTTCCTGCATGGCTACGGCGATGTCAAGGCGCTGTCGCATCTGATCAAGCTGGTGCTGGCGGCGGCGGTGGTCGTCACCGCGCTGTTCACGCTGGCGCAGGAGACGGTGCTGCGCCGGCTGCAGCACTGGCTGGCCGCCCGCGAGCTGCCGCCGCACGCGCAACGTGCCGCCACCGTCGTCACCGGCGCGCTGATCGGTGCACTGGTCACGATTTCCTCGGTCGGCGCCGGCGTCATCGGCATGATGGTGCTGCTGCTGCTGTATCCGCGGCAGACGCCGATCCGGCTGGTCGGTTCGGATCTGGCGCACGCGGTGCTGATCACCGCCATCGCCGGCCTCGGCCACGCCGGCCTCGGCACCGTCGACTGGTCGATGCTGTGGCTGCTGCTGGCCGGCGGCCTGCCCGGGGTGTGGATCGGCAGCCGGCTCGGTTTCCGCATGCCGGCGCGCACGCTCAAACGCTCGATCGCCGGGCTGCTGTTGTTCGTCGGCGGCAGCACGCTGGCCAAAGCCGCCGGTTTGCTGTAGCCGCCCGTACCGCGCGATGCTGCCGGACGATGGTCGAAGCGCCGGAGTCTTCCGCACCTTCGGCGGCGCTGTTTCCGGCGTTCCTGCGCCTGGACGGCAGCCGCGTGCTGCTGGTCGGCGGCGGCGAAGTGGCGCTGCGCAAGGCGCGGCTGCTGCTGCGCGCCGGTGCTCGCCTGACGTTGGTGGCACCCGGGCTGCACCCGCAGCTGGCGCTGCTCGCCGCGCGCGGTGCGTTGGAACATCGGGCCGCGGATTTCGCCCCGGCGCAGCTCGACGGCTGCCGGCTGGCGGTCGCCGCCGCCGATGATCCGTCCGTCAACCGCGCCGTCGCCGCGGCAGCCGAGGGACGCGGGATTTTCGTCAACGTGGTCGACGATGCCGAGGCGTCGAGTTTCGTCACGCCGGCGCTGGTCGAGCGCACGCCGCTGACGGTGGCGATCGGCACCCAGGGTGCGGCGCCGGTGCTGGCGCGGCGGCTGCGCGAGCGCATCGAGGCCTGGCTGCCGGCTGGGTACGGCCGGCTGGCCGGTTTCATGGCCACTCACCGCGGGCGGGTCAAGGCGTCGCTGCCGCTGCCGGCGCGGCGCTCGCTGTGGGAGCGTTTTCTCGATTCCCCCGGCGCCGAGGCGGCGCTGCGCGGCGACGCCGCCGGCGCCGAACGCGCGCTCGAGGCCTTGCTGGCCGGCGCGCCGCCGGGCGGCGAGGTCTATCTGGTCGGTGCCGGTCCCGGCGATCCGGATCTGCTGACGCTGCGTGCGCTGCAGTTGATGCAGCAGGCCGACGTGGTGCTCTACGACCGGCTGATCGGCGACGGCATCCTCGAGCGCGTGCGCCGCGACGCCGAGCGCGTGTTCGTCGGCAAGGATCGCCATCGGCACACGCTGCCGCAGGCCGAGATCAACGCCGAGCTGGTGCGGCGGGCCAAGGCCGGCCAGCGGGTGCTGCGGTTGAAAGGCGGCGATCCCTTCATCTTCGGTCGCGGCGGCGAGGAGATCGAGACCCTGATCGCGCACCGCATCGCCTTCCAGGTGGTGCCGGGCATCACCGCCGCCAGCGGCTGCGCCGCCTATGCCGGCATTCCGCTGACCCACCGCGATCATGCCCAGACCTGCGTGTTCGTCACCGGCCATCCGCGCGCCGACGGCCGCCTGGAACTGCCGTGGCCGCAACTGGTGCAGCCGCGCCAGACGCTGGCGATCTACATGGGCCTGGGTGCGCTGCCGGCGCTGTGTGCGGCGCTGATCGAGCACGGCCTGGCGCCCGCGCACCCGGCGGCGCTGATCGATCAGGGCACGCGGGCGGCGCAGCGCGTGGTGATCGCCGATCTGCAGACGCTGCCGGCGCGGGTCGCCGCAGCCGGCGTCAGCGGGCCGAGCCTGGTGATCGTCGGCAGCGTCGTCACTCTGCGCGACAGACTGAAATGGTTCGAGAATAGGTAGTTGCCCTCTCGATCCGCCAGCGCAGTACACTGCCGGGCGCCACCTTTTACGCCGGCTGGACGATGAAGGGGAAAGTCAACTCGCTGGATATCGCGCACCGGGCCGGGGTATCCCAGGCCACGGTGTCGCGTGCGCTGCGCGGCAGCCCGCTCGTCAACGAGGCGACGCGGCTGCGGGTCCAGGCCAACGCGCGCGATCTGAACTACCAGGTCGACAGGCACGCGTCGC
>JAGWMX010000117.1 GCA_028871525.1 Gammaproteobacteria bacterium
AGCGGCGCGAGTAGATTCGCGATTCCGATCGACACCGCGCTCAGCACGATCCCGCCGCCGACCGGCAGCAGCGCGCCGAACCGGCCGGGGGCAGCGATGAAACCCGCGACCATCGCGGCCAACCCCAGTTCGAAAGCGAGCAACATCCACAGCACCGCCCGCTGGCTCGGCAGCGGTCGATTGGCGATCACCGGCACGAACTGGAACAACGCGCCGAACATCAGCAGCGTCAGCCAGCCGAGCGTGACCAGGTGCACCGCGGCCAGCGTGGTCGGCGACAGCAACGGCTGTACCGGCCAGGTCCAGCCGGCGGCGGCGGCGAGTTCGGCCGCCACCAGGTTGAAGATCGCACAGGCGAAAATCGCCGGCGTATACCGCGACAAGCGGTCGCTGAGCGGATTCACGGCCGGCTCAGCCCGCGGCGAGGCGGCCCGCGATCAGCCAGCGCTGAACGTAAGCACGGGCGCATCGGCGTAAAATGCGGCTTGGAGACCATGCGCCTTGATAGCGCGATCCGCAGCCGGCGCGCCTTGACTTCGGTCAGACGCGATACCGAGCTGCGCGCTGCGCGACCGGACGCCGAGCAGGATAGCCCCCATGGCCGCGATCAAAAGTGGCGAAAAATACGTAACCGAAGATGGCGTGCGCGCGGTACGCCACGGCGTCAAGCGTAACGGCGGCGCCACCACGCCGGACGTCGGCCCGAAACCGCCGTGGCTGCGCGTGCGGGTGCCCGACGGCGCCGGCTATCGCGCGGTGCGCGAGATCGTAAACACGCACCGCCTGCACACCGTGTGCCAAGAGTCGCGCTGCCCGAACATCGCCGAGTGCTGGGGGCGCGGCACCGCGACGCTGATGCTGATGGGGGAGGTGTGCACTCGCGCCTGCCGCTTTTGCAGCGTGGCCACCGGCAACCCGCGCGGCAGGCTCGATCCCGGCGAGCCGCTGCGCGTGGCCGAGGCGGTGGCGTTGATGGGCCTGCGCTACGTGGTGCTGACCTCGGTCGATCGCGACGATCTGCCCGACGGCGGCGCGGCGCACTACGCCGCCTGCATCCGCGCCATCCACGCGCGCTGCCCGAGCACCGCGGTCGAGGCGCTGACGCCGGATTTTTCCGGTGATACCCGTGCCGTCGCGACGGTGCTGGACGCCGGCGTTCAGACCTACGCCCAAAACCTGGAAACCGTGGAACGACTCACGCACCGGGTGCGCGACCCGCGCGCCGGTTACCGGCGCACGCTCGAGGTTTTGGCCTTCGCCAAACGCCACGCCCCCGAAACGCTGACCAAGACCAGCCTGATGCTGGGTCTGGGCGAAACCGACGCCGAACTGGAACAAACCCTGCGCGACGTGCGGGCGGCCGGCGTTGACGTCGTGACCTTGGGTCAATACTTGCGGCCGACCGCCAACCATCTGCCGGTCGCGCGTTACGTCACGCCGGCGCAGTTTGCGGCCTACCGCGCGCTGGCGCTGTCGCTCGGCTTCGTCGAAGTGGTGGCCGGTACGCTGGTGCGTTCGAGCTACCGCGCCGAGCGCGTGCTGGACCGCAACAACGCCGGCCTCGGTACAGCGGCGGGCTCGACATGACCCACCGTCACCACGCACAGGGGCGGGACGCCGCTCGGCCAGCGGACGATCAGACGGAGGAGGAGGACCGTGTCGACCAGACCCTGGCCGAGAGTTTCCCGGCCAGCGATCCGCCGTACTGGTGCCTGTAACACCACGAAAAACGCCACAAGACGCAGAGGCCAGGGCGTCAATCTGACGATTCGGGCGCCACGGCGCTCGTCGTCGGCGCGGGCGCGTAGGTTGGCGTGTGCGCGTAGGCCGGCGGCACTTCCCACATGCGCGCCGCGTACCACACCGCCCAGGCGACGACGAACAGCGCCATCACCCACACCCATACCGGAACCTGCGAGCGTGCCTCGGCGTGGCGTGGATCGAACGGGTCGTCGGCGGAGAACGCATCGACCGTGAAGCGCACGGCGCCGCGGCGGATCGAACCGGGCTTCAAGCCGGAGATCACCACACCGGGACCGTTGTGGACGAAAAACGGAATCTCTTCATAACCCTCGCGCCCGCCGCGATCGCGCGCGCGCACGATCAGGCGATGCGGCCCGTCTTCGAGCTGCGCGGTGTCGAGTTCGACCGCCGCCGGCAACGGCTGCTCGGCGATCGGCTCGGGGTCGTCGTCGAGAAACACACGCACGCGCGGAGTATCCATGTCAGCGCTCCTCGTCGATCACCAGGTACTTGGGATGGTCGCGCCGGCGCTCGCCTGGGCGCACCAGCATCCACACCATCGCCGCGAAACAGGCGACGGTGATCGCCCCCGCAATCAGCACAATCGCCGCGATGCCCCAGAACGGACCGGTCAGATGCTGATGCACCGCTGCCACCTCATTTGCCGTTGCCGGCGGCGCGCACTTTGGCCACCTCGGCCGCCGTCACCGGCGCACCGTGGTTACCCCAGGCGCTGCGCTCGTAGTTGATGAGGTCGGCGATCTGCCGATCGTCGAACTGTGCGCCCCAGGCCGGCATCGGACTGGCGTATTTGACGCCGTCGATGGTTTTGCCCTGCAGTCCGAACAGCACGATATGGATATGTTCGGTCGCATCCGCGGCATTGGCCACCGCGTTGCCGGCCAGCGCCGGGAACGCGCCGGGCAGCCCGCGGCCGTTGCTCTGGTGGCAGGCCGCGCAGTTGGTCTCGAACAACTGCTTGCCGCGCGCGAGCGGTGCACCTGCTACCGGCGTGCGCGCGGTACCGGCGGCGGCGGGTGTCGGCGTCGCGCTCGGCGCGCCGGCGGCGGTCTGCTGCGCCGGCTGCGGCGGCTGCTTGAGCGACAGCAGATAGGCCACCAGCGCCTGCGCCCGGCGCGTCGGAATCACCACCCCATGCGCCGGGGCATAGGCTTTCGGGATCGGCGCCGGGGCCACCCCCGGCGGCGCCCGGTCCACGATTTCGAACAGAAACGGAAACGACGGCATGATCGAGGCCGGCTCGACCGCGCGCGGGTTGTACAGGTGGATGTATTGCCACACGTCGCTGCCGCGGCGCACCCCGACGTCGGTCAGATCCGGGCCGGTGCGTTCGGAGCCGAGCAGTTCCGGGGTCTGGTAGGCGAAATCGCCCGGCGCCGACGGGCGGCCGAAGACCTGGTCCTGCGGCAGCGGGCGCACCTGCTGGGTGTGGCAGTAGCTGCACCCGTTGGCCACGTAAACCTCGCGCCCCTCGGCCTGAAGCGGCGTCAACGGCTTGACGCCGGGTCCCGGCGGCGTCTGCGATAACTGCCAGCCGGGGATCACGCCCATCATCAGCGCCAGCACGATATAGATCGCCAGCGAACCACCGGCGATCGCGACCAGCTTGTTCATGGCGCCGCGCCTTCGGCCAGCGCCGGCGCCAGCGGCAAGCGCGCGGCGCTGCGCCCCCAAGTCATGCGCCAGACGTTCCAGGCGAACACCAGGTGGCTCAGAAACATCAAGATGCCACCGACACCGCGCCAGACGTAGTACGGATTCATGTCCACCACCGACTGGATGAAGGGTTTGCCGTGTACCCAGTCCAGCCCCTGCACGGTGCCGCCGATCGACAGCGAGATCACGTAGATGAAGCTGCCGACCACCGCCAGCCAGAAATGCGCACCCATGCCGAGCCGGCTCGGATATTTGCCGGTGGCCAGCGGCAGCAGCGCGTAGACGCCGCCCCAGATGCCGAACGTGACAAACCCGTACATGGTCAGGTGCGAGTGACCGACGGTGAAATTGGTGAAATGCCACACCGCCTGCAGCGAGCGGAACGCCTCGAACGTGCCCTGGGTCGAGCCGACGAAGTAGCCGAGCACGCCGACCATGATGAAGGCCAGCGGATAGGACTGCGCGACGTCGCCCAGCCGCCCGCGCGCGGTCAGCGCGAAGTTGGCGCTGCCGCCCCACACCGGCACCAGCATCGCCACCGAGAACACGATCGCCGTGGTCTGCAACCACCACGGCAGCGGCGAAAACAGGAAGTGATGCGCGCCGATGATCGGGTAGAAGAGCAGGTTGGTCCAAAACGCCAGCACGCCGAGCGCGTAGGAATAGATCGGACGGCTCAAGAGTTTCGGCAGCGCGTAGTAAAAAATCCCCAGCGTCATCGGCGTGAACCACATGCCGACCGAGTTGTGCATGAAGTAACCGGATACCGCGACCTGACCGAGCCCGTATTGATACCAAGGCAAGATCCCGACCGTGGCGATCACGATCACGAACAGCGCGCCGCCCATCGTGTACCAGTTGGAAAGATAGATGTCGTGCGTGTTGCGGCGCGCGACGGTCGCCAACAGATTGATCGCGGTGACCACTGCGCCGGCAGCGAAGATCAGCCGGATCGGCCACGGCCACTCGCGATATTCGAGATCGCCGGCGTTGTCGCCGGCGGCCAGCGCCACCGTCCCGGCCAGCGCCGCCAGGTTGAACAACGCGAGCCCGATCCACGCCAGACCAGTGCTGTACAAGCGCGTGCGGCAGGAACGCGCCGCGACGTAATAGGCCAGTCCCACCAGGGCGATGCTGGCAAAACCGTAAAACGTGTCGTTGGTATGGATCGGCCGCAGCCGGCCGAAGGTCAGCCACGGCTGGCTGCTCCAGAAATCCGGTGCGCCGAACTTGTAGGCCACGACCAGGCCGACGAAGGTCGCAAACACCAGCCACGCGGTGGCGAAGATCGTGTAGCCGGCGAACACGCGCCCCAGCGCCGAGTCGGCGACTGCGCCGGTTGGGGTGACACCGTGCGCGGCGGGATCGGCAGACATACAAGCGCTCTCCACTTCAGATTGCAAACTGCGGCGCCGGTCGGCTCACCGAAGCCGCACGAAGTATATGCCGAGCATCGCACTTTTCATTTGACCATGGTCAAGGCGCCTGTGCGACGGCGCTGTCAATGTTCGGCCGCACCTGCTCCAAGATTCTAAAGGACCGCACGATGACCGACCTCCCGCCGCTGACTTTGGACGTGCGCGAAGAGCTGCGCCGCGGCGGCGAGCCGCTAGCGAGGATTTTGCACGCGGTCGGCCAGCTCAAGCCCGGACAGGCGTTGCGCCTGCTGGTCACGTTCGAACCGCTGCCGCTGTACGCCGTGCTCGGGCGCAAGGGGTTCAGCCACCAGGCACATAAAATCGGGACCAGCGACTGGGAGGTGTTGTTTTCGCCCGGCGCCGCGGCACCACCCAAACAATCGGCAGCCGCGCCCGATCGCCGGGTTGTGAGCGCCACTGACGGCTGGCCGGCGCCGAGCGCTCGGCTCGACAACCGCGGGCTGGAACCGCCGCAGCCGATGGTGCGCATCCTCGAGGCTTTGGAGCAACTCGACCCCGGCGCGGTGCTGGAAGCGATCAACGAACGCGAGCCGGTATTTCTGTATCCAGAACTGGAACAGCGCGGCGCGCAGATCCACACCGAACGCTGCGCCGACGGCAGCGTGCGGCTGCTGATCCGGCGTGCCGGGCAAGTGCGTGCGTAGGCGATGCCGACCGAAGCGCAAATCCTCGACGCGCTGCGCGAGGTGATCGATCCCGAGCTCGGCTACAACATCGTCGATCTGGGTTTGATCTACGGCCTCGCGCTAGACGGCGGCACGCTCAAGGTCACGATGACGATGACCACGCGCGGGTGTCCGGCACAGGACTACATCCAGGACGGTGTATTTCGCCGTGCGATCCAGCTCGACGGCGTCGACGACGTCGACATCGAACTGGTGTGGGATCCCCCGTGGTCGCCGCAGAAGATGTCGGCCGTGGCCAAAGCGCTGTTCGGCATCGAAGACAGCGCCCAACCATGAACACGGCGACCCCGCTGTCGGCGCTCAATCGGATCCTGATCCGCGCCGTGCTTGCTCTCGGCGAGAACGGCGAACGCGAGCGCGCGTGCCGTCTGGCCGCGCAAGCGCTGGCGGCGCTACGCCACGATCATCCCCGCGAGGCCGAGCGCCTGAACGGCGTGCTGCACGCTTTGACCCGAACCACCGATCCACCGACCCGACACACGGAGCACGTTATGAGCCAAACGCTGGATGTACGCGAATTGATCCCGATGGA
>JAGWMX010000118.1 GCA_028871525.1 Gammaproteobacteria bacterium
GGCCATCTGTTCGGCCTCACCGTCGGCATCGGCAGCAGCGTATTCGCACGCGCCTGGATCGTCGCGCAGAAGTTCCGTTTGCGCACCGCCCTGGTGGTGGGCAGCGTCGCGATGGATCGACTGATCGACCTGGCGGTGTTCGCCGCGATCGCGGTGGCCGCCGTATCGCTGTTGCCCCTGCCGGCAGGCCTCGACGCCCCCGGCCGGTTGGCCATCGTGCTGACGGCGGCGGCGATTGCGGCCGGGTTGGCCATCCTGGCCGGGGTCTTATGGGCCTGGCGTCGCCGCGGTTTCGCGGACGCTGCGCGGCCTCGATTTCCGACCCGCTGGATACCGGCCCGATTCACGGCCTGGTGGAGTCATCACTCCGAGGCGTTCGTCGCCGGTCTGGACTGGCCGCGTGAACGCCCCCGGAGAATCCTCATCCTGCTGCTGGCGATTCTGATCAAGGCGCTGGCGGTCAGCGACGTGCTGTGGGCGGGCTGGGCGGTCGGGGTCTGGCTGCCCGCCGGCGACTACCTGTTGATCATGGTGGCGCTGGGCTGCCTGATCCTGTTCGGGTTTTTCTTCCGGGTGCCGGGCAGCAATCCGCTGGCTGCGGTGTTGATCCTGACGCTGTTCGGCATCGGTCGGGAACAGGCCGCCGCCATCATGCTGTTGATGCAGACCGGCTTCCTGACCCTATGTGCGCTGGTCGGCGGGCCGAGTCTGTTGAGCGTCGGTTGGCCCCGTCGCGGCCGCGTCTCTGCGCCGGCGTCGCCTGCGGCGGAGGTCGCTCAAGGCGGCGACGGCAGCACGAATCCGTTGTCGTAGGCGCGGGGCAGCCTCGCTTCGACGACCGCCTGCGACGGGCCGCCACCCGAGTGCGCAAGGTCCGGTCGTTCACGTACTCTTGCCCGGCCGCCGTGGTCGGGAACGCGGCGAGCGGAGCGGAGGCATCGGCTGCGCCAGCACTTCGATCAGCGGACAGCGCTGGCGGCCGCCGCTGCGCTCGCAGGCACGCACCTGCTCGGCCAGGGCGCGTTCGATCCGCCGCAACCGGGTCAGTCGCTGGCGCACGACGGCGAGCTTGGCGCCGGCCAGTCGTTTCGCTTCATCGCACTCGCGACCTTCGTCCAGCGCCAGCAGTTCGGCGACTTCATCGAGCGTGAAGCCGAGTTCCTGGGCGTGGCGGATGAAGCGCAGGCGTGCCACCTCGGCTTCGCCATAACGGCGGATGCCGCCCAGCGGGCGCGGCGGTTCCGGCAACAACCGGCGCCGCTGGTAGTAGCGCACGGTTTCCACGCCGACGTCGGCGGCACCGGCCAGGGCGCCGATGGTCAGGCTCGCTCGCATGTTGACTCCGTAGTCGGGTACGGTCGTAGTCTAGCGCCTCAACCTGCTTGAGAGATCGCGCATGGAGGCAGTGCAAGACAAACCCGATGCCGGCGGCAGCAAAGCGCTGGCCGCCGGCGGACTGGCGGCGATCCTCGCTTCGACCTGCTGCCTCGGTCCGTTACTGCTGGTTAGCCTCGGATTTTCCGGCGCCTGGATCGGCAATCTGACCCTGCTGGAGCCGTATTGGCCGATCTTTATCGGCGTGGCGTTGCTGGCGATGTTTTTCGCCTACCGCCGCATTTTCCGCCCGCAGGCCGAGTGCCGACCCGGCGAAGCCTGCGCGCTGCCGCGCACCCGGCGCCTCTACAAGACGTTGTTCTGGATAGTCGCGGCCCTGGTGCTGGTGGCGCTGGCGTTCCCGTACGTTCTGCCGCTGTTTTATTGATGGAGTCGCCAAGATGTTGACTTGGTTAAAAGCTAAAAAGGACGACATCGTCATGCTGTCAGCGGTCGTCGGGCTGATTGTCGCGTTCGTTGTCGTCGCTCCGTACTGCTGTTGATGGCACGGATAGCAGCACCGGATCTGCGTGGGGCACGCAAGGGCGATCTCGATACGCCCGATGCCATCGCCGCGCTGGTGCAGCAGTTTTACGCGAAAGTGTTGCGCCATCCGGGGCTGCGGCCGTTTTTCAATCCCGCGCATCTGAGCCGTCAGATGCCGGTCATCGAGGCGTACTGGGAACGGATGCTGCTCGGCGGTGCGCGCTACCGCCGCAACATGGTCAACGCGCACCGGGAGATTCATCGGCGCCGCCGGATATCGTCGGCGGATTTCGACAGCTGGCTGGTGTCGTTCGTCGATACCGTCGATCAGTGCTTCGCCGGACCCAGGGCGGAGCGCGCCAAGTTTCTGGCCCGCGCCATCATCGGCAATTTGCGGCGGATCCTCCCGCCGGACTCGCCGCAGACGGCGTGAGGCGTTCTTTTCGGGTCTGCCCGATCGTATTTTTTACAGACTATCCCCTTGTGGAGATTCGGATCATGAAGAAGCTGTTGTTCGTGTCGCTAGTCGCCGCGGCCTTGAGTGCCCCGGCGTGGGCAGCGCCGAAAACCGTCATCCTGAAGGTGCCCGGCATGACCTGCGCCGCGTGTCCGATCACCGTACGCACGGCCCTGTCTCGTGTCCCGGGGGTCGAGGGCGTGCAGGTGAACTTCCGGAAAAAACTGGCATCGGTGCGCTACGACGACGCCAAGACCACCGTGGCCGCTTTGCAGAAGGCCACTGCCGATGCCGGCTATCCCGCCAAACCCATCGGAGATGGCACCAATGAGTGAGACCACGCTCGACATCGTCGGCATGACTTGTGATGCCTGCGCGCGTCACGTCGAAAAAGCCCTGGCGAAAGTGCCCGGCGTGCGCAGCGTCCGCGTGCGCTATGCCGACCGTCTCGCGCAGATCGAAAGCGATACGTCACCACCCCCCATCGAAGCTTTAAACGCGGCGCTCCCCCACAGCTACCGCGTTCGGCCGCGCGGCGGCGATGCGCCTGTGCCAGACAAGATATCGATCGGCAAATCGCCGACGACGCGCGGCGGCTCGGGTGACGGCTTACAGGTAGCGGTGGTCGGCACCGGCGGCGCGGCCATGGCCGGCGCGATCAGGGCCGCCGAGCTGGGCGCAAGCGTCACCGTGATCGAGCGCGGCACGATCGGCGGCACCTGCGTCAACATCGGCTGCGTACCGTCCAAGATCATGATCCGCGCGGCGCACGTCGCCCATACCCGGCGCGAAAGTCCATTCGATGACGGCATCGACCGGTGCGAACCGGAGATTCGCCGCCACCGCCTGCTCGCGCAGCAGCAGGCGCGGGTCGAGGAACTGCGTCACGCCAAGTACGAAAACATTCTCGAGGAAAACCCGAACATCACGCTGCTGCGTGGCGAGGCGCGTTTTGCCGACGCCCGCACGCTGCGCGTGCGTCTGGCCGAAGGCGGCGAGCGGACCCTGGCGTTCGACCGCTGCCTGATCGCCGTCGGCGCGCGCCCGTCCGTGCCGCCGATTCCGGGACTGGCCGACACGCCGTACTGGACCTCGACCGACGCGCTGGCGGCGCAGCGGATTCCCGGGCGACTGCTGGTGATCGGCTCGGCGGTGGTGGCCGCCGAGCTGGGTCAGGCCTATGCGCGCCTCGGCAGTCAGGTCACGATGATCGCGCGCAACGAGCTGTTCTTCCGCGAGGATCCAGTGATTGGCGAAGCCATCGGTCGGGTGTTCGCCGAGGAAGGCATACGCGTGCTGCACCAGACCCAGGTACGCAGCGTGCGCCACGTGCAGTTAAAAAAGGGCGGCGAGTTCGTCCTCGACACCTCGGCGGGCGAACTCAAGGGCGATGCGCTGCTCGTGGCCACCGGCCGCACGCCCAATACCGACGCGCTGGACTTGGCCTGGGCCGGCGTCGAGACGGAAAAGAACGGGGCGATTCGAGTCGACGATCATCTGCGTACCAGCACGCCGCACATCTACGCCGCCGGCGACTGCACCGATCAGCCGCAGTTCGTCTACGTCGCCGCCGCGGCCGGCACCCGCGCCGCGATCAACATGACCGGCGGCGGCGCGCGGCTCGATCTGTCGGCGATGCCGACGGTGGTGTTCACCGAACCGCAGATCGCCACCGTGGGGCTGTCCGAGGCCGAGGCGCATTTGCAAGGCATCGAGACCGACAGCCGCACGCTGCCGCTGGACAACGTCCCGCGGGCGCTGGCCAACTTCGACACCCGCGGCGTGATCAAGCTGGTGGTCGAGGCCGGCAGCGGGCGTCTGCTGGGCGTGCAGGCGATCGCCGACGGCGCCGGCGAGCTGATCCAGACCGCCGCCGTCGCGCTGCGCGCCGGGATGACCGCGGCCGAGCTGGCGGATCAGCTGTTCCCGTACCTGACGATGGTCGAGGGGCTGAAGCTCGCGGCGCAGACCTTTACCAAGGACGTCAAGCAGCTGTCCTGCTGTGCGGGATGAGAAACAGGCCAGTTCCCGCTGCAGCGCCGACCGCTGCCGCCCCCTTCGGCTTTGTTGCCGGAGAGCGCCTGTCGTGCGCTCGTTTTTCAGCGGTAAGCTCGCGCAAGCACCTCTGAGCATACGGAGCCATCGATGAACGAGCGCAAGCACTTCGACCTGATCGTGATCGGCGCGGGCACCGGCGGCAACGGCGTCGCTCGCATGGCCGCGGCGGCGTGCTGGAAGGTCGCCGTTGTCGACCACCTGCCCTACGGCGGCACCTGCGCGCTGCGCGGCTGCGATCCCAAGAAGATGCTGGTGGCGGTGACCGAAGGGGTGGAGTGGGCCCGCAAGCTCGCAGGCAAGGGGCTCGGGACCACGGTCAGCGTCGACTGGCCGGCGATGATCGCCTTCAAGCGCACGTTCACCGACGCCATGCCCGGCCGCATCGAAGTCGGGCTGGAAAAACCGGCATCGTCACGCTGCACGGCCGGGCGCGCTTCACCGGACGCGACGCGATCGAAGTCGACGGCCGGGCCTACACCGCGCGCCACTTTCACATCGCCACCGGCGCGCGGCCGATGACGCTGAACCTGCCGGGCGAGGAGTGGCTGCTGACCAGCACGGATTTTCTGAAACTGCCGCAGCGGCCGCCGCGGGTGGTCTTCGTCGGCGGCGGGTTCATCGCAATGGAATTCGCCCACATCTGCAAGCGCGCCGGCTCGCCGCAGGTCACGGTGCTGGAAATGATGGATCGACCCCTGGGCCCCTTCGATCCGGACATGGTCGCGCTGCTGTCGGAGGCGACCGCCGAGCTGGACATCGAGCTGCGCACGCGGGCCAAGGTGCTCGAGATCGAGCAAGCCGGCACCCGCTACACGGTCACCTACGAAACGCCGGCTGGCCGGCAGCAGGTGGGGTGCGATCAGGTCGTGCACGGCACCGGCCGCGTGCCCGACATCGAGCATCTCAACCTCGAAGCCGCGGGCGCGGAATACAGCCGCAAGGGCATCCGCGTCAACGCCTACATGCGCACCACCAACCCCGCCATCTTCGCCGCCGGCGACTGCGCCGACAGCGGGCCCGACCTGACGCCGGTTTCGGCCTACGAGGCGAGGGTTGCCGGCAAGAACCGGCTGGCCGGGAAAGACGAGCGCAAGGTCGACTATCCGCCGATTCCGAGCGTCGTCTTCACGCTGCCGCCGGTGGCCGCGGTCGGCTTGTCCGAGGCCGCGGCACGCGAGCAGGGCCTGGCCTTCGACACGCACTTCGGAAAGACCGCGCAGTGGTACTCGTCGCTACGGGTCGGTGCTCGCCACAGCGGCTACAAGGTTCCGGTCGAAAAAGAAACCGGGCGCCTTCTCGGCGCACACCTGATCGGCCCCGGCGCCGAGGAACAGATCAACCTGTTCGCCATGGCGATGCGCGCTGGGCTGACCGCCAACGACATCAAAGGCGTCATCTTCGCCTATCCCAGCTACGCCTCGGATCTCAGCTCGATGGTGTAGCGGGAGACAAAACCTTCACAGCGACCTCGAGAGGTTCCAAACATCATGAACGATTTGATCAAACAACTGGGCAGCGTCCTCGGCGCGGTGTTCGCCGCCGCCTGCTGCCTGGGGCTGCCGGTACTGCTCAGCGCGCTGTCGGCCGCGGGGCTTGGCTTTCTGATCCACGACGCGATTTTGATTCCGCTACTGATCGTCTTCGTGACGCTGAATCTGTGGCTGCTGCGGCGCTCCTGCCTCCG
>JAGWMX010000119.1 GCA_028871525.1 Gammaproteobacteria bacterium
AAGGCCCCGTCCCGAAGGGTTGCGGCCCAAATCGCGCCATGCGGCGTTGTCGGCCTTGGCCTTGGAACCACCAAGGCCGGCGGCCTCCGCCTTGCCTGGCGCGATTTGGACCACAACGCGGCGGTCGAACAATTGTCAACAGACCCTAAGCCACCAGCCGCAGCGTCTGCCGCTGCGCCGTGCGGTTGACCCCGGAAATCACGGCCATCAGTGAGGCCGTCAGGATGTTGGCATCCAGGCCGACGCCGAACAGCGCGCGGCCATCCGCCACCCGCAGTTCGATGTAGGTCGCCGCACGCGCATCGGCGCCGCCGCCGATCGCGTGCTCGTGGTAGTCCAGTACCGTCACCGGCAGCTCCAGGATTTCGCCCAGCGCGGCGACGAAGGCATCGATCGGGCCGTTGCCACCCCCGTGCAACCGCCGCAGCCGGCCGTTGACGACCAGCTCGGCGGTCAACTCCACGCGACCGCGGCTCGAATCCTCCACCAGGTGGTGCCCGCGATACGCCAACGGCTGGTCGGCACCCAGGTATTCCGCCGCGAAAATCCGCCAGAGATCGGCGGCGGTGACTTCCTTGCCGGTGGCGTCCATCATCGCCTGCACCACCTGACTGAACTCGATCTGCAGTCGCCGCGGCAGCGCCAGGCCGTATTCCTGCTCCAGCAGGTAGCTGATGCCGCCCTTGCCGGACTGGGCGTTGACCCGGATCACCGCCTCGTAGCTGCGGCCGAGTTCCACCGGATCGATCGGCAGGTACGGCATTTCCCAGCAATCGCCGTCGCGGCGCGCTGCGAACGCTTTCTTGATCGCATCCTGGTGCGAGCCGGAAAACGAGGTGAACACCAGGTCGCCGACGTAGGGATGCCGCGGATGCACCGGCAACTGGTTGCAGTACTCGACGCAGGCTTTGATGGCGTCGATGTCGGAGAAATCCAGCTCCGGTCGCACGCCCTGGGTGTACAGGTTCAACGCCAGATTGACGATGTCGACGTTGCCGGTGCGCTCGCCGTTGCCGAACAGACAGCCTTCGACACGATCGGCGCCAGCCATCAGCGCGAATTCGGCGGCGGCGACGCCGGTTCCGCGGTCGTTGTGGGGATGCACCGACAGCAGGATCGCCTGGCGCCGTTCCAGATTGCGGTGCATCCACTCGATCATGTCGGCAAAAATATTCGGCGTGCTGTGCTCGACGGTGGACGGCAGATTGACGATGCAGGGGTGCTCCGGCGTCGGCTGCCAGACCGCGGTCACGGCATCGACGATGCGCTTGGAAAACGCCAGCTCAGTTGCCGAGAACATCTCCGGGGAGTATTCGAACATCCACTCGGTCTGCGGATAATCGCGAGCGATCCCGGCCACCAGCCGCGCACTGCCGACCGCCAGCCCAACCATCTGATCTTCGCTCAGGTTAAACACCACGCGCCGCATCACCGGCGCCGTGGCGTTATAGACATGAACGATCGCACGGCGGGCGCCGGACAACGCTTCGAACGTACGGCGGATCAGAGGTTCGCGCGCCTGCGTCAGCACCTGTACGGTGACGTCTTCGGGGATCCGATCTTCGTCGATCAGCCTGCGGACGAAATCGAACTCGATCTGCGAAGCGCTGGGAAAGCCGATCTCGATCTGCTTGAAGCCGACCGCCGCCAACTGCTCGAACAGCCGCAGCTTGCGGCCGACGTTCATCGGCTCGATCAGCGCCTGGTTGCCGTCGCGCAAATCCACGCTGCACCACAGCGGCGGATGCAGGATCTGTGTATCCGGCCAGCGGCGGTCGCGTAAATGGACCGGCGCAAAAGCGCGATATTTCCCGGCGGGATTCTTTAACATCGGCATGCTGGGCCTCGACTGCTGACGATCACGGACGCCGGCGTTGATGCCGGCTCGAAACTCGGGCTCAAAACTCGTTGGAGTGCACGGCGTTGGCCCCGTGCGGCCGAGATCGTGTTCTGCCCGTCAGGGCAGAAGTCGAAGCGCGAGCGGCAGCGCGGCGGCAAAGGCCGCCGGCCGGTTCAACTGCGTACGCTGCTCGGACATATGATTCATGATACTCGCCGCCGATGCGCGCGCCAAGTGGAGCGTGAATCCGGCGAAAGCGGATGCCCGCTGCGGTCATTGCGAGTCGCCAAGCCTTCAGCCGCGAGCACCGGCGGGGCGGCATGCAGCGACCTCAAGCGGGCGGTGTCCTCCATGCCCCGCACCGTAAAAGTGAATTTCAAGGCTTCGCTCATTGAACCGGGCCCACATCCACCGCGGTGCCGTTTCGATAACCGGACCATGCCCGGACGCCGCATCAGGAGGCGCGTCGTCGGCGCAGCCACCGAACCAGCGCCAGCAGCGGGCCGGAGGCGGCGTAGCCAAGGAACCCAAAAAACAGAATCCGCGGCGGATCCAGAGAAACCAGCCATAGCGTACCGACGACCAGCGCAAACGGCGCGAAACGCATCCGTGCCGACAGGCTGAATTTCTTGAAGCTGTGATAGCGGATCGACGACACCATCAATAGCGCGGTCGCCACCGTCAACAGCGCCGCCGGCACCAGCATTTGCAAGCCGGTCAACCCCCATTCGTAGGCATTCCAGACGAAGAACACCAGCACCGCCGCAGCTGACGGGCTGGGCAACCCGAAGAAGTCCTTGTCGCTGCCGGAGATCGCCGCCAGCACGTTGAAGCGCGCCAGCCGCAGTGCCGCGCACACCGCGTAGAGCAGCGCGATGGCGCCGCCGAGCTTGCCGCCAAGCCAGTGGTAGCCCGAAAGATAGCGCAGCGAGTAGGCGTAGATCACCACGCTGGCGGCGATGCCGAAGGCGACCATGTCGCACAACGAATCGTATTCCTTGCCGAAGTCGGTGGCGGTATTGGTCAGCCGGGCGATGCGGCCGTCGAGCGCGTCGGCCATCATCGCCGCCAGCACGCCGAGCGCGGCATGATCGAAACGCCCGGCCATCGCCGAAATGATCGCGTAAAAGCCGCCGAACAGCGTGATGGTCGTAAACAGGTTCGGCAACAGGTAAATGCCCCTGCGGCGACGGCGCGGCAGCTTGACGGGTGAGTCGTTCATTGACGTCGGCTTTCGAGGTCCTGTCGCATACGGCCGGGGTTGACCGCCGGGCTGCTCAAAAAAACCGCGGCGGCGACCCGTGCCTGGCATCCGGCGCCGCCATTACCTGACCGCCGGAACCGGCAGCGGCCAAGTCCTGCACCGGCAGCCGGTCAATTCTTCGATCTGTCCACCGCCTTGTTCTTGGCGATCCACGGCATCATCGACCGCAGCCGGGCGCCGACCTCTTCGATCGGGTGCTCGGCGGCGATGCGGCGGTTGGCCTTCAGCGTCGGCGCGCCCGCCTGGTTTTCGAGCACGAACTCGCGGGCGAACTGGCCGCTCTGGATCTCCGTCAGGATGCGCTTCATCTCCCGTCTGGTCTGTTGGTTGATGATGCGCGGGCCACGGGTGTAGTCACCATATTCGGCGGTGTTCGAGATCGAGTAACGCATGGTGGCCATGCCTCCCTCGTACATCAGATCGACGATCAGCTTCAGCTCGTGCAGGCACTCGAAATAGGCCATCTCCGGCGCATAGCCGGCCTCGACCAGCGTCTCGAAGCCGGCCTGCACCAGCGCGGTGGCGCCGCCGCACAACACCGCCTGCTCACCGAACAGATCGGTTTCGGTCTCCTCGCGGAAAGAGGTTTCCAGGATGCCGGCGCGGCCGCCGCCGATCGCCGTCGCATAGGCCAGCGCCGTGTCCCTGGCCGAGCCGCTGGCGTCCTGTGCCACGCAGATCAGGCAAGGCACGCCGCCGCCCTGGATGTACGTCGAACGCACCATGTGGCCCGGCCCCTTCGGCGCGATCATGATCACGTCGAGGTCGGCGCGCGGCTCGATCAACTGAAAATGGATATTGAAGCCGTGCGCAAACGCCAGCGTCGTGCCCGGCTTCAGATTCGGGGCGATGCCGGTTTCGTAGATGCGCTTCTGATCCTGGTCCGGCGCCAGAATCATCACCAGGTCCGCGGCCTTGACCGCCTCGTCAACGCTCTTCACCGCCAGGCCGGCGTTTTTCGCCTTGGCCCAGGACTTGGACTCCCTGCGCAGACCCACCACGACTTCGACACCGGAATCCTTCAGGTTCAGCGCGTGCGCGTGCCCCTGGCTGCCGTAGCCGATCACCGCCACGGTCTTGGACTGGATCAGGGAAAGGTCGGCGTCTTTATCGTAAAAGACCTTGATGCTCACGGTCGGCTCCGTCTCGTTTTGATGGGAAATACTGCGGCGCTAAACGTTATAGCGGGCGTTATAGCGACGCGGTCAGGCGCGATCGGCCGCGCTCGATCGCGGCGGTGCCGCTGCGCACCAGCTCTTCGACCGGCGCCAACCCGGCGATTTCGTCAAGAAATGCGTTGACCTCAGCGCCGTTGCCGGCAATCTGTACGGTGCGGATAGCGCCGACTTCATCGAGAATCAGCGCGCCGTGGCGGCGCACGCAATCGACCACGCGGCGCGCGCAATCGCCATCGACCCGCAGCTTGAGAATCGCCAGCTCGTTCTCCAGGTGATCGAGATGGTTCAAATCCATCACCTCGACCACGTCGACCAGCTTGCGTGACTGCTTGAGGATCTGCTCGATCACCGCGTCCGGACCCGTGGTTACCAGCGTCAACCGCGACAGCGTCGGCTCCTGGGTCGGCGCCACGCACAGCGACTCGATGTTGTAGCCGCGGGCGGAAAACATGCCGGCGACGCGGGCCAGCGCGCCGGCTTCGTTCTGCAGCAGCATGGAGATGATGTGACGCATGGCCGCTCACGATAAGACGCTTGTTGCGCCGCGGCAAGCGCGGCTTCATCCACTCAGCGGCGCTGTCCGGAGTCGCCTAGAGGCGCGGCATCTTCTAAACTACGCGCCCGCAGTCTGGCTACGTAGCTCAGCCGGTTAGAGCGCGGCACTCATAATGCTGAGGTCGGTGGTTCGAGTCCACCCGTAGCCACCATCAATTTATCCCGCGGTGTCCCTTGGTTTCACTAATCTACTCATTTACCTGAAGTTTTACTGTGGACTCGTCTCTATGCGTCCCGGCACATCTCTGGACTTACCCCAATTTTGAGGGTAACTCTGCGGGTAACTCGCTCGACCTCCAGGAGAGTTACCTTCATGCTCACGGCCTCCGGCGTCAGCAACGCCAAGCCGCACGGCAAGCCCTACAAGCTGACCGACGGGCTGAGCCTGTTCCTGCAGGTCCAGCCGAGCGGGGCGAAATGGTGGCGTTTCCGTTATCGCAGACCGGGAACCAAGAAGGAGAACCTGATCTCGCTGGGCACCTTCCCTGAGGTTTCTCTCCGCCGCGCCCGGGAAAAGCGCGATGAAGTCCGCTGACAGTTGGCTGACAACATCGACCCGGCGATACGCCGCCAAGCGGAAGCGGCCGCATGCGCCGACACCTTCAACGCCGTCAGCTTCGAATGGGCAGCCGCGGAACTCGCCCACGTCTCCGACAGCTACAGGGGATCCGTTCAGCGTATCCTCGACAAAGACATCCGCCCGTACATCGGTGCGCGCCCAATCAAGGCGATCACGACGCCGGAGTTGGTTCGTGTATTCGAGCGGATGAAAGACCGAGGCGCTGGCTCCACGGCACGGCGCGCTCGATACTGTCGTGGGGCGGATCTACCGATATGCCATCCGGCACGGTGTAGCGGAACATGACCCGACCTACGCGCTTCGCGGGGAGCGTAAGCCACCCGTCAAGCACTACGCCGCACTCACTGAGCCGGCTCGGGTCGCCCGGCTGGTGCGCGCGATCGACGGCTATCACGGTTCGCCGGTGGTGAAGGCGGCGGTCAAGCTCTCCCTGTTGTTGTTCGAGCTATAACTGAATCTGGTGTATGACCCGGTCTTGAAAAAAGGCGGCGTGCCCTGCTGAAATTCGATTGTCGAGATCTTTTTCAGCAAACAGCGAGGCACGCCATGAGTGACGATACGGTAGTTCGGTTTCCGGTTCCAGGGGTCACG
>JAGWMX010000023.1 GCA_028871525.1 Gammaproteobacteria bacterium
GGTGCTGCTGGTAATACGCCAGGATGCGCCGTTCGAGCATGGTTGCGGTTGCCGCGGAATCCTTCGGTCCGCCGAGGTGACGCATGACCTCCGGGTCGGCGTTCAATCGCTGCAGCAGCGGCAGGTCGGAGACGTCAAAACGGCGCAGCCGCAGCCGCGCCGTACACAGGCCGTCGCCGGCATCGCCCGGCAGATTGGCCAACTCCCGGTTCATGCCGCCCACGACGGCTTGCGTTTCTGCAGAAACGCCTGGATACCCTCCGGCGCTTCGGCGCCGCGCACCGCCGCAGCGAATTTGTGCGCAGCCAGATCCAGCACCTGATCCATATCCATCCGCGCCGTCGACAGGATGATCTGCTTGGTCATCGCGTTGGCATCCGGCGCGCAACGCCGGATCTGGTCGACCAGCGTGCCGAGCTTGTCATTCAGTTCCGCTTGATTGGTGAAGGTTTCATGCACCAGCCCCAGCGCCGCTGCGCGGTGACCGTCGAATTGCGCGCCGGTCAGACACAGCCGGCGTGCCTGGGTCAGGCCGATACGCCGCACCACGAACGGTGCGATCTGTGCCGGCGGCAACCCGCGAGTGGTCTCCGGCAGCCCGAACCTGGCGTCGACCTGCGCCAGCGCGACGTCGGAGACGCAGGTCAGACCGAAGCCACCGCCAAGCACCGCGCCTTCGCAGACCGCGATCACCACCTGCGGCGCAGCCTCCACCCTGCGCAGCATGGTGCCGAAAGCGCGCGAATAGACCACCACCGGATCGGTCTGACCGGATGCCGGCGCCTGCTGACCACTCGCCAGCATCTCCTTCATGTCGCCACCGGCGCAGAAATGCCCGCCGGCGCCGCGCAGAGTCACCGCCCGCACGTCGCGACGACCCACGATCGCATCGAAGACGGCTTCGATCTCGGCGAGCATCGCCAGGCTCATCGCGTTGCGCGCCTGGGGACGGTTGAAAGTGACGTTGAGCACACCCGCGTCCTGCGACAGCAGCAGATGTCTTGTATTCGGCAGAGTCATGCAGGCGATCCTCAGGTGCTGCTGCGTTTGCCGCCGTAGCCGAGCCGCTTGCTGATAATGCCGAGCATGATTTCGTCGGCGCCGCCGCCGATCGAATGCAGCCGCAGGTCGCGATAGAACTGGGCCACCGACGATTCCCACATGTAGCCCTGCCCGCCCCAGAACTGCAGACAGGCATCGGTCAGTTCGCGGGCGAGCCGTCCGCTCTTGAGTTTGGCCATCGAGCACAACAGCGTCGCCTCTTCGCCGGCGACCAGCGCCTCGGTGGCGCGCCAGACCAGCGCCCGCAAGGCCTCAAGCTCGGTTTTCAGTTCCGACAGCCGGAAATGAACGTACTGGTTGTCGAGCACCGATTGGCCGAACGCCTGGCGTTGGCGCGTGTAGTCGGCGGTGTCGCCGAGCACCCGCTCCATCGCCTGCAGAATGCTGGCGGCCAGGAACAGCCGCTCTTCCTGGAACTGCTGCATTTGATAGGCGAAACCTTTGCCGGCCTCGCCGATCAGATGCCGTGCCGGCACCCTGACTGAATCGAAGAAGATGATCGCGGTATCGGAAGCGCGCTGGCCGAGCTTGTCGAGTTTGGTCTTGCGATCGATGCCCCTGGCATCCAGCGGCACGACGATCAGGCTCTTGTTGCCGTGGCGATCGCCGGGTGCCGCCTCGCCGGTCACGCACAGCAGGCAGACCCAGTCGCCCTGAGCGCCGTTGGTGATCCACATTTTCTGCCCGTCGATCACGTATTCGCCATCGACCAGGCGCGCCGTGGTCCTGACGCCGGCGACATCCGAGCCGGCCCCCGGTTCGGACACGCCGATACAGGCCACCAGTTCGCCGGCCACCGAGGGTTTCAGATAGTTCTGCCGCAGGTAGTCGTTGCCGACCCGCGCCAGCGCCGGTGTAGCCATGTCGGTCTGCACGCCGATCGCCATCGGCAGCGCGCCGCAGGTGCAGTGACCCAGAGCTTCGGCGAAAGCGACCTGGTAGCTGTAATCCAGACCCAGCCCGCCGACCTCCTCTGCCTTGTTGATACCGAGCAGACCGAGTTTGCCCATCTCGCGCAGGACTTCCCGGGCCGGCCAGATCCCGGCACGCTCCCACTCGGCGACGTGCGGATTGAGTTTCTCCTCGACGAACTTCCTCGTCGTGTCGTAGATCTGCTGGTGCTCGTGGGTGAAATGCATTCACTCCTCCGTCAATAATCAGTCCGCAAATAAACGCGAAAAACGCAAATAAAAAACACAGCGTTATTGTTTTTTTGCTCTGTTCATTCGTGTCTATTGGCGTTCATTTGCAGACCTTCTTTTTTCCACGCCTCACAGCCGCGCGACGCCGAAGGTGTTGGGCTGCACCGAACGCGCCCGTGCCTCGCGGCAGATCGATAGCGTGTAACCGAGCACGCGGCGCGTGTCGCGCGGATCGATCAGGCCGTCGTCGAACAGCCGCGCGGTGGCGGCGAAAGCATGCGACTCGGCGTCGAACTGGTCGATGATTTTCTGTTGCATCTTCGCCAGCATGTTTTCGTCGGACTCGGACAGCGTCTTGCCGGCTCGGGTCCACTTCTCGCGCGTGATGATGTTCATCACGGTGGCCGCCTGTTCCCCGCCCATCACCGCCGTGCGCGAATTGGGCCAGGCGAAGATGAAATCGGGGCCGAAACCGCGGCCGCACATGCCGTAGTTGCCGGCGCCGAACGACGCGCCGATGACGATGGTGATCTGCGGTACGGTTGCATTCGCGACCGCCTGGATCATTTTGCTGCCGTGCTTGACGATGCCGCCCTGCTCGCTGTCGCTGCCGACCATGTAGCCGGTGGTGTTCATCAGATACACGATCGGAATATCCGCTTGACAACACAGCTGGATGAACTGGCCGGCCTTAGTCGCGCCTCTGACGGTGATCGGGCCGTTGTTGCCGACGATGCCGGCGGTATGACCATGGATCACCGCGCGGCCACAAAGCGTCTGCCGATCGTATTCGGTCTTGAACTCCAGGAACTCGGAACCGTCCACGATGCGCGCAATGACTTCGCGGCAGTCGTAGGGCTTGCGGTAATCGATCGGCACCACGCCGCACAGCTCGTCGATGTCGTAGAGCGGAGCGCGCACTTGGCGCAGGGGCAGGCGCGGTCGACGCTTGTCCCAGTCCAGGCTGCGCACGATCTCGCGGGCGATGCGAATGCCGTCGGCATCGTTCTCGGCCAGGAACTCGCTGGTGCCGGCGATCTGACAGTGCATCTCGGCGCCGCCCAGATCTTCGTCGCTACCGATCTCGCCGGTGGCGGCACGCAAAAGCGGCGGTCCGGCCAGAAACACCTTGGCCTTGCCCCGTACCATCACCACGTAATCCGACAAACCCGGCATGTAGGCGCCGCCCGCGGTCGAGGAGCCGTGCACCACGGTGATCTGCGGCAAGCCGGCCGCCGAAAGCCGCGCCTGATTGGCGAAAGTACGCCCACCGGGAATAAACACCTCGGCCTGGTACAACAGGTTGGCGCCACCGGATTCGATCATCGACACCACCGGCAGTTTTTGTGTCAGCGCGATCTCCTGCAGCCGCAGCGTCTTCTGCACCCCGAACGGTGTCATCGTGCCGCCTTTGATCGCCGAATTGCTGGCCACCAGCAGGCAACGAGTGCCGGCCACGTAACCGATGCCGGCGATCATGTTGCCGCCGGCAAGCGAACCGTCCCTGTCGTCGTGCAGCTTGTACCCGCACAGCGTAGATAGCTCCAGCCACGGACTGCCGCGATCCAACATCCGGTGCATGCGCTCGCGCGGCAGCATCTGGCCGCGTTGATGGAACCGTTTGCGCTTGGATTCCTCCTCGGCCTGGCCTTTGGCCTCAATCGCACGAAACGCCTCAATCGCCGCCAGCAGATCTTGCCGGTTGCGCTGAAAAGTCTCGCTGGCGACGTCGATCCGCGACTCGATAACGGGCATTTTCATCATTCCGATCCGCAGTCCGATCCTGGTCGGCAGGTGAGGATTCTAGTGCTGTTTTCGACCATTTTAGTTGCCGCCCGCGCCGCTTTCGGCATCGGCCAGTGCCCGTGGCCGGCGTGCGCGGTGGAACCCGCGGTACGGCCGGCTGCTCGCATGCTCCGGCAATGGGAACATTTTGGTGTTCAGCGAACTGCCGCCATCGATGGCGATACACGCACCGCTGATGTAAGCCGCGGCCGGCGACAGTAAAAACACGATCGCCGCCGATACCTCCGCCTCCTCGCCGAGCCGCTTGGCCGGCACCCAGTGCCGCAGCCTTGGAATCACCTCTCGCGCGAAAGCGGGATCGTAATGGTCCATGCCGCTGGAGGCGATCCAGCCGGGGGCCACCGCGTTGACCCGCACGCCGGAGCAGGCCCATTCGACGGCAGCCGTGTGCGTGAAATTCAACATCCCGGCACGTGCCGCGCCGCTATGCCCCATGCCCGGCATGCCGTGCCACATGTCCGCGAGCATGTTAACGATCGCGCCGCCGGTCTTGCTCATCGACTGGGCGAACGCTTCGCGAGCCATCAGGAAGCCGCCAGTCAGATTGCTGGCGACCACCGCTTCCCAGCCCTTTTTGCTGATCGTCGCCAGCGGGCTCGGAAACTGCCCGCCGGCGTTGTTGACCAGCGCGTGAATCACGTCGTGTTCGGCAACGATCGCATGGACCGCCGTCTTGACCGCCTCCTCGTCACGGATGTCGAACGCCTGGCAGGAGCAGCTGCCGCCGTCCTCGCCGATTTCCGCGGCCACCGCCGCGAGTTTTTCCAGTCTGCGGCCGACCAGCACGACATGCGCGCCGAGGCCTGCCAGCTCGTGGGCGGTGCAGCGGCCGATGCCGGAGCCGGCGCCGGTGACGACAATGACCTGACCGGCAAACAGGCGCGGGCGGAAGATGGATTGGTAGGACATTGTCCGGGTTGACCCTCAGCTCGGATCGGACGAAACGGTGATCGTCCCGGGGTTGCCGCGGCGGCCTGCGGCCGCCTCGCAATGACAGCGAACCCCGACGCCGTTGTGCATTAGATCTTCTCGGTCAGTTCCGGCACGATCTGAAACAGATCGCCGACCAGACCAAAATCCGCAACCTCGAAGATCGGTGCCTCCGGATCCTTGTTGATCGCGACGATGGTGCGGGCGTCCTTGATGCCGGCCAGGTGTTGAATCGCCCCGGAGATACCGATGGCCACATACAGCTCTGGCGCGATGATCTTGCCGGTCTGGCCGACTTGCATGTCGTTCGGCACGTAACCAGAATCCACCGCGGCGCGGCTGGCACCGACGGCGGCGCCGAGCTTGTCGGCAAGCTTATAGATAATCTGAAAGCTCTCGGCACTGCCGAGCGCGCGGCCGCCGGAGATCACCCGGCTGGCCGACTGCAAATCCGGCCGTTCGCTTTTCTGCGATGCCAGACCCAGGTAGCGGGTGTGCGTCGGCAGCGCCGCCTCGACGGCGATCTTCTCGATCGGTGCCGAAGCGGAATTGCCGGCCGCGCTGAACGAAGCCAACCGCACCGTGGCAACGACTGCCGGCTGCGCCGGCGCCTCGACGGTGACGACGGCGTTGCCGGCGTAGATCGGACGGTCGAAAGTCGTCGGCGAGTGCACCGCCATAACCTCAGAAACCTGTTGCACGCCGAGCTTGGCGGCGACCCGCGGCGCAACGTCCTTGCCGAAAGTCGTGGCGGGAAACAACAGGTGGCTGTAACCCTGTTTTGCCAGCGCCACAATCTGCGGCGTCAACACCGCAGCCAACGGATGTTCATTTTCCGCCCGGTCGAGCTGCAGCACCTTGGCCACGCCGGCGATCACAGCGGCTTGTCCGGCGACGGCCGTTCCATCGGCCGCCAGCACCGCGACGTGCACCTCGCCACCGATCCCGGCCGCGGCGGCGATCACCTTGGCGACCCCGGCGTTGAGCTTGCCTCCGCCGTGTTCGGCGACAACGAGAATCTTGCTCATCAGACCACCCCCTTCTGCTTCAATGCGTCGACCAGTTCATCGACGGTCTTGACCATCACGCCCTTGCTGCGCTTGGGCGGCGGTGTGGTCTTGACCGTTTTGAGCATCGCCGCCGGGGTGACGCCGAGATCGGTCGGGCTCATCGTCGCCACCGGCTTTTTCTTCGCTTTCATGATGTCCGGCAGCTTCAGATAGCGCGGCTCGTTGAGCCGCAGGTCAGTGGTGAGGATCGCCGGCAGATCGACCTCGATCGTCTCCAGGCCAGCGTCGATTTCGCGAACGACGACGGCCCTGCCGCCATCGAGTTCGATTTTGGAAGCAAAGGTGGCTTGCGGCCGGTCCAGCAGCGCGGCCAGCATCTGGCCGGTCTGACTGGAATCGTCGTCGATCGCCTGTTTGCCCATCAGCACCAAATCGGGATTTTCCTTCTTGAACACTGCGGCCAACAGCCGTGCAGCCGCCAGCGGTTGCACTTCGTCATCAATCCTGACATGGATTGCGCGGTCGGCCCCGAACGCCAGCGCGGTGCGCAAGGTCTCCTCGCATTTGGCGCCACCGATCGTCGCCGCGACGATCTCCGTGACCTTGCCCTTCTCGCACAGACGCACCGCCTCTTCCATCGCGATCTCGTCGAACGGGTTCATCGAGTGCTTGACCCCGTCGGTGATCACGCCGGAACCGTCCGGCTTGACCTGGATACGGACGTTGTAGTCCACCACGCGCTTGACGCACACCAGAGCTTTCATCGAACTCACCTAGTGTCAAATAAATATGGTCGGCCGAGACAGCGGCTGTTGCGACGTTCTCCGGCCGCGGCATCAGCCACCTCATTCTTTTAACCGGAGACAATCGCCGGACCGCCGCACCTACATCGCCGCGTAGTTGGGTCCACCGCCGCCTTCCGGCGCCACCCAGGTGATGTTCTGGGCCGGATCCTTGATGTCGCAGGTCTTGCAGTGCACGCAGTTCTGTGCATTGATCTGAAAACGCTTGCCGCCTTCACTGTCTACCACTTCGTACACTCCCGCCGGGCAGTAGCGCTGCGCCGGCTCGTCGTACGCCGGCAGGTTGTCCCGGATCGGGATGTCGGGGTCTCCCAGCCGCAAGTGCACCGGCTGGTCCTCCTCGTGGTTGGTGCTGGACAGGAACACCGACGACAGCTTGTCGAACGACAACACGCCGTCGGGTTTCGGGTAGTCGATCCGCCGCGCCTGCGCTGCCGGCTTCAGCGTCGCGTGGTCCGGCACGCGATCGTGCAGAGTCAACGGTATCCGGCCACCGAACCAGTTCTGGTCGATGTAGTTGAAGGCGCCGCCGCCAAAAACTCCGAATCTGTGAATCGCCGGACCGAAATTGCGGCTGCGCCGCAACTCGTCGTACAGCCAGCTGGCGCGGAATTTATCCGGGTAACTTTCCAGCACGCGGCCGCCTTCGGCGCCGCCCAGCAGATGTTCGGCCACCGCTTCGGCCGCCAGCATGCCAGACTTCATCGCCGTGTGATTGCCTTTGATCTTGGCGAAATTCAAGGTGCCGGCGTTGCAGCCGAGCAGCAGGCCGCCGGGAAACACCAGCCGTGGCAGCGCGTTGAAACCGCCCTTGGTGATCGCACGCGCGCCGTAGGCCAGTCGCTTGCCGCCGTCGAGATGCTGCCGGATCACCGGATGGTGCTTAAACCGTTGGAACTCGTCGAACGGCGACAGGTGGGGATTGGAGTACGACAGATCGACGATCAGCCCGACCGCCACCCAGCGGTTTTCCAGATGATACAGAAACGATCCGCCGGTATTTTGATCATCCAGCGGCCAGCCGACACCATGCACCACCAGACCAGGCCGGTGCTTCTGTGCCGGCACTTCCCACAGCTCTTTAAGGCCGATCGCGTAGTGTTGCGGATCGCTGCCTCGATCCAGGCCGTACTGGGCGATCAGCCGCTTGCCCAGATGGCCGCGGCAGCCTTCGGCGAACAGCGTGTATTTGGCTCGCAGCTCCATGCCGGGGGCGTAGCCCTGCTTGTGCCGACCGTCGCGCGCCAGGCCTTTGTCGTCGGTGACGATGCCGCGGACAATGCCGTCCTCGACGATCGTCTGCTGCGCGGCGAAACCGGGATAGATTTCCACCCCCAGCGCTTCGGCCTGCTCTCCCAGCCAGCGCACCAGCTTGCCGAGCGAGATGACGTAATTGCCCCGGTTGTGCATGGTCTTCGGCAGCAGCGCGTTCGGCAGCCTGATCGCTTTGGCCGCATCGCGAAACAGGTAAACCTCGTCGCCCACCACTTTGGTCAGCAGCGGAGCGCCGCGATCTTGCCAATCGGGGATCAGCTCGTCCAGGGCGCGGGGCTCGAACACTGCGCCGGACAGTGTATGAGCCCCGATTTCCGAGCCTTTTTCCACCAGGCAAACGCCGATTTCGCGTCCCGCCTGCGATGCCAGCTGCTTGAGCCGGATCGCCGCAGCCAAGCCCGCCGGACCGGCGCCGACGACGACCACGTCGTACTCCATCACATCGCGCTCAACGGACATCGCAGGGACGGGAACCTCAAAGCAGGGGCAACGTATTGTAGCCGCCGCCGTGCACCGATCGCAGTGTGGCGATCAGTCGACCAGCACGCGCGGCACCGGCACCGGGAAATCCAGCAGCATCTGGGCAAAGCATTTGCCTTGCGGATCGGTGCGCAGGCTCGCCGCACCGCCGCCGCCGAGCGCGTGATGCAACAGAAAATTCAAGCTGTGCGTCCCGGGTAGCCGCCAGCGTTCGACCTGTCCGTCGCGGCCCTCGGCCAGAACGTGGGCGAAGTAACTGCGAACCGCGTCGATCGACAGCGCCGCCTCGAGGTACGGCAGATAGTCGGGCCGGCGAGCGATGACGCCGATGTTGGCCGAATCGCCCTTGTCTCCGGAACGTGCCAGCGCCAACCGTGCCAACGGCACCGTCACCACGTCGTCCAATATCAGCGTTGGCGCGCTGTCGACCTCGGCCGGCGGCGCTGCGAATCCGCCGTGCGTCGGCACGGCCACGGCGAAACGTTGCCGGCCGGCAACGATCTCGATCGGCACGCGGTTCTTGGCGACCAGGGTCGATAACAGTTTGGGGATCAGTTGCGGCTGCGGTCGGCCGCCGCCGAAATAGCCGGTGAAGCCCGGCGCCATGCCGGTGGCCGCCTGTGCGATCTCGCGTGAAAACAGCTGCAGTGCTCTTGGATTCGAATGCTGGACCGCGATCTTGACCACCACCTCGCGGGTCTTTCTGGCGCCGTCGCGCGCATGCGGGCCGTAAGAGTCCTCTGCGCCCAGACAGTGGATGTCCACCCCGGTGAAATCGCCGAGACCCTGCTCGCCGAACTGTCGCCGGACCTTGGCGACGATGGCGTTGGCCGAGGCGCGGCCCTTGTCCGCCGCGTCGATACCGCCGATCATGAACAGCGCGCAGCAGCGCATGCCCGCCGGATAAGTCGCGCTGACTTTGTAGTGCGCGGTCGGCGCATAACCGCGCACGCCGCATACCCGCACCCGATCTTTGCCGACCTCTTCGAGGGCGACCCCGGTGAAGTCGCAAACCACGTCCGGCAGTACGTAGGCGCGCGGGTCGCCGATCTCGTAGAGCATCTGTTCGAGCACCGTGTTACGGCAGACGCAGCCGCCAGTCCCCGCCGGCTTGGTGACGACGAACTCGCCGGAGTTTTCGACCTCGACGATCGGGAAACCCATGTCGGCGTAGCCATCGGCCACCGCCCGCCAATCGGTGAAGTTGCCGCCGGTCGCCTGCGCACCGCATTCGACCAGATGGCCGGCGACCGAGCCGGCCGCCAGGCGATCATACTCATCTTCGCGCCAGCCGAACTCGTGCATCAGCGGGCCGAGAACCAGCGCCGAATCGACGCAGCGGCCGGTGATCACGACCGTCGCGCCGGCAGCCAGCGCACGCGCGATCGGAATCGCGCCCAGATAGGCGTTCATCGACACCAGGCCGCCGGGCAGTGGCGCCCCGCCATCCATCTCCACGCAGTCGGAGAATTCCGCCCGCCGCGGCATCAGATCGTCGCCGAGAACCGCCGCGACCGTGAGGGTGATTCCGGCTTTGGCGGCAACGGCTTCGAGCGCTGCCTTGCACGCCAGCGGATTGACGCCGCCGGCATTGGCGACGACTTTGATTTTCTTGTCCAGGATGGTTGGCAACAACGGGGCCATCACCTGCTCGACGAAGTCGGTGGCATACCCCTGGCTCGGATTCTTCATCCTTTTGGCCGCAAGAATCGACATCGTGATTTCGGCCAGGTAATCGAACACGAGGTAATCAATGCCTCCTGTTTTGACCAATTGCACCGCAGCCGTGTTGGTATCGCCCCAGAACGCAGCGGCACAGCCGATTCGAATCGTCTTATCGGACATCGCAGGTATCGGCACTTGTGGTTTGCGTACCCGCCATCCATGGCGTGACTTCGGCGGCTTTCGGTGGCTCCGGCCCGGCCGTCCTTGGCCGGGCGTTCGGGGCTGCGGCGACCAATGGTCGCCAAGCGCAGCCCCTCACCCCAGAAACCAGGCCGCCAAGCCCAGCGGCACGGCGGCAAACAGGCCGGCGACGGCGTCGTCAAGCATGATGCCGAGACCGCCGCCGACCAATTGATCCAGCCAGCGGATCGGGATCGGTTTGACGATATCGAAGCCGCGGAACAGCACGAAGGCGGCCAGCAGCCACCACCAGTGGTTGCCCTGCGCCCAGCCAAGCGAATACAACAGCGGCGAGGCGGCGATCAGGAACCCGACCACCTCGTCGAAGACAATCCCCGGATCATCATGACTGCCGAGCAGCCGCGCGCTGCGACCGGTGACCCAGCAGCCGAGGCCGAACAGCGCCGCGACGACGAACCCATAGATCTGCGGCGGCAGCCAGCACAGCAGCCACCACAGCGGCACGCCGAGCAGCGTACCGAAGGTACCGGGTGCCACCGGCACCAGGCCAAGGCCGAACCCGAACGCCAGCAAATGCTCGGATGTGCCGAACACCAGCGCCGGCGGCGGCCGGTAACGTTTGCCTCGAGCGTGGCTCCTCGCCGGCATGATCGCCAGCCTATTGAAGCGGCCAGAAAATGTTTGAACCTGCCGCGAGGTATCCAGGAAAACTCCGTTGCCGGTCGCGCCGTGACCTGATCGCTTCAATAGCACAGAGCATCGTTCGGTTATTGATCCGGCCACCTCGGTGCCGAATCATACCGAAGTTTTCCGTTGCAACCACGACAGCAAGTTCAAAGTTCATGTGGCCGGATCAATGGTGCGGCAGCGCTGCGGCGTGAATCGGTGCACCCCACAGCCGCCCGCCGACGCGCTGCATGATTTCGGTCGAACCGCTGGTGAAGCAGCGCAGTTCACCGCCACCACTGACCTGCACGCCGGCCAGCTCTGCGGTACGGCGGGCCACCGCCTCGCCGGTATCGATCAGCCGCACGCCGGATCCGGCGCGCTCGGCGATCACGCGGCGCAGAAACGGGTAATGGGTGCAGCCGAGCACCAGCACATCGGCACCGGCGGCCAGCAGCGGATCGACGTATTGCGCGACCAGGGCGCGGGTCTGGACGCCGTCGAGATCACCGATCTCGACCTGCTCGACCAACCCTGGACAAGGCTGCATCAACACCCGCACGCCGGCGGCGTGACGTTCGACCAGACGCCGCAACCGCTCGCCGCGAGCGGTCAACGTGGTCGTCAGCACGCCGATCACGCCGCTGCGCGATGCCGCTGCGGCCGGCTTGACCGCCGGCTCCATGCCGACGAAAGCCGACGGGTAGTTGGCCCGCAGATATTCCGCCGCCGCCACCGTGGCCGCGTTGCAGGCGACCACGATCAGCCGTGCGCGCTGCGCCAGCAGAAACTCGGTGATCGTGCAGGCCCGCTCCAGAATCGCCTTCGGTTCGCGCCCGCCGTAAGGACAGTAACCGCTGTCCGCGACGTAAATCCAATCGGCCCGTGGCAGTGCGCGCCGCAGCTCGCGCAGCACCGACAGGCCGCCGAGACCGGAATCGAAGACGCCGATGGGCGCGTCATCGTGCGCCGCGCTCGACGTCACCCGGCGTCCCGCCGCCGCTTCCGGCTCAGAAATGCCGGTAGCCATGCAGCTCCGCATTGAAGGTTCGATCCGCCGAATCGAACCACCTCAGGCCGGGTGTAGCGACGATGCGCCCGATCTCCGTCAGGGGCACCTCCAGTCGGGCACGTGCTTGCGCCATGCGCGCAGCCGGAATGCACGCGCACAACTCGTAGTCGTCGCCGCCGCATGTCTGCAGGCGCAGTCGCTCGGCGGGCGGATGCAATCGTTCGAAGGCCGGCGACATCGGCAGCGCGTCGATGCGGATCTCTGCGCCCACGCCACTCGCCGCGAGCACATGCGCCAGATCTCCGGCCAAACCGTCGGAAAGATCGATCGCCGCATGCGCCAGCCCGCGCAAAGCAAGTCCGGCGGCGATGCGGGGGCATGGACGATCGAGCCGCTGGCGCAAGAACCCGGCTTCGGTAACGAAGCCGCCGGGTTCCGCAGCGGTTTGCAGCCGCTGCAACGCGAGGGCCGCGTCGCCGAGCGTTCCGGTAACGCAGACAGCGTCGCCGGCGCGCGCGCCGCGACGCCGGAGCGCCTCCTTTTCGGGCACGCTGCCCAAAGCCGTGATGGTGATCGACAGCCGCCCGCGCGTGATGTCTCCGCCCACCAGACAGATTCCGTGTTGCAGCGCCAGCGATTGCAGGCCGCCGGCAAACGAGGCGATCCAGCCGCCGGAACCGGTGTCGTTGGCCAGTGCTTCGGGCAGGCTCAGCGCGAGCAGGAACGCATACGGCCGAGCGCCCATCGCGGCCAGGTCAGACAGGTTGACCGCCAATGCCTTCCAGCCGATATCGAACGGCGCGGTGGCTGCAGGAAAATGGCGTCCGGCGATCAAGGTATCGGTGGTGACCGCAAGCAGCTCCGCCGCCGGCGGCTGTAGCAGCGCGGCGTCGTCGCCGATACCCAGCGCCACCGTTTCAGCGACTCCAGTGAGTTGCCCGAAATAGTGCCGGATGAGCTCGAACTCATCCACGTTCAGAAGCCTGCGTCGATTTCGGTCGTGCGCGCGCGGCGCGCCAGTTTGTCGAGCACGCCGTTGACGAACTTGAAACCGTCCTCGGCGCCAAACAGTTTGGCCAAGTTGACCGATTCGTTGACGATCACCTTCCACGGCACCGTCGGTTGGTACAGCAGCTCGTAGGCGCCGAGCAGCAGCACCGCGTGCTCCACCGGATCGAGCTGCTCCAGCGGACGGTCCAGGTGCGGCGTCAGGGCCGCATGCAAAGCCGGCACCGCGGCGACAGCCCCATGCAGCAATTCGCCGAAATATTCGCCGTCGGCGCGACCGAGCCCTTCCGGGTCGTCACGAAACTGACGCAGCATCGCTTCCGGCGGTGTCTCATTGACCAACCACTGGTAAAGCGCCTGCATCGTCAGGCGCCGCGCCAGCCCGCGCCGGCTCACCGGCGGGTTCTTCGCAGACACCTGGCTCACGCCGACACCGATCGCAGCAACCGCAACATCTCCAGCATCGCTGTCGCCGCCTCGTAGCCCTTGTTGGCGCGCCGCGGCCCGGCGCGCCGGCGCGCCTGTTGCGGATCATCGACCGTCAGCACGCCAAAACCCAGCGGCAGCCGGCGCCGCACGCTGACTTCACGCAGGCCGCGCGCGCATTCACCGGCGACGAAGTCAAAGTGCGGAGTCTCGCCGCGAATCACCACGCCAAGGGCGACGATGCCGTCGCAGCACGGCTTGCGGCGGGCCAGAACAGCGGCCGCCAACGGCAGCTCGAAGGCGCCGGGCACGCGCAGCAATTCGATATTGGTGTCGATGACGCCCCATGCGCGCAGGCCCCTGCGGGCGCCATCGACCAGCGCGTCGACGATATCGACATTCCAGCGCGTAGCCAGGATCGCCACTCGGGCATCGACAAACTCCCCCCGCTGAGGTTTCGGCGGCAGCGCGTAGCCGTTCTTTGTCTGCAGCGTGACCAGAGTCTGGTGAATCCGGTGCTGTACTGTGCGCACTGGCGTCAGTCGCACGCCACGTACTCCACGACCTCCAGGCCGAAACCGGATATGGCGTGCATTTTTTTCGGGTTCGACAGCACCCGCATCCGGCGCACGCCGAGATCGGCCAGAATCTGCGCGCCGATACCGTAGGTACGCAGCACCTGACGTTGATCGGCACCGCCGCCGCCCTGCCCGGGCGCGCCGGCATGAGGCCCCGCGAGGCCGGCGATCTGCTGCACCAACTCGCGTGGCGATTCCGGCTTGCGCAACACGACAACGATGCCGCGACCTTCGTCGGCGATGCGCTTGAGCGCGCGCCGCAGCGGCCAGCCGAATTCGGCGTGCTCGCCGTTGAGTACGTCGGCCAGTGTGTTCCGCAGATGCACGCGCACCAACGTCGGCTGATCGGGGTCGATCTGACCGGCAACCACTGCCAAGTGCACGGTGTCGTCCACCGGATCATGGTAGGCGAGCAGGCGGAACTCGCCGAATTCAGTCACCAGCGGCGTCTCGGCAACGCGCTCAACGGTGTGCTCGTGGGCGAGTCGATAGCGGATCAGGTCGGCGATCGTTCCAAGCTTCAGGCCGTGCCGCCGGGCGAAATTTTCGAGATCAGCCCGGCGCGCCATGCTGCCGTCGTCGTTGAGTACCTCGACGATCACCGCTGCCGGCTCCAGCCCGGCCAGCCGTGCCAGATCGCAGCCGGCTTCGGTATGACCGGCCCGGGTCAGCACTCCGCCCGCCTGCGCCATCAATGGAAAGACATGACCCGGTTGGGTCAGATCGTCCGGCTTGGCATCCGGCGCCACAGCGGTGCGGACGGTATGCGCCCGATCGTGAGCGGAGATGCCGGTGGTCACGCCGTGCGCGGCTTCGATGGAGACGGTGAACGCAGTACGGTGCAAGTCGTCGCCGTAGGCCACCATCGGCGGCAGCCGCAGTTGCCGGCAGCGCTCGGCGGTCAACGTCATGCAGATCAGGCCGCGGCCATAACGGGCCATGAAATTGATGTCTTCCGGACGCACCAAGGCGGCGGCCATGATCAGATCGCCTTCGTTCTCGCGATCCTCATCGTCCATCATCACCACCATCTTGCCGGCGCGGATGTCGGCGATGATCTCCTCGATCGAAGCCAACGGGGATTCCGGCCCGGGATCGCCGCGCATCGCGATGACCTTGTCCATGGTTTTTCAGGTGTCCTCGGTGTCGCGGGCCGCGAGCAGTCGCTCCAGATAACGGGCCAGCAGATCGACTTCCAAGTTTACCGCCTGCTGCGGTTGTAGCCCGCCCAGCGTGGTGTGACCGCAGGTGTGGGGGACGATATTAACGCCGAAGCACGCGCCCTCGACCTCATTGACCGTCAGACTAACGCCATCCAGCGTCACCGAACCCTTGCGCGCGATGTAGCGCGCCAGCCCTGCCGGCGCTTCGAAACGCAGCCGCCAAGAGCGCGCGTCGGCGCTACGCTCGAGCAGGCGGGCGCGGCCGTCGACATGCCCGCTGACCAGATGTCCGCCGAGCGGCTTGTCCGGCGTCACCGCACGCTCGAGGTTGACCGGCGTCCCCGGCTGCCAGTCGCCGGCGGTGGTAAGCAGGAGTGTCTCGACCGAAACATCGGCAAAAAAGCCATCGTCGTCGGGCCTCATCGCCGTCAGGCAGATGCCGGAAACGGCGACGCTGTCGCCCTCGTGCAGGCGGTGCAGATAGCCGTCCTGTGCCGCCACCCGCAACCGGTGATCGCCACCGCGACGTTCGATGCCGGCAATCCGGCCGATCGACTCGACAATGCCGGTGAACATCAGTGCGGTTGCTCCGGTTGCAGGCGCAGCCGCAGATCCTCGCCGATGCGTCTTGATTCCAGCCAGCGCAATCGCGGCGCCTGCTCCAGGCCGGCAAACCCCGGGAGATAGACCAACGGACGCGCGTCGGCACCGAACAGCTTCGGCGCCAGATACAGCAGCACCTCGTCGACGCAACCCTGCGCCAGCAGCGCACCGGCCAGTCGCGGTCCGCACTCGCTGAGCACCTCGTTGACGCCTTGCTGGCCGAGCCATTGCAGCGCGTGACCCAGGTCGAGCCCGCCAACGCCGGCACGCGGCACGCCGGTCAGTTCGACGCCGCTGCCGGCAAACCGCTGCGCGGCGGCGGTCAGCCGATCCTGCGCCACCAGCAGCCGCCGCCGGGCGCCGGCGGCGAATACCCGCGCTTGTGGGGTCAGCCGCGCCTCGGTATCGAGCACGATTCGATCCGGCTGGCGTGTCGCCGCCCGGCCGGCGATTCTTGCCGTCAACTGCGGATCGTCGGCGGCGACGGTGGCGGCGCTGGTCAGCAGCGCACCTGCCTCGGCGCGCAACCGGTGAACCTCGGCGCGCGCGGCGGCGCCGCTGACCCAACGGCTTTCACCGCTGGCCATGGCGGTTCGTCCGTCCAGACTGACGGCAAGTTTCAGCGTCACCCACGGTCGTCCGTAACGGTGCCGGGTGATGAAACCGCGGTTGAGCGCCGCGGCCTCCTCGGCCAGCAAACCGAACTGCACCTGGATGCCGGCATCGCGCAGTCTGCGCCCGCCCCGCCCCGCCACCCGCGGGTCCGGATCCTCGATCGCCGCAATCACCCGCGCCACGCCGGCCGCGATCAACGCGTCAGCACACGGCGGCGTGCGACCCGCATGCGCACAGGGTTCGAGATTGACGTAGGCCGTGGCGCCGCGCGCGCGCGCGCCGGCGGCGGCCAGCGCCAGCGCCTCGGCATGCGGTTCGCCGGCGCGCCGATGCCAGCCTTCGCCGACGATCGTCCCGTCGCGAACGATCACGCAGCCGACGCGCGGATTGGGGTGGCTGCTCGCCGCGCCGCGGTGTGCCAGCTTAAGCGCGCGCCGCATCAGCGCCGACGGATCGGCGCCGCTGGATTGCCTGTTCACCGTTTTCCGCTCGGCGGCAACGCCGGTTCGATCAGCGGCAACTGGCTGCGCCGCGCCTCGGCACTCGGCAGCGCCTTGAGTCGCTCGATTTCCTCGCGGAACGCCTCGACGTCCTCGAAGCTGCGGTAGATCGACGCGAAGCGCACGAACGCAACTTGATCGAGATCGCGCAACTCCTCCATCACCCACTCGCCCAGCAGCCGCGACGGTATTTCACGTTCGCCGTGGCTGCGCACGCGTGCGGTGATCTGGTCGATGACGCGATCGATCTGCTCCGGCGTGATCGGCCGCTTGTACAGTGCGCGTTCGAGACCGCGGCGCAGCTTGTCCTCTTCGAACGGTTCCGGGGTGCCGCTGCGTTTGAGTACATAAGGCATCGCCAGCTGCGCGCGTTCAAAAGTGGTGAAGCGGTTGCCGCAGGCCGGACACTCACGCCGTCGGCGCACCTGGGTGGCCTCATCGTACAGACGGGAATCGACCACGCGGGTGTCCGGCGCCTTGCAAAACGGGCACAACATGCGCAGCCTCGCTCAGCAATGGCCAGTCATCAGCGGCAGGTGATCAGCGAAAAGCCGGATGCTTTCGACTGGCCACGGGCCAAGGAACACCGGCCGCTGCGTCATCACGCCGCCAGCTCCTGCCCCCGATATACCGGATGACGGGAACACAACGCTCCGACGTCCTCGCGTATCCGCGCGATCGTTGGCTCGACACCCCGATCCTCGGCCATCGCCTCGAGCAGATCACAGATCCATCCTCCGACCCGCACCATTTCCGCTTCGCCGAACCCGCGAGTGGTCGCCGCCGGGCTGCCGATGCGCAATCCCGAAGTTACCGTCGCCGGGCGCTGATCGCCCGGCACGACGTTCTTGTTGACCGTGATATGAGCACGATCCAGCGCCGCCTCGGCGTCACGTCCGGTGACGTGGGTCGCCGACAGATCGACCAGAAACAAATGATCGTCAGTACCGCCGGAAACCACGCCATAGCCGCCGTGCCCTCCGCGTTCGACGAACACCTGTGCCATCGCCCGCGCGTTGGCTACCACCTGGCGCTGGTAGGCGCCGAATTCCGCCGACAGCGCTTCGCGGAAAGCCACCGCCTTGGCGGCGATCACATGCATCAACGGACCGCCTTGCACGCCGGGGAACACCGCCGAATTGAGCTTGCGGTTGAATGCATCGTCCTGTCCTTTGGTGAGAATGATGCCGCCACGCGGACCGCGCAGCGTCTTGTGCGTGGTGCTGGTGACCACATGTGCGTACGGCAACGGGCTCGGATACACACCGGCTGCGACCAGTCCGGCGATATGCGCCATGTCCACCCACAACCAAGCCCCAATCTGGTCGGCCAGCCGGCGCATCCGCGCCCAGTCGACCACGCGCGAGTAAGCGGAAAATCCACCGATTAGAAGTTTGGGCCGGTGCGCACGCGCGACCGCTTCCATGCCTTCGTAGTCGATCAGCCCGCTGGCCGTATCGACGCCGTAGGACAGCACCCGGTAGTCCTTGCCGGAGAAATTGGCCGGATGCCCATGCGTCAGGTGGCCGCCGTGGGCCAGGCTCATGCCCATGATCGTATCGCCCGGCCGCAGCAGCGCCATGAACACCGCGGCGTTGGCCTGGGCGCCCGAGTGCGGCTGCACGTTGGCGTAATCGCAGTCGAACAGTTTGCAGGCGCGTTCGATCGCCAGCCGTTCGGCGACATCCACATATTGGCAGCCGCCGTAGTAGCGCTTACCCGGGTAGCCTTCCGCGTATTTGTTGGTCAGCACGCTGCCCTGCGCCTGCATCATGGCCGGGCTGGCGTAATTCTCCGAAGCGATCAGCTCGATATGCCGCTCCTGTCGTCGGACTTCAGCCTCGATTGCGCTGAACAGCTCGGGGTCAGCTTGGGCGAGAGGTTTGGCGTCGGTCCACATGGGTTAGCTCCGGAGTCCAAGTTGCACCAGCACGGCCTTCTCGACCGCCTTCAGATCGCTTGTGCTCAGTGTATCGAGACGCTTGGTGAGGCGCTGCTTCGAAGCGGTTGCGAGTTGGCTCACCGTGGCCTTGCCCTGCCGGCCCGCCACGCTGACCAATGCTTCACCAGGATAGACTTTGGCGGTGTTTCTGGTCAGTGGAATCACCTGCACGCGATGCAGCGCAGCGTTGGCGGCATCATTGCTGAGAATCACGGCGGGGCGCCGCTTCCGAATCTCCCCGTCTACCGCTGCATCAAAGCTCACCCACCACACTTCACCACGTTTCATCGGCAGCGCCTGCGGCATCGCCAATCAGCGCGTCGGCCCAAGCGCGCGCGTCCTCCTCGGGTTTTTCGTCCTGCGCCATTTCCCGGTAAGCGGCAAGCAGGGGCGATTCGCGCTTCTTCACAGCCGCTTTGATGGTTGAAGCCAGTGCTTCTGGAAGGATGCAACAGGTTGGGTGGCCGCACGATTGCGGATTACCGATCGGGGTGTCGGCATCGCCGTTCCAGCGGATTCCGAGAGTGGTTGTATTGTCCCATTCGAGTTGCGCGAGCGACCACTCGCCTTCGCCGCCGTCATACAGCACCTGCACGTTGCGAATACGGCTACGTGGTGTCAGCACGTGGCTGGGATCGGGATACGGCATTGTCTGGCTCCTACGGCATATTCAGAACGCAACTGAGCAACATGAACACATGTGCATACGCCGCGTCAATCCACAACTTCGAGCATCAAATTCAACGCCCGCCGCGCCGAACCGGCAGTCGGCTCCGGAACCTGGATGCGATTGACCACCTGCCCGGCCACGAGGTTATCCAGCGCCCACGCCAAATGCTGCGGATCGGTGCGGAACATCGTCGAGCACATGCACACCAGCGGCGACATGAACTGCACGACGACCCCTTTCGGCGCCATCTCGGCGCGCAGGCGGTTGACCAGATTCAATTCCGTACCCACCAGCCAGTGTGTCCCCGGCGGACTGGCTCGCACCGTGCGCAAAATGTATTCCGTGGACCCGACATGGTCCGACAGCTGGCACACTTCGAAGGCGTTTTCCGGGTGGCTGATCACCCTGCCGTGCGGGTGTTCGCCACGAAACTTCTCGATGTGCGCCGGATGGAACATCTGGTGCACCGAGCAGAATCCCTTCCACAGAATGATTCTGGCCTGACGGATTTGCTGCGGGGTCAGCCCGCCCAGCGGCTGAGTGAAATCCCACAGCACCATCTGTTCGAGCGGGAGACCCATCGCGTGACCGGTGTTGCGGCCGAGGTGTTGATCGGGGAAAAACAACACTTTCTCACGGCGGGAAAACGCCCATTCCAGCACCGCACGGGCGTTGGAGCTGGTACAGACGATACCGCCGTGGTCACCGCAGAACGCTTTCAGGTCGGCGGCTGAATTGATATAGGTGACCGGCGTCACACTTTCATCGGGATCAATAATCTGTGTCAATTCATTCCAGCATTTTCTGACTTTGACCAGATTCGCCATGTCGGCCATCGAACAACCAGCCGCAAGATCCGGCAGGATCACCTGCCGCTGGCCGCCAGTGACGATATCGGCCACCTCAGCCATGAAATGCACGCCACAGAAAACGATATATTCGGCTTTCGTTTCAGCGGCTTGCCTGGATAATTTCAGGGAATCTCCGGTGAAGTCGGCATGCCGGAACACCTCGTCACGCTGATAGTGGTGGCCGAGGATCGCCAACCGCTGACCGAGCGTTGCCTTGGCCGCCCGGATGCGCAGCTCGCAGGTCTCATCGTCGAGCAGGTTGAACGGGTCGAGCTTGAATTGGGCGGCCATCGACACCCTCCTCGCGCGCCGCGTGCGGCGCGCAATCAAACGTTATCGTGAATTTTACCGCATCGCGACAATGGCACCGCCTCAGAGGGCGCCGTCTCAGGGCGCCGACGCGGTCGGCGCCGGCACCAGGTCGAGCTGGGCAGTGGCCAATGGATTCTGCGCCGCCCGGCTGTCCTGGGCGGTTACCACCACCGAACCGGTGCTGCTACCGCCGGCGGTGGCCAAGCCGGAGATCGGCAGCAACGAATTGACGATCGCCAGGGCAGTGTTGCTGGAAGACCATCTGGCGACGCTGGTGACATCCTGGGTCTGACCGTTGTCGAAACTGCCAGCGGCCTGAAACTGTGCCACCTGCGCACCGGTGCCGGGGTACTGAGTCATCGGCGCGTTGGCGGTAAGGCTGGTTTCGTTCGGCGTGACCACCAGCGACTGCAAGTTGGCCGCGACCAGACTGACCGTCACCGGCACCGCCTGTACCGCCGACGACCCGCTGCCAAAACTGGCGGATACGGTCACTGGCGCGCCGTCGGCGATCGACACCAGGTAGTTGGGGGCGGCCGCCGAACCGAATGCGGCCTCAGCCGTATTGGACGACGTCAGCGCCGCTTGGGTGCTCAAATCCTGCTGCGGACCACTGGCGAAATTCGCGAGCACGTCAAAGCGCTCTAAATCACCGACGATCAGTGCGGCGCCGCCGAACTGTGGGGCGATCACCAGGCTCTGCACCGGCGCCACCGTCACCGGCATGGCCGCGCTCAGACTGCACAGGCTGGAACTGGCCACGGCCGTCAGCGGTCCGCCGGGCGCAAGCGCGCTGATTGCGCCGGTGGTTGGATTGATCGTTGCCACCGAAGTATCCGGGGTCTGAAAACTCCAATTGACCTGCGCCCCCACGTTACGCTGCACACCGTCGAAATCGCCCACCAGTGTGAGGTTCTGCGTGCTGCCGGGTGCCATGATCACTTCCGGCACCTGCACCAGACGCGCTTGATCGACCTTGCGGATCTGCAGATTTTTCGGCGCGTCGACACTGACCTTGACCGACGCGCTCAGCCGATCGAAGCTGGCCGTCACCGTTGCCGTGCCGGGCGACACCGGCACCAAGGCTCCCGGCGCGAACACGCTGCTGCTTTGCGCCGGCACCGGAATGTCGGCGTTGCTGACCTCGACCACCGCGGTATTCGAACTCGACCACTTGACGCTGCGGGTGAAATCCGCGACCGAGCCGTCGCTGAAAAACAGCGTGGCGTTCAATCCGCCAGTGAAGCATTGGAATATCCTGGTAGCCGGATCGGCAACCGCACCGGAGGCCGGCTGAATGGACAATGCAGTGGGCGTTACCCCGTTGCCGACGACGCCGCAGCCTGCGATCAATGCCGGAGCGATGAAAAACGTCAAACTTCGCCACCGCCATTGAATGCCGAAAATGCTTTTGCCGCGCCGACTCACAAAAGTTTTTTTCATCCGACCGCCACGGTCTCGGGCTTCAGGGTATTGCGGATCGCCAGCTCTCGTAGCTGCCGGGCGTCGACCGTGCCGGGAGCGCCGGTCATCGGGTCATGGGCCGTTTGATTCTTCGGGAAAGCGATCACTTCGCGAATCGAACCTTCTCCGGCCATCAGCATGATCAGCCGGTCCAGACCCAGCGCGATGCCGCCGTGCGGCGGTGCGCCGGAGCGCAGCGCATCGAGCAGAAAGCCGAACTTCTCGCGCGCCTCGCCGTCACCGATACCCAGCAACCGGAATACCGCCTGCTGCATCTCCTGACGATGGATGCGGATCGAGCCGCCGCCGATCTCGATACCGTTGAGCACCAGGTCATAACCCTGCGACAACACGCCGCCGGGATCGGCTTCCAGTGCGGCGACATCGTCGAGCTTCGGTGCGGTAAACGGATGGTGCAGCGCCGCCCAGCGTACCCGACCCGCCTGCGGCCCACCTCCGGATTCGCTGGCGTATTCAAACATCGGCCAGTCCACGACCCAAAGCGGCTGCCAGGTGTTTTGATTGAGGCCCAAATCCTGCCCGAGCCTCAGGCGCAGAGCGCTCAAAGCTTCGCATACCACCCTGAATTTGCCGGCACCGAAGAACAGCAAATCGCCATCCTGCGCGCCGCAGCGTTGCAGAATCCCGGCGAGCGCCTGGTCGGACAAATTCTTGACGATCGGGGACTGCAGCCCATCGCGGCCTCTCGCCGTCTCGTTGACCTTGATCCAGGCTAGTCCACGTGCGCCATGGTGAACGACCAGCTCGGTATAAGCGTCGATCTGGCCGCGGCTCAAACGGCCGCCGCCCGGCACTTTCAGCATCGCCACCCGGCCGCCCGGATCGCGCGCCGGGACCGCGAACACCTTGAATTCGCTGTCAGCCACGAGATCCTTGATCTCCACCAGCTGCAGCGGATTGCGCAGATCCGGCTTGTCGGAACCGTAGCGGCCCATGGCCTCGGCGTAGGACAGCCGCGGCAGCGGATCCGGCAGCTCCACCTGCAGCACCGCGTGAAACAACTCGCGCACCATCGACTCGATCAGGCCGGTGATATCGGTCAGCGAAAGGAACGAGGTTTCGACGTCGAGCTGGGTGAATTCCGGTTGGCGATCAGCGCGCTGATCCTCGTCGCGGAAACAGCGGGCGATCTGATAGTAGCGATCCAGCCCGCCGACCATCAGCAACTGCTTGAACAACTGCGGCGACTGCGGCAGTGCGAAGAAATGTCCGGGATGGGTGCGGCTCGGCACCAGATAGTCGCGCGCGCCTTCCGGCGTGGCGCGGGTCAGGATCGGCGTCTCGACCTCGATGAAACCGTGGGCGTCCATGAATCTGCGGATGCGACGGATGACTTCATGACGCAGCCGCAAATTCTTCTGCAGCCGCGGCCGGCGAAGATCGATGTAGCGATAGCGCAGCCGCACGTCTTCGCCGACGCTGTCGTCGTCGAGTGCAAACGGCGGCGTCTCGGCTCGGTTGAGCAACTCGAGTTCGCGCGCCACCAGTTCCACCGCGCCCGTGGCCAGCGACGGGTTTTCGGTGCCCGGCGGCCGTGGCCGCACCAAACCGCTGACGCGCACCACGTATTCGCAGCGCAGCCGCTCGGCGGCGGTGAACACTTCGGCGGCGTCAGGATCGAACACCACCTGCAGCAACCCCTCGCGATCACGCAGGTCGATGAAAATCACGCCGCCGTGATCGCGGCGACGGTGTACCCAGCCGCAGACCGTGATCGTGGAGCCAGCCGAATCGCGGCCGACCTGGCCACAGTAATGCGTGCGCATCTGGAGAAATTTAAACCCGGAAAAGTGGCAGTTTATCAGGCGCGGGCAGACTTCAGGTGGACGCACCCGGCGAATCTGGCGAACGCGGTGCGTCGGGAGGCGCCATACCCAGAGAAATCACGTAGCGCATGCCGTCCTCGATGCTGATCGGCAGCATCCGCACCTCGGCGCGCGGCACCTGGAGAATGAACCCCGAGGTCGGATTCGGCGTGGTCGGCACGAACACCGACACACAATCCGATCCCACCGCCTTGCTGACTTCGGTCATCCCGTCGCCGGCCAGGAACCCGATCGACCATATCCCCTTGCGCGGATACTCAATCAGCACCACGCGACGAAACGACATCGAGCCGCCGGAAAATACTGCCTCGGTGATTTTCTTCATGCTGCCGTACACCGAACGCACCAGCGGTACGCGAGCCAAAAGCCGCTCACCGGCGGACAGCACCCGTTGCCCGAGCACGTTCGCCGCCAGCGCGCCGGTACCCAGCACCAGCACGGCGATGACGATCAGCCCGAAACCGGGTACATGAAACCCGAACAGCGCGTCCGGGCGCAGTTCCGAGGGCAGCAGAAGCTGGCTGGTATCAGCCAGCCCGACCAGAAAGTGGATGACCAGCAGCGTGGCGCCCAGCGGCACCCACACCAACAGCCCGGCGATCAGCCACCGGCGAATCACGAATCGGCTGCGGTGGTGGCGGGTTTGGCAGCGGCGCTACCGCCGGTACCCGCAGGCTTGGCGCCGACGCTATCGCCGGCAGCTGCAGCGCCGGCGGCAGGTTTACTCGCGGAGGTACTACTGTCCGATTTCTCGCCACTGGCGGTGGACGCCGGTTCGGCCGAGTCGCCGGCCAGGTTGCGTTTGCCGTCGTTCTTGAAGTCAGTCTCATACCAACCGCCCCCCTTGAGGCGGAAACCAGCGGCGGAAACCTGCTTGACCAGCTCCGCTGCGCCGCAGTGCGGGCAATCCGTCGCCGGCGGATCTGAAATCTTCTGCAGTAACTCGGTATGCCGGCCGCAATGGCCGCAAAGATATTCGTAAAACGGCATGCGATGACTCCCGATAACTCATTCGCGTTATGGGGGTGAACAGTCCGACTTCAAGATGGCGCACCGCCCGGCGCGAGTGCTGGTGGCGCGAGGTTAAACCATCTCCGCACTCTACCGCGGCTTAAGCCAGCGCGCCGCCAGTGGCGGAATCAGCAGCAGGCTGACCGCGGTCGACGACACCAGCCCGCCGAGAATCACCACCGCCATCGGTCCTTCGATCTCGTGACCCGGCTGGTGCGATTGTACCGCCACCGGCAACAGCGCCAACGCCGTCATCAGCGCTGTCAACAGTACCGGCGTCAGCCGCTCCTCCGAGCCGCGCACCGCGGTGGCGAGGCCCCATGGCTGGCCTTCGATGCGAACCAGGTGATCGTAATGCGACACCAGCAGGATGGTATTGCGCGCCGCCATGCCGAACAGCGCGACGAAGCCGACCATCGCACCCAGCGTCAGCGTGCCGCCGGTGGCAGCGGCGGCGGTCACACCGCCGATCAACGTGCCGGGTAGCGCCAACAGCACCAGCATCACGTGGCGTACACGGCCAAACGCCAGCGCCATCAGCAACACGATCAACACCAGCGCCGTGGCGGCATGCAGATAAAGTTGATGGGCGGCGGCGACCTGCTGCTGCGCCGCACCGCCATAGCGCAGGTAAACGCCGGCCGGCAGCTTGACTTGCGATTCGATCGCGCGCTGCGCCGCTGCGGCGTAACCGACCTGGTCCGCGCTGGTCGGTGTGGCGACAACCACCTGCCGACGCAGGCCGTCTTCGTGTTCGATCTGGCTGCGCGCTTGAACCATCGCCAACCGCGCCACCCTGTCAAGCGGCACCAGCGTACTGTTGCGACCGTGCATTAACAGCGCTCCGACCGCCTGCGGACTGGCGCCGGCACCGGCCAAACGCACCGCCACCGGCACGCTGCGATCGGCGTGCTGCAACTGCGCAATCACGCTGCCCTGAAAGGCGGCGTTGATCGTTTGCAGCACTTCGTCCGGCTGCAGACCGTAAACGGCCAGTGCCTCGGGCCGCAGTTCGGCTCTTAGTTCGACCTGCCGAGGCGGTACTTTCAGGCGCACCGCGCCGGAGGTTGGCAATCTCCGCAGCACCGAAGCGACCTGCTGTGCGACGCGGTCGTCGGTATCGAGGTCGGTGCCGAACACGCTGACAAAAAACGGCGCGGTCTCGCCTGACAGCGTTTCACCGATACGTTCAGCCAATACCGAATAGATCTCGGTAAGTTGGTTTGGAAAGTCATTAAAAACATTTCGAATTCGTTCCTCGATCTGGTTTGGCGTATAACCTTTGCCGGGGTCGATCTGGATTTCGAATTCGCTCTTGTTCGGTGCATCCGGGTCCTGACCATTTTCGGCACGGCCGATCTGCTCGGCGACACTGGCGACACCGGGAATGATTCCGAGCCGCCGGGTGATCTGCTCGCCGACCCGGGTCGTCTCTTCAAGCGATACGCCGGGACGCAGCGAGGCGTGGGCGATCAGATAGTTCTCGCGAAAATCCGGCAGCAGGCGCTGGCCGAACACCGGCAACAGCACGGCCCCGGCGAGGCCGCTGAACAGCAGGATCGCCACCACCAGGTGCGGGCGGCGATACAGACCTTCGATCACGCGCCGCTGTGTGGATTTGCAGCGGGTCAGGAAGCCGGCTTCCGGCGGCGGCACGTGGCGGCGCATCAATAACGCGCACAGTGCCGGCGTCGCGCTCATTGCCACCAGAAGCGACAGCGCCACCGCCAGCAGGAAAGCGATCGACAGCGGCCGGAAAAAGGCGCCCTGCACGCCCGTCAGCATGAAAATCGGCAGGAAAGCCACCGCCACCGCTGCGGTAGCGTAGAATACCGGCAGCCGCACTTCCAGCGAGGCGTCGACGAACAGTTGCCGGGCATCAAGCGCGGCGCCGGCACCGCGGCGGCGGCGGGTGATGTTTTCGACGTCGATCACAGCGTCGTCCACCACCACTCCAAGCGCTACCACCAGCCCGCCGATACTCATCGTATTCAGGGACAAGCCCCAGTCGTTGAGAATCCACACCGTGGCCGAAAGCGACAGCGGGATCGACGAAAACGAGATCAATGCGCCGCGCCAGTCGCGCAGCGTCACCAGCAGCAAAACAACCACCAGCACCGCACCGATCAAAAGCGAGGCGCGCAGCTTGACCAGCGCGGTTTCGATAAAACTGGCCGGCCGCAGCAGCGCCGGGTGATAGTCCACCCCCTGCTGCTTCAGAGCAGGAACCAGCGCCTGCAGCCGATGCTCCAGCGCGTGGGTAACATCCAGCGTATTGGCACCGTACTGGGTCGAGGTTTCGACCAGAATGCCGGGTCGGCCAGCGACGATCGCGTCGCCGAATCGCGGTTCGATACCGTCTTCAACTTGCGCAACATCGCCCAACCGCAACGGCATGCCATTGCGGGTCGTCACCAGCGTCTGCGCCAAAGCCCGGGGCGTGATCCCGGGCGCCTGCGCCTGAATCACGATGCGCTGCGAGGGCGTTTCGATGTAACCGCCACCCACCAGCCGCGTACCGCGCTGCACCGCACCGAACACGTCCTCCAGCGTCAGGCCGGCGGCGGCCAGCGCGGTGGAATCGACCCGCACCTGCCGCTCGCGCACCGCGCCGCCGAAGATCTGCGCCTGCGCCACTCCGGGGACTGCAAGAATCTGCGGCTTGATCACCCAACGCACCAGGTCGCGCAGCTCGGTCGGCGTCAGGCGTCGGCTGGTAAAACCGAAATGCACCAAATATTCCATCGACGAAGACAGCGGCGACAGCAGCGGCGGGCCGACGCCGGGCGGCAGCAGACCGGCAGCCTCGGCCAGACGTTCGGTGACCACCTGACGCTGGCGGTACGGGTCGCCGCCGCGAGCGAACACCACCTGGATCGCCGACAACCCCTGGCTGGAGGTGGAGCGCACTGCAGCGACGTTTTCGGTGCCGAGTAACAGCCCTTCCAGCGGTCGCGTCACCAGCGCTTCGACCTGCCTTGCGTCCAGTCCCGGCGCCTCAGTCTGCACCAGCACATGCGGTGGTGCAAAATCCGGAAACACGTCGAAGCGTGCCGACAGCAGTGCGGCGCCACCCAGCATCGCCACCAGCACCGAGGCGGCAGTAACGATCCGCGGGTGTGCCAGCGAGGCACGGACGATCGCGCTCAGCATCGGCTGGCCGAGCGGCGTGCATGCGCCCGCGCAGCCAGCACGCAAGCCACAGTTCCACTACCCACGCCTGGCGCCGCCGATCCGCTCAATCTTCGTCCTCGGCTTCGACGCTGCCAAGTCCCTGCAGCGACCACAGCACACCGGCGCCGTGGACCACGACACGTTCGTCAGCGTTGAGACCACGCACCAGCCAGCTGTGACCCACCGGCTGCAGCAATTCGACGGTTTTCGGCGCGAAACGCGTGCGGCCATCGCCGGTTTTGCCGGCGAGTTCGAGATAGACATAGCTGCCGTGTTCGTCGTATAGCAGCGCTGCCGCCGGTATCACGAATCCGGACTGCGGCGCGCCTTCCAGCCGCACCGGCAAGCGTGCACCGGATGCCAGTCCGGGGGGCGGATGGTCGACTTCGAGCAACAGCGCGGCCGAGGCCAGCGCCGCGCCGCCCTGTGGCGACACCCCCAGCACCCGCGCCGGCCACTGTACCCCGTCGACATCGACCCGTGCCCGCTGCGGCAGCCGACCGAGGCTGTGGTGTCCCGGCAGATCCGCTCGGATCAGCGCGATGCGACCGGCAATCAGCGCCGCGATCAGACGCTGGCGCTGTTTCGCACTGTCTTTCGCCAGCGCACCCCAGCGCAACGCCAGCCGGCTGCGCGCCGTAGACAGTTCCGCCTGCGTTTGCGCCTGTCGCGCTGCGGCCGCCTGCAACGCCTTCAACGACGCACTGGCGCCGGCGCGGTACAGTGCGCGCAGCCGTTTGACCTCGGCATCGACGGCCAGCGCCGCGGCCTCGGTCGCGTCCACCAAAGTGCTGTCGCTGATAAACCGCTGCGGATCGAGCACTTCGCCGAGCGCCTGCTCAAGCAGCGGCGGCGCCGCCGCCAGCGGCCGCGCGACACGAATTTCCGCCGCCTGCTGCTGGGAAAGATTCAGCGCCGGCAACGCTGCGCCGGCGTTCGCCACCGGAGCCGTATCGTCGTCATCGGCGTCAGTCTTCCCGACTGCCAACAGAAGCATCGCCGCCAGCGCGACAACCTGGCCTCGGCGGTTGATTTGATTCATTGGCTGGCTCCTGGCAACGCCGCGTGCGGCAGCAACGATTCGGGCCCGGAAAGCGGCATATGCAGCGCGCCTTCCAATGCGTTGCGCGCCTGCTGCAGCCGCGCCTGCGCGCTCAAAAACTCCAGGCTGGCACGCTTTGCGGCGATCTGCGCCGCCAGCGCCTGCACAGTGTCGTCGGCGCCTAGCTGCAGCGCACGCGCGGTCAGTCTCACCTGCTGCTGCGCCAGCCCGACCTGCCGCCGAGCCTGGTCGACCTGCTCGCGTGCCAGCACCTCGCTGCGGCCAGCACCGGCAATCTGGCCATAGATCCGTGCCTGCACCGACAGCATGCGCCGCCCGGCGACCTCACGCGCAGCGTGCGCTTGCGCGATCTCGCCCTGGTTCTGGTTGAAGATCGGCAGCGTGAAGCTGAAGCCGAGCGGAAATTTATGGACCCCGTGATCCCAGTAGTAACCGGGCTCAACGTTCAACTGCGGATATTGATGGGCCACCGCTTGCCGCAGGCGCGTCTCGGCGGCTGAATATTCGCTGATCGCCTCAGCCAGGTCGGCGCGCGACAGCAGCGCCTGTTCGCGCCGTGCCGCCAGCTTCACCTGATCCAGCGGTGGCGGCCGGCCCCAGTCCGGCCAGTCCAGCCGCAGCGTGTCGAGCGCCTGTGGCGGCAGTCCCAGCGCCGCAGCGACGCGCGATTGCGCATCACCCATCTGTGCCTGCGTTCGTGCCCGTGATTGCGCATCGGCAGCACGCTGCGCCTGCAGCGGCAGCAGCGTGGTGACGGCTTCTTCGCCGGCATCGATTCGCCGGCGCAAGGTCGCGATCAGCCGGTCTTCGGCATCCAACAGCATATCGAGCACGGCAATCGTCCGCTTCGTGGCCTGCCAATCAGATAAAGCTTCGGTCAATGCATGGCGCACCGACCAGGTCGCTTCCATCAATTTCCAGTGCGCCGAGTCGGTGGCCAGACCGGCCAGGCGCTCCGCCAGACGGCGCTGCAACGGCCAGCGCAGCGGGATCTCGAAACTGATGCCGTACAGCCAGGGTCTGTCGTTTTCGTCCGACAAACTCTTGGACCCCCCCAACTCGTACTCCGACTGCAGACCGAGCACCGGATTCGGCGGCTGACGCGCGGTGATCTCTCCAGCTGCCGCCTGTGCCACCTCGGCGCGCGCGCGCGCCAGCTCTGGGTTTTCCACCAGCGCCACCGCCAGTAACGTGGCGCGGTCCCAGCGCGGAGGCGGCCAGGAGGGCGGCGGCTGCGGCAGCAACGGCGCCACCCGCCGGCCGAGCGCCGGCGCATCCAGCCGGCGCTCGGCGAAAGCCTGTGCGCTGGCACGCGGGTGCAAGGGTTGCGGCTGATAGCCGGCGCAGGCGCTCAGCGCGCCGGCGAGCACGGCCGACAACCAGCCACAACGGCGCAAAATCCCTGTCCACGGCGCAGTGCGAACCGCCATCGGCGCCGGCTCCTCCTCCAGCCCATCGCCACCCGGATACCGCACGATCATAACCGCAGCGGCGGATGGCGGCGGCGCCAGTCAAACCCGCCAGTCAAACCCGCCAGTCAAACCCTGAGAGCCGACCGCAACCTGCTTCGGCAACTGATCGATCCGCAGATCTCAGGTCGACACAATCACCTCGGCGAGTCAGCCGATCCGGCGCGCGCAACGTCCTTGCAGTCCGTTACCCGGATCCGACGCATGCGCAGCCAATAGGTCAGCGTGCTGTACGGCCAGTTATTGATGACGTGGCCGTCAGCGGTTTTATACCGGTTGCGACAGCCGGCGCTCCAGACAGTCCGTTTGAGGCTTTCGGCGCATTCGCGCCGCCAGCGCCGTTGCAGCTCAACGCCGTCGCGGCCACAGATCCGCAGCGGCGCCAGGAATTCGAGGCTTTTGAAGCCGGTGGCGAAGACCCCTGCCCCGAGCGGATGCAGGCGGCCATTGATGTCGCAGATACCTTCGGCCTCGAAGCGCTCGATCAGCGCGGTGACGGCGGCGACATTGTCGCGCCTCAAAGCCGCGTAGTCGTCGTCCGACAGCCGAATGCGTTTGCAGCCGGCCGGATAGTCCGGCGTCAATGCTTGCCGCAACCCAGGGTCGCTGATCTGCCGACGCATGTTCCACAGCAGAAAAGCCTGCAGCAGGCGCCAGCGCCACGCTCGCGGCGGCGCGATAAAACCAGAGGCCACAGCGCTTCGTGCCAGGCCCAGCTCCAGTAGCGCATGAGCCGCAGCAGCAACGGCAGAGCGTGCATCAACGCGTGGACCGAGCGGCCGCAGGCATGATCCCAGCGCGGCAAAATCCAGTTGGCGCTGCGCTGAAACACGGTCAGCCGCGCGGCCGTCCTGGCGATTTCCGGGATGACCTGGATGGCACTGGCACCGTTACCGATCACCGCCACAACGCGTCGTCATCGACGCTGCAAGTTAGGCCGTGTTAACAATCATTTCAGCCACAGGACGAGGCATCCACAAGTCACCATGGCAATAAAATGAGCAGAGAGCTTCTCGTATCGAGTGGCAATACGCCTAAACTGTTTGAGCTTGTTGAAGAAGCGCTCAACCAGATTGCGCGCT
>JAGWMX010000120.1 GCA_028871525.1 Gammaproteobacteria bacterium
GCAGTCGCAGTCGCTCAGCGTCCGACAAGTCGATGCGAAATGGGCATTTTCTTGGCATACATCTCCCTCCCTGGCTCCCGATTTTGCCATGGGAGATGGAAGTGTGCCAAATTTATACGTCATCATATTTATGAAGTTAGGTACTTAGCATGACTGTCGCGCAAGCGCACCGACCAACGGCCCCGCTGATTATCGGGATCCGATCCGCGCTGCTGGCCACGCCCTCCGCCCGTGATCCGGCACGGGCGCCGCTGTAGACCGGGCCCGCGCCGCGCGGGGGTGCTACCGGGCGTTCTTATCGACGAGTGCCAGCGCCGAGAAAATGTCGCGCGCCGGAGCGAAAAAATTCATGCCGGCAGGTACGCCGAAAAGCTCCACCCCGGCCTCGGTGACTCCCACCACGTTACCCGCCGCATCCAGCAGCGGACCGCCGCTGCTGCCGGGCAACACCAGCACGTCGCTCTGAATGTAGTCCAGGCCCTTTCCCCGGCGTATGGCGCTGACGACCCCCTTGGTAACGCTGAAGGCGAACTCCTTGCCCAGCAGCGAACCCACCGCGTAGACTTCCTCGCCCGGGTTTTCTATCATACCTGCCGGCGCTCGAACCAGCTTTCAGCCCGGCGGGCGCGGGGTCTCGGCCGGCGGCCAGAAAAACGCCAGCGGGTCACGCAGCAGCCGCAGCGCCAGCTTGCCCAGCAGGCGCCAGCTGCGGCCGAAACGCACGCGCTGCGAACGCAGCGCCACCCACAGCGCCAGACCGAAGCTGACGGACAGGTTCATGGCGCCGATCGCCGCGATACCACCGATCACGTCCAGCCACTGGCGCGGATCCGGAGCGTGCGGCAACCACCCCATCGCCAGCGCGGCGTTGGCCGTCGAAAACGTCACGTGCAGGGTATCCAGCGGCAAACCCAGCACGTGGCCGAGCGCCCCCGTCGAGCCGAGCATCACGCCGAAGAACACGCTGCCGGCGATGGCGCCGAGATTGTTCTCCAGCCATGCCGCCAGCCGCTCGCGCCGCGACGGCGCGAGCCACCGCAGCACGCCCAGGTGGACGATGCGTTGCGGAATCCGGTCGTAAACGGCCTTGTTGTCGTAATAGCCGGCCACCAGCCCGGCGGCGAACAGCCACACGCCGGTGATCGCGCCCCACAGCCAGGTCAGCGGCGATGCCACGTCGATCTGCTGCAACAGGTATCCGGCCGCGTCCGCGTCCGCCGGGCCGGCGGCGGCATGCACCGACCACCGGGCGAAGATCAGCGGCAACGGGATCACCAGCAGGAAATTGCCGACCAGTGCGATGAACTGGCTACGCAGCGTGCGCACAATCAGCTCCACCAGCCCGTCGAGAGGATCGCCGCGGCCGTCGACGTCCATGCTGTGCGCCAGCCGGTTGGCGGTCATCGCCGGCTGCTTGGTGGCCAGCGACCAGTGCAGTGCGGACATCAGCACGAAGCACCAGACGTAGTTGGCCGAATACACCACGGCCTCGACGAACGGCGCATAGGTTCCCGCCAGCCACCGCGTCTTGATCGTCGCGGCCAGCGCCACCAGCAGGCCGGCGCCCATCGCCGAGCGCAGCAATGCAAAATACTCGCTGCGCGAGGACGTCATGTAGGCTTCGCCGGCGTGGCCGGCGTTGCTGGTCACCCGCTGTGCCAGCAGATCGACAGTGGTGGAAAACAGATCGTGCAGGCTGTACTTGCGTGCCTCGGCGCGCAGCAGCCGGCGGAACAAACGCAGCCGGTCGCGGTTGCGATCGACCTCGGGCTTGATTTCGAACAGGCCGATCAACGCGCGCGCGCGTTCGAGATTCTGTTCCAGGCGCACCAGCAGGGTGGTCAGCGCTACCGAGGCGCCGGTCGCCGGCGCCCGCCGGCGAATGCTCTCGGCGATACCCTGGCACTGATCCAGCAGCACCAGGATGTGGCGCGCATCGGGCTCTGCCGGCGCAGCCCCCTGCTGCACGTCGCGCGACCGCAGCAGCAGCAGACGCACTTCGGCGTTCTGGGCCAGAAACGGCGACTCGTAGCGCTCGACTTCGGGATGAATGCGCACGATCTCGGGCTCCAGCCCGATGGCGGCGATACGATAGGAAATCACTTCCAGGCTTTCCAGAATCTGGTCGACGATACACCGCCCCTCGCGGCCGCCGCGCACACTGCCGAAATCCAGCTCGTGCATCAGCCGCAGCCAGGCTGCCTCCGGCGCCGCCTCCACCCACCGGTAGTCACGCCGCCGGAAGATCAGGCCGACGACATCGCGCAGGCGCTCGGGATTCGGCACCGGCGGCAGCAGCCGTTCGCTCAGGCGCCGGCGCGCGGCGGCGAATACGCTCTCGTTGGCCAGCACGCCGGCATCGGCGAACAAATGCAGCAAGCGCTTTTCCGCCAACAGGCGGGCCACTGCCGCTCGCAGTGCCGCCGCCGCTTGCGGCCGTTCGCCGAGCGCCTGCGCCAACGCCTCTAGACGGCGTCCGGCAGTGGCGCCATCGCCCGCGCGGCGCGGCCGCAGCGCCGCCACGAGTTGTGCCAGGGCACCGACAACCGCATCACCTTGCGCGGAACATAGCGCGTCCAGCGCCACCTGCAGTCGCGGCCAGAAGCGCATCAGCGCCGCGCCGGAACCGGCACGGCGCGGCCGTATACGTCGTCGAAGCGCACGATGTCGTCCTCGTCCAGATAGGCGCCGCTCTGTACTTCGATCAGTTCCAGCGGCAACTTGCCGGGGTTGGACAACCGGTGGCGGTGGCCGAGCGGGATGTAAGTCGACTGGTCTTCGGTCAGCAGAAACTCGCGATCGCCGCAGGTGACCCTGGCGGTGCCCGTGACCACCACCCAGTGCTCGGCGCGATGGTGATGCATCTGCAGCGACAGCGACTGCCGCGGCTTGACCTGAATGCGTTTGACCTGAAAGCGCGTGCCGGAGGCAATGGTCTCATACCAACCCCACGGCCGATAGACGCGCCGATGCTTCAACGCCTCCGGCCGCTGCTGGCTGCGCAGACGGGCGACGAGCTTGCGCACGTCCTGCGCCCGATCCTTGGCCGCCACCAGCACCGCGTCGTCGGTTTCGACGACCACCTGATCGCGCACACCGACCAGCGCCACCAGCCGCGAATCGGCATGCACCAGCGAGCCGTCGCAGTCTTCCAGCAGCACGTCGCCACGGACAAAGTTGCCGCGCGCGTCGCCGCCCGGCTGTTTCTCCAGAAAGCTCCACGAGCCGACATCGTCCCAGCCGGCGTCGAGCTCGACCAGCGCGGCGCGATCGGTCTTTTCCATCACCGCGTAATCGAGCGAGTCGCTGCGCGCAGCCGCAAACGCGGCGGAATCCAGCCGCACGAAATCGATGTCGCGTACCGCGCGCGCCACCGATCGGCCGCAAGCCGCCTCCATTGCCGGCTCCAGCCGGCGCAGTTCGGCCAGGAACACATCGGCGCGAAATAGAAACAGGCCGCCGTTCCAGTAGTAGTCGCCGGAGGCCACGAACGCGCGGGCGCGCCCAGGCGTTGGTTTTTCGACGAATTCGGCGATCGCGCGCGCCGCCGGCACCGACGGCAACGGCACCCCGGCGCGGACGTAGCCGAACCCGGTTTCCGGACGCGTCGGCCGGATACCGAAGCTGACGATATGACCGGCCGCCGCCGCACGCACCGCAATGGCGACCGCTGCGGCGAAGGCGTTGTGGTCGGCGATCAAGTGGTCGGCCGCGGCCAGCAGCAGCACCGCGTCGGGGCCGTGGCGCTCAGCGGCCCAGTGCGCCGCGCAAGCCGCCGCCGGCGCGGTGTTGCGAGCTTCGGGCTCCAGCAGAATGGTCGCACCGTCGATACCCGCCTCGCGCAACTGCTCGGCGACGATGAAGCGATGCTGTTCGCCGCACAACGCCAGCGGCGACACCGACTGCGGCAACGCCGCGGCGCGCAGCGCCGTTTCCTGCAGCAGCGTGTTGGAGCCGGTCAGGCGCAGGAACTGCTTCGGGTACTGCTCACGCGACAACGGCCACAAACGGGTGCCGGAGCCTCCGGCGAGCAGACAGGGCAGCAAGGTCATGGCATGGAACTCCGAGACAAGCGGGGTCTGCGCGGATCGGGAGATTCGCAGTCTAGCCGAGGCGCCTCCGGCACTAGCCAGCGCCACCGTCGCGGCGCGATCTCACAAGCAACGAAAAGTCTCGCAATTGTCCGCTTCACTCCAAGTTATCCACAACTTATGGAAGTTCGATCAACCGCGAATTCACTATATCTTGTGTTGATAATTGCACTGCAACACAAGATGTTGTTGAAAATCCGTCATAGCAGCGGTACTGTTGTTCGGCGTTCCGCATCCAGGGACCGCGCACCGGCGCGGTTCCCCGACCTGACTTGATCGAGGCGTTGTAGCTGCACATTTTCGAGTCGCTCGCTTGATAGGGGATAACCCGCATGCATACCGAATCCGCCACGCACTTCATTTTGCACTCACCGGCCACCGAATCACCCTCTGCGCCGCCGGCCGTGGAACTGGCGGCCATTGCGCCGGGCGCGATCCGGGTGATCCGCCGCAACGGCAAGTTGACCGGCTTCGACCCAGGCAAAATCTCGATCGCGATGACCAAGGCCTTCCTGGCGGTGGAAGGCTCCCAGGCTGCGGCCAGCAACCGCGTGCGCGAGCAGGTGACGGTGCTGACCTCGCAGTGCGCGACGGCGCTGACGCGCCACCTGTCCGGCGGCGGCACCGTACACGTCGAGGACATCCAGGATCAGGTCGAACTGGCGCTGATGCGCGCCGGCGAACACAAGGTGGCGCGTGCCTACGTGCTGTACCGCGAGGAACGGGCCCGCGCCCGCGCGGCCGCGGCCAAAGCCGCCAGCAACCCCACCGAGACGGCCAAAGACGCACTGCTCCGGGTCAGACTTGACGGCGGTGGCGACGCGCTGGTGCCGCTGGACACCGCCCGCTTGAAGCGGGTGGTCACCGAAGCCTGCGCCGATCTGTCCGGCGTCGATGTCGACGAAGTGGTGATGGCGGCTCTGCGCGACCTGTACGACGGCATCCCGGAAGCCGATGTCGCCCAGGCGCTGATGCTGGCGGCGCGCGCGAAAATCGAAAAGGAGCCGAGCTATACCTACGTCTCGGCGCGGCTGCTGCTCGACCGGCTGCGCCACGAAGCGACGCACTTTCTCGGTCTGCCGCAGCGGCGGCCGACTTTCGGCGAAATGTGCACGCTGTATCCGGAATATTTCCGCGCCTACATCCACCGCGCCGCCGAGCTGGAGTTGCTCGATCCGAAGCTGTGCCTGTTCGATCTGGAGCGGCTCGGCGCCGCGTTGTTGCCGGAGCGGGACCACCAGTTCGACTTTCTTGGCTTGCAGACGCTGTACGACCGCTATTTCATCCACAGCAACAAGGTGCGCTTCGAGTTGCCGCAGGCGTTCTTCATGCGCGTGGCGATGGGTCTGGCGATCAACGAGATCGACCGTGAAGGCCGCGCGATCGAGTTCTACCGGCTGCTGTCCAGCTTCGACTTTTTGAGTTCGACGCCGACGCTGTTTAACTCAGGCACGCTGCGACCGCAGCTTTCCAGCTGCTACCTGACCCAGGTCGCTGACGACTTGCACGGCATCTTCGGCGCGATCCACGACAACGCCATGCTGTCCAAATTCGCCGGCGGGCTGGGCAACGACTGGACTCCGGTTCGCGGCATGGGCGCCTACATCAAGGGCACCAACGGCAAATCCAACGGCGTGGTGCCGTTCCTGAAAGTCGCCAACGACACCGCCGTGGCGGTCAACCAGGGCGGCAAACGCAAGGGCGCGGTATGCGCCTACCTGGAAACCTGGCACCGCGACGTCGAGGAGTTC
>JAGWMX010000121.1 GCA_028871525.1 Gammaproteobacteria bacterium
AACAGCGCGCCGGTGGATTGCCGGACGGCGCCGCCGCCGATGCGGCACGCGCACTGCAGCGGGCGCTGGCGCCGCTGATCGCCGAGCACGGCGCGACGCTGCCGCCGGTCAACGCCGCGCTGGCGGCGCTGGCAACCGACCTGGAATCCGCCGACGCAGCTCCGACCCAGGGTCAGACCGCGCTGTATCGGGACCAGAGGGCCGCGCTCGACCGGCTGCTGGCGCGCTGGACGTCGCTGCGCGACGGCGATCTGGTGCAACTCGACGCCTTGCTGGCCAAGGCCGGCCAGGCGCCGATCACGCTACCGCCGCCCGAGCGCATCCCGGCAGCGGCGCCCGACGCCGGGCACGAACGGCCGTAGCAACACGCTCCCACCGCGATGCGCTGGCTGTGCGGCATGCTCGGCGCCACCGTACTCGGCGGGATCGGCTGGGCGCTCGGCGCCCGCGTCGGCCTGGAAACGGCGGTGATCCTCGGCGCCGCCGGCAGCGGGCTGGGGCTGTACTGGGCGCGGCGCTGGTTCGACGACTGGCTCGGATGACGCGCCGGCCGCCCGGCCGGGCGGTCAGTCCGCACCGGGACCGCGGGAATTGGTCTGCGCCTCCAGCCGGCGCAGGAAGAATTCCACGATTTGCCGATACAAGAGCGGTCCGAGGAACTGATCCTCGACGCCGTGATCGATGTTGGGGTTGTCGTTGACCTCGATCACCTTGACCACCGCGCCGAACTGTTTCAGATCGACGCCGTAGAAACCACGGCCGACGGCGCGCGCCGCGGCCACCGCCGCAGCGACCACTTTCGGCGGCGCATCGGCCACGTCCAGCGTTTCGTGCCCGCCTTCTTTTTTGGCGCCGCGGACGTCGCGCTTGACCACCTGCCAATGGTCGGCGGCCATGTAGTAGCGGCACGCATAGAGCGGCTTGCCGTCGAGCACGCCGATGCGCCAGTCGTACTCGGTCGGCTCGAAGGCCTGGGCGACGATCAGATCCGAACGCTCGAGGAATTCGCGCGTTTCGCGTTTGAGATCGGCCTCGTTTTCGACCTTGATCACGCCCTGCGAGAATTGCGAATCCGGCTGCTTGAGCACCAGCGGGAAGCCGAGCTGGCGCCCGGCGTCGGCGACGTTGGCGCGGTGCAGGACCAGGCTCTTCGGCTGCGGAATGCGGTGGCGCGCCAACAGTTGCGCCAGAAACACCTTGTTGGCGCAACGCAGGATGTCTTCAGGATCGTCGACCACCACCAAGCCCTCACGCGCGCCGCGGCGCGCAAAGCGGTAGGTGTGATGATTGACCGCGGTGGTTTCGCGGATCAACAGGGCATCGTATTCGGCGACGTGACCGTAGTCGGACTTGTCGAGGAAATCCACCGAGAAACCCAGATCCTCGGCGGCCTTCTCGAACAGCTTCAGCGCGCGCGGGTTGGACGGCGGCTCGGCCTCGTCCTCGTTGACCAGGATCGCCAGATCGTAGCGGGTCGCCTCGCGCCGGCGGCGCGGCGCGCGGCGGCGGGTGAAATATTCGCGCGCGCTCTGATACAGGAACTCGTGATGCGCCGCCGGCACCTCGCCCAGCGCGATCGGACCCAGCGCCTCGACGCGCCAGTCCTCGCCGCGGAACACGAAGCGCGCCTGCAGCAGCGGCGCCGGAAACAGGTTGAACAGCGCGCGCGCCAGCCGCTGGTGCCGCTTGACCGGCGAATCGCCGAAATAGACGTTGAGCACGTAGACCGAAGAACCGATCCGCGCCAGGCTGGCCTCGATCAGCTCCTCGATCTCGTCGCCGACCACGCCCGGCGACTCCGCCAGTTTCAGATCCTGCACCGTGATGATGTCCGGCAGGATCCGGTGCCCGCGTGCGCCGGCCAACAGGCTGACGTAGTAGCCGGTGCTCTGGTAGCCGAAGCGGCGGCACAGGTTGTACACGCGTGCGCCGCGCAGCCGCGTGAACACGTCGTTGGTCAGGTATTCCCAGGCGGTGACGACATCCACCCCCGGCACCTCGACCGGCCAGTCGACCAACTGATCGACGACGACGATGCCGCTCATCGTCCGGCCGTGTCCCGGCGCGCGGGCGCGGCGAAGTGAAAAACGACGTAGCGGCGTCGGTTCATGGAACGCGCAGGATGCTACCACGCCCGAAAAAACCTCATTGCGAGAAACCCCATTTCGAGGCCGAAGGCCGAAGCAACCTCGTGACGCTGCCGTGACGTTGATCGAAACCGTGCCATCGTCTGGCGTTGGCGAAGCCTGCAGCGAGGCACGCAGGCCCGTGACGATCGGGTTACGGCGGGACCATGGGGTTCCGCCCTGGCAATGACATTCCTGTGCGAACCCTCCGGCCGGCGGTTTTGGCGGCGGGCTGATTTCGGTGCTATCTATGCGCGGCGTCTGGCACGCGCGAGGTCGCGCCATCAACACCATCGGAATCGCCGCGGCGCTGGGCATCGGCCTGCTGATCGGCATCGAACGCGAGCGGCACAAGACCGCGGAGCGCGCGCCCGGCACGCCGGGACTGCGCACCTTCGCGCTCGCCGGCGTGATCGGCGCGCTGGCCGAGGATCTCGGCGGCGGCCTGCTGCTGGCCGCATCGCTGGTCGGCATCGCATCCATCGCGGTGGTCGCCGCGGCGCGCCCGCGCCGGACCGAACCGCACGCCACCACTGCGGCGGCACTGATTCTGACCTCCCTGCTCGGTGCGATGGCGGTTCACCAACCGGCGGCGGCGGCCGGCGTCGCGGTGCTGGTCACGGGCCTGCTGCTGGCCCGCGAACGCCTACACCGTTTCGTCGATCAACTGCTGACCGCCGATGAGCTGCACGACGGGCTGATCCTGCTGGCCTCGGTATTGGTGATCCTGCCGCTGACGCCGAACCACGGCATCGCCGGATTCCCGTCGCTGAACCCGCGCCTGCTGTGGATCGTTGCCGTATTGATGATGGCGATCAATGCCACCGGCCACCTTGCGCTGCGGCTGGCCGGCGCCCGCTACGGCCTGCCGCTGGCCGGATTCTTCGCCGGCTTCGTCTCCAGCACCGCCACCACCGTGGCGATGGGCAGCCGCGCCGCCGCCGAGCCGCCGCTGACCGCCGGCGCGGTCGCCGGCGCCACGCTGGCCTCGGTGGCCTCCACCGCGCAGGTCGGCATCATCGTCGGCACACTGGCGCCGCAGTTGCTGCCGCGCCTGCTGCCGGTGCTGGCGGCGGCGGCGGCGGTCGGCGCGCTGTATGCGGGCATCCTGGTGTGGCGTTCCGCCCGCGCACCCGCGGCGCCGCACCGCGCCGCCGGACGTCCCTTCGACCCCAAAAGCGCGGTCGCCTTCGCGCTGCTGCTGGGCGCGGTGATGGTGGTCAGCGTGTTGCTCAACCGCCGCTTCGGCGACGTCGGCGCCCTGGTCTCCACCGCCGCCGCCGGCCTGGCGGACGTCCACACCGCGGCCGCCGCGGCCTGTGCGCTGTTCAACGGCCGCAGTATCGGCGCCGGCATGACCGTCAACGCCATCTGGCTCGCCTACAGCGTCAACTGGGCGGTCAAGGCCGCCATCGCCTTCGGCGAACAGCACAGCTTCGGCTGGCGCACGCTGCCCGGCCTGCTGTTGATGCTGCTGGTCGGCTGGCTGATGATCGCCGCCGGCGCCGCCTAGCGCCGGCGGCGACCAGCCCCACTGCGCTGACGTCGAACGGACCGGCCCGAACAAATTGCTCGCCGCCCTGGATCTCTCAGGCGCAGACTTCGCACCGGCGCACGCAGCCCCAGCGGGCGCATCGCCCGCAGCGGCGATGCCGCCGACGCGATCCAGCGTCAGCGAGTTGCGATCGTCACCAGCTTGATGCGCCCGCTGGCGCCGGCCTTGATCGTAACCGCCGCCTGCGGGCAACGGAAATGCCGCGCGACAAGCGCGATCAATTCGCGGTTGGCGCGGCCGTCGACCGGCGGCGACCGCAACTGCGCGCACCACAGCCCATCGTCGTCCGGTGCTTGCAGCACACTGACGCGTGCCCGGGGCCTGACTTTCACCCGGATGGTGGTGACCGCGTGTTCGGCCCCTTGGCAACGCGCCTGCACCTTCCGGATCATCGCTGCGTCCTGTGACGGCCTGTGAGTTTTTCTACAGTCAACGCCAGGCTCAAGCCGCGTGCGTTGGCACATCGACTTAAAACGTTATGCCGCTGTAAAACGAACTTTGCCGACATTGCTCAGATCAACGTTTTGCCTAGCCGGCCAAAGATCATCGTTGAACGCGTTGGGTATACAGTCTTAGGCGGCAACAACTTCGCGAATTACTTCGGGATGCCTTGCCGCAATCGTGAGCAGCGCCTTTGCGGCCCCAGAGGGCTTGCGGCGGCCTTGTTCCCAATCTTGGAGCGTTCGAGTGGACACACCGAGAGCACGGGCGAACTGGGATTGTGAGAGGCCCGATTTCGCTCGAGCCTGAGTGACCTTGGAAAGGGGAATGCGATGAACGCGACCGGTCTTTCCAGCCTTCATCTCCAACACCGACGCCAGCAGTTCGGCGCCGATATCCCGCTTCGCGTCACGGGCCAGCAACTTCTTTTCAGTCATCGGCATTGAAGGCCTCCTTAATCTTCAGTAACAGTTGAGCAGGAATGTTCTCGTTGGCGCTCTTCGCATAGATAAGCAGCAGGTAGATTCGCCCGTTGGCGAGTCGGTTGTAGTAGATCACCCTTACGCCACCCCGCTTACCAGAGCCACTTCGTGTCCACCGAACTTTGCGACAGCCACCTGAGCCGGGTACTACATCCCCGGCATCGGGATTGGCCGCGAGCCACGCCGCGAAACCCTGACGCTCATCCTCTGTCCAGTAGTCCAGGCAGAGCTTCGAAAAGGCGGGCGTTTCGACGACCGTGAACATGCCTCATCATACGGCAATGCCGTATGGCCATCAACTGGATGCCCAACGTTCAGCTTCAGCCGAGGAGGCGCGTCAGCGCCGACGTCGGCTGGACGCGTTAGCCGTTTTATTCTTCAATGAAGTAGTCACTGTCAATTTTCTTCGTTTCGTATGATGTGACCGGCGTTACCCCAACGTTATGGTCGATCATGAGTTGGGCCAATTGCTCGCCGTCCATGAGCACGATCTTTGAATCGATTTTTGCCACATAATCTTCGGCTTCGCGGCTAAAGTCGGAAGTGGTGATAAAGATTCCTTTCTTTGCGCGGTGCCCTTGTAGGGCACCCGCAAATTTCTGAATTTCGGGCCGCCCGATTGTAGCCTGCCACCGTTTGGCTTGAATGTAGATGACATCGAGGCCCAAACGATCTTCGTTAATGATGCCGTCTATACCTTCATCACCGCTGCGTCCGATGGCTTTTCCGGCTTCCTTTCGGGAACCGCCATAGCCCATTTTCACGAGTACATCGATGACAAGACGCTCGAAGAAAGTCGGGGAGCATTCTCTTACGAATTTCAGAAGCTCCGCCGAGAGATCTTCGCGAAGTTTCTGGTACGCGGTTTCCAGAAGCTCGCCAGGTGTTTGAAGGGTTTCTGTTTCCCCAGTTTCTGTGGTTTCATCCCTTCCCCGGCGTTTCGCTCTGAACTCGACGAACTCAGGGAATTGCTCCAAGAACTTCACATTGATTTCGGCTGGATTCTTGGCCAGGACTTCTCGCCCTCGTTGAGTGATGCAGAAGTGTCCGCGCCGCGTG